>JBJONT010000032.1:0-47471 GCA_046051705.1 Planctomycetota bacterium | reverse complement strand
GTGAGTTGCTCTTGCTGACAGATCGCGGTCGCGGCGGCCGATCCTCCTGGGACACTATGAATGATCACCCCGCCCCCGGAACGTTCCTCCGGAGCGAGGTACCCCAGATACCCACCGATGTTCTTGGTATGCAACGAGCGGAAATTGAAGTGACCGGGTTGCTTCTGCTCGACGAGTTCTACTCGTTCGATCATCGCCCCTCGGTTATCGAGGGTTACGAGAAAGCGATATCCATCGGTCGGATTCATCGTGCCCAAGGTCCATCGCTGACGCGGCGGTTCCAACGGGATGGTCAAACCGGGATTTTCTTCAGCGATCTTTAAAGCGAGTTGCTTCGACTCTTCCTGACGCTTCGTTTGCAGAACTTGCAACTCTTGTTGCTTCTTCTGCTCGGCAAGCTCTTGCAGGGACTGCTGCTGTCGCATGCTCGAGATAAAGAAATAGATTGCTAAGCCCAGGAGGAGCCAAGCAAGAAAACGATTGTTACGTTCCACTCGATGTGTTTCCGTTATCGCAGGAGAAAAAACTCTTGGAGGTCTGTAAACCTAGGAATTGTCAGCCCCGTCGCGCAATTTGCCTAGTGCAATTATGAATCCATGTTCCAGTGTCTTCAAACGCGCAACCTCTTATAAATTCATAATTTATGGCAATTTCAACGGCTTGGAAACCAATCGTCGCCCGTTAACTTCGTTGCAGCCGGTGCAACAGGTGCAATCCGCAGAATCCTTAAAATCCCTCAACTCCCCCCGTCTGGACTTCCGATAGACCCCATACATCCGATTGTCACAGCGAAGGAACGGAGTGGTTCCTTCGATTTGCAAGCCGTATTCGATGCTGGGGGTTAGGTTATGGTCTCGTCGAAAATCCAACGCGCAAGAACCCGAAATAGAGCCTTTTTGATGGCAAGCTTGTCCCTGGGAACCACCCTGGTCGCTTCGTCCTTCGATCTCGCTTCGGCGCACGATTGGAATCGAAACGCTCCCATGCGAGCCATCGGGATCCAGCCGAAATCGGTTCCAGCATCGTTACCTGCACCGATCGCCTTGCCTGCACCAGCACCGTTGGCAGCACCGGCACCTCTAGCTGCTCCGGCTTCTTTGGCTGCACCAGCACCACTAGCTGCCCCGGCACCGCTGGCTGCACCAGCACCTTTGGCTGCCCCGGCACCGCTTGCAGCACCGGCCTCACTTGAGACCAACGCTTCAATTCCCAACATCGTCGAGCTTCCTGCTCCGAAATCCTTCCCGACTCCAGCAGCACCTCTCGAGCCCATCCGTTTGGCTTCCGCCGGCGACGAAAGCCAAACACCGGTTATCAACGCAGTGGCTACCAGTGCTGAGCGTCAACCAAGCTTGGTAAAAGTACCCGCGATGAAAGTCGCAACACCTGTTGCTCAGAAACAGACTCCGCAAGACCTTGAAACATCGCGCAGCATCGGCGCTAAAGTCCGGTTGAGCGCAGGCAGCTTTGTTTCCAGCGATTCGATTGCATCGGGCATCGCTAGCCTTCCATCGCAGACCAATTCGTCGAATCTGAAAGTAACTCGTTCTGGGGATATCACTGCCGAGACCCCTGTGAAGCTCAGCTTTAGTTCCGATCAAGTCGTCGCGGTTCCTGCGTTTCCAAGTCCTAATAGTCCATATGCACAAACCGGTATCGAGATCCCTGTTCGGGTCGACGATACAGTCGATGCAATGGCGAATAATCTTGCACAAGCTATCGGTTCTACAGTAGCACCGAAGATCGTGCCGTTGCCAAGCCTAGAGCTCGCACAAAGCACCGATACGGTCCCTTCTGTGCCTCCATCGAGTTTGCCTTCACAAGAAACATCTGGTGGAGCAAACGATGGCTCTATCGGCAACACTGTCGACGAAACAGAGGATGCTCAATCGGGAAGTGACGATGCGAATGGTGCGGATAATGTAGTTCCGCCAAGTCCACCGCAATGGAATTCGCTTCCAAGCATTCCTGCTTCCTTACCGAGTGCACCTGCGACAAGCATACCTTCAACCACGGAAGTAGCAAAAGGTCCGCAGGGGGTAAGCATTCCGACTCCGGCTTTACCGGCCGTTGTGGTCAATGTTCCAATTTCACCGATTACGCCAACGCCAAGCCTGCCAACGCCAAGCCTGCCACCTCAGAGTGAACAAACTCAGAGTGAACAAACGCCGAGCGAATCAGAGTCGAATGAATCGGCGGCCAAGGCTCCTGTAGAGGCAGTCAAAACCGTTCAACCAGCACCTAAAGCCCTTCAACCTACGACAAACGCGATTCACGCTGCAACCAATACAGTGATCGCTGCTCCGATCATGACTTCGCTGCCATCGGCTGCACCGAAGGACGATGCGGAATCGCAAGTGGCGCAAGGTGCCCAAGCGAGCGTCGCAGGAATCGCGATGACTACCGGGCCACTGGTGATGACATCGGGTAGTTCTCAATACGACGTAGATCGCGGCGAGAGAATGCAGATGGAAAGCCAATCGATGCGTGCTTTGCACGTCAGAGGCAGCATCTCGAAAATACACATCGTCGATGGATCGGTCTGCCGCGTCGTTGCGAATGGTAGCCGACTGTTTGTTGTCGGAGATCAACCTGGAGAGACCATCATTGAGGTTACTTCGGAGAGAAGCAGCAAGCCGACTTATGTAAAGGTTTCTGTGGTCAAGCCTTGGCAAGTTGCCAGCAAGTCGAGTGTGGGTGTTGAAGAGATCCAAGGGGTTATAAGTCACTTGGTTCCAGATGCGGAAATCGAAGTCAAGCCACAAGCTGACGGTACGCTGATTGTTAAGGGAATGGTGGAATCGAACGACCAAGCTCGAAAGATCATCGGTTCGATTCGCAAGATGGTACTTGTTCCGGTCGTCGATGCTTTGGAAGTCCGGTAAGGACGAAGTAGGAAATGCCAAGCTATATCCAGTCGATATTCAACGCGATAGCATCTTCGCTAACTAGGCTGTCGCAAGATCGACTGTCGCAAGATCGACTGTCTCGATGTCGACTGTCTCGATGTCGACTGTTTCGAGGGGCTACCAAACGCAGAGTCCTTTGGGCTAGCCGAGTGTGTTTGGTCGGGTCAGTATTGTTTCCTGGCGTGGGTTCCGTGCAAGGGCAATCGCCAGTTGTCGGTTCGGCGGTAACGATGCAGCCAAGTGCGCAATCGCCCGCAGGTGGTCTGACATCGAAAGACTATCTTCGGATGATGGAGCAAGCCAATGAGAGATCGGGGATCTCGGCAACTGGTGGAAACTATCGAGGTGCTCTACCTCGACCGGCAGGAAGTTTAGATCAACCGGTCATTGAGCCTACATCACCTGCGGTACCTACCAAAACCTTTCCGGTAATTCCATCTGCAACTCCGCGTAGTGATCAACTTGCGATTCCTCCGTCGCCGACTACGTCCAATGCATTTGGGGCAATACCTAGCACCACAATTCAACCGGTGCCCAATCTTGCATCGCCTGCACCTTATGCGGGTGTCGAAAGCTATCCAAATGGGAGCTACAGCTTCTCAAACCCAAACGTTGTAAATCCGAACGCAGTCAATAACGCACCGGCAAATTACAACGTGAAACATCGACCGGTCGGTGCGATGCCTGAGCCCAAAGCGGCAAGCTTTGACGGTCCGCGATGGACGATGCGGTATGCTCCAGTCTGGATTCATCGCTCGGGAGATGAGAATTTAACTTACACACAAGGCACCACGTTGAGCCCATTTGGGGCCGACTTCGGGACGGACCTCACGGTTGGTTTCATGGCTAACCCGATGGATTCCTATGAGTTTTCGTTTCTTGGTTCGCTCCGTTGGAATCGATCGCAAAGTTCCGCTGGGCCTGTCAACGCAAGCCTTGTTTCGGTAATTCCTGAGTGGTTGACGAACTTCACGAACGCCTCGCAGCAGCATCAAGTCCAATCGGCGAGCTATCGATCCTATGGATTGCACAAACGATGGCTTACCGACGAGATCAACAACTACC
Source organism: Planctomycetota bacterium (assembly GCA_046051705.1). Lineage (GTDB taxonomy): Bacteria > Planctomycetota > Planctomycetia > Pirellulales > Pirellulaceae > JBKCUI01. Next base: position 43,497 of record JBJONT010000032.1, on the reverse strand, counting down.
GTGTCGGATGTGAAGTGATCGAATACTCAGAGACACTCTCATTGGATTCCCAAGGTTCGGCTGGCAATTCGCCGAGCGGTAATCCCGCTGTGGGAACCTTCAGTACCTCGGCAGGTAACTCTCTTTTTGGTTGGTCGGGAGGACTGGAGCATTGGCGTCCGATGGGAGAGAAGTTCTCGATCGGTGGGGCTGCCGATGCTGGTCTGTATCTGAACTCAGCTGAATCGTCTTTCTCGGCTTCGAGCGGTACGGGATTAAATATGAGAGCTATCGACGACGAAATTTCGATCGCTTCAATGTTCGCGCTGCATTTGAGATCGCGATATCAACTTGGGTCGAACTGGACGCTTTACGGTGGCTATCGATGGTGGGTCTTAACCGGTGTTGCAACGGTCGATGATCAAGACCACCGTGATTTGTTGGAGGATCGTCCGATTGCTACGAGCTCCGATGACTCGATTTTGTTTCATGGTGCAGATGCTGGTATTGAATGGAGATTCTGAGGTGGGGGGAGGCGGGCCGGGAGCCCCGCCCTACGATTCGCGCGTTTTTTGAAACACAGAGACACGGAGGCACAGAGAAGAGGGTAGCCACTCGTCGCCAGACGGTGGGATATCAGAGCACGGTGATTTCTGTCCCGAGCGCGTTGGGAAGTGGTGGGGTGAAGGCGGGCCGGGAGCCCCGCCCTACGATTTGAAGAGGCACAGAGAAGAAGGTAGCCACTCGTCGCCAGACGGTGGGATATCAGAGCACGGTGATTTCTATCCCGAGCGCGTTGGGAAGTGGGGGGAAGGCGGGCCGGAGCCCCGCCCTACGATTTGAAGAGGCACAGAGAAGTGGGTAGCCACTCGTCGCCAGACGGTGGGATATCAGAGCACGGTGATTTCTGTCCCGAGCGCGTTGGGAAGTGTTGGGGAAGGCGGGCCGGAGCCCCGCCCTACGATTTGAAGAGGCACAGAGAAGAGGGTTTGGGTTCTGGGATGGAGACTCCGTGAACTCTGCGACTCTGTGTTTCCAAAAGTCCGCGCAATGGTTGGCGCGCGGTCTGATACTCTTCTTTGAATCACAGAGAATGAAAAAAGGCCGAGGAAAGATTCCCCGGCCTTTTGTCGTTTATAGATTGTTCGGCGAAACGAGTGCGAGACTTGCGTTGCAACTGTGTCGCTGAACTATTGCGGAAATTACTTCGCTGGTGGAAGAATAACCGAATCGATGATGTGGATCACGCCGTTGCCAGCGTCGACGTCGGTTGCAAGAATCTTTGCACCGTTGACGTAAGCTGCACCGTCTTTGACAGTGATTTCTACTTTGCCACCTTGGAGGGTAGCTGCAGACTTAGCCTTGAGCGCGTCTTCAGAGTAAACGCGGCCTTCGACTACGTGGTAAAGAAGAATCGCTTTGAGCTTGTCTTTGTTCTCTGGCTTGAGCAACGACTCGACGGTTCCCTTTGGCAACTTGCCGAAAGCTTCGTCGGTAGGAGCGAAGACGGTCAAAGCCTTATCGCCACTGAGTGCGTCGACGAGACCTGCTGCTTTAGCTGCTGCGAGCAAAGTCGAGAACTTGCCTGCTTTGGTTGCAACTGCTGGAATGTTGTCCGATGCTGGGAGGATCACGGAGTCGATCACGTGGATCACACCGTTGGTGCAAGCGATATCGGTTGCGACGACGTTTGCACCGTCAACAGATACCTTGTCGCCATCAACCTTCACATCGATTCGTTGACCGTTGAGCGACTTCGCACCCTTAAGTCCGACAACATCCTTCGCCATGACCTTGCCTGGTACGACGTGGTATGTCAAAACAGCCTTGAGCTTTTCCTTGTTCTCTGGCTTGAGCAACATCTCAAGAGTTTCCTTAGGAACTTTAGCAAACGCATCGTCGGTTGGTGCGAATACAGTGAATGGTCCAGGACCGTTCACTGCATCGATCAAACCTGCTGCGGTCAAAGCCGTCGCAAGCGTCTTGAACTTGCCAGCCTCTACAGCTGTTTCAACAATGTTCTTTTCAAAACCAAACGCAGTGGTCGAGGCAACGCTCAACAGAGCACCCGCGATAATCTTCGATAACTTCTTCATAGCAATCACTCAAACCTATGGAAGGAAACTGACAGATACTACCTGAACGGCTCGGGCAGCAAACTTAAACCCGTATGGGTCAAGCCCCACTGAGTTTTCGAGTCGAGCCTGGGCTATCGAATCGCGTCTCGCTTGGGACGTGAGACTGTATGAACGTTGTCAAGCGGTGCAGTCGATATTTAATCAAGATGAATGTCGAAGGTTTGTTAATAAATGCTATTGGGGGTTGACGCACTAATACAATGCAAGCCGAGCGCTTTCGGTCAGAGAACTTCAAAGTTGAGGAATAAGATCTCGAATGGGGAATGAGCCACAATTGCCAAGTTCTGATTCGCAAGTTGTTGATGGGGCGGGTGCGAATAAAGCATCGCGATTCAAAGCAGTTGTCGTGGGGGCTTATGGTGGGATAGGTCAAGCGACTTGTAAGGCGATAAAGCAAGCGGGTGGTGAAGCTTTTTTGATCGGTCGAGATACGGAGCGGTTGCAAGCTTTGGCTACGGAGTATGGCTGGGGGCACTTTGTTGGGGATGCGAGTGATTGGGAGGGGATGGTTCAAGCGGCGGTTGCTGCCGATGCCCATTTAGGTGGGTACCATTCCGTGATACATCTAGCAGGTTCAGTGCTGCTTAAACCGATTCATTTAACGAGCCGCGCCGAATGGGATAGTGTGATCAACACGAACCTTACTTCTGCTGCTGGGGTTCTTAGGGCCTTTGTGCCGAAGTTCAAGGATGGAGGTTCGGTGGTGCTGATGAGTTCGTCGGCAGCTTCGATCGGTTTGTCGAACCATGAAGCGATTGCGGCAGCGAAGGGTGGAATCGAAGGCTTGGTGCGGTCAGCGGCGATGAGTTACGCTGCGAAGCGAATCCGGGTCAACGCTATCGCGCCAGGGTTGGTGCAAACGGCTTTGACACAGCGAGTTTGGAGCAATCCTCGCAGCGCCGAAGTTTCTCTCGGAATGCATCCCTTGGGTCGTTTCGGGGAACCAGAAGATATCGCCAGAGGGATTTTGTTTCTTGCCGATCCCCGCAATGATTGGGTCACCGGCCAAGTTCTGCAGATCGACGGTGGGCTCGGGTCCCTGAAAGCGATGTCGGCAGCCGGCCGTACGGGTTGACCCACCGGCGGGGATCTGTTCCGATACTTTCTGTATCGATCCTTGAGAAGAACAGCCAAACCGTGATTTATTTCGACAATAACGCCACAACACAAATCGACCCAAGGGTTGCTGATCAGCTGTGCGAAGAATATCGGAGCCGACGGGTTAATCCGAGCAGTCAGCATGCGGGGGGCAGGCAAGCTCGCAAGGTGGTTGAAGATGCGCGCGAGAGGATTCTCGGCGGACTTGGGGCTCGCATCATTGGGATGCACAGCGACTCTTTAATTTTTACCAGCGGTGGAACGGAAGCGAACAACTTAGCAGTCTTTGGGATTGCAGCGATGAGGCCGGGTACATTGGTTGTCTCCTCGATCGAGCATCCGAGCGTATTGGCGGCAGCCGAAAGGCTTGGGCAACTTGGTCGATCCGTTCGCTATTTGCCTTGCGATTCTTCTGGTCGAATTGATCCTGAACCGTTAAAGACATGGTTGCAAGATGGGGAGCAGATAGCGTTGGTATCGCTGATGTTAGCGAACAATGAAACCGGAGTTGTTCAGCCGATTGAAGCGGTTGTTGATATATGTAAACCGCACGGGATCCCTGTTCACTGCGATGCCGTTCAGATGCTTGGCAAGCTACCTTTGTCTTTTGAGAAGCTTGGGATCGATGCGATGAGCGTCACGGCACACAAGCTTCATGGGCCGGTCGGGATCGGAGCGTTGTTGGTTCGACATGGGGTTGCGATCGAGCCGCTGCTCTACGGAGGCTTCCAGCAGTTAGGAGTCAGGCCTGGAACGGAGAATCCGGCGTTAGCGCGCGGGTTCGCCATCGCCACCGAGTTGGCTTGTGGAGAATTGGCAGAAAGAAGCAGTCGCATGGCAGAGCGACGCAAGATGCTTGAGGGGCTGTTGCTCAGTGCGCACAGGTCTGGAGTGATCAATGGCCAGGAAGCGCAGCGGCTTCCTCACACCATCAGTATCGGGTTTCCGGGTATTGACCGACAGGTTCTCCAGTTAGCGCTCGACCGAGTCGGAGTCGCTTGTGGAACCGGTTCCGCTTGTGCTAGCGGTTCGAGTCAACCATCGCACGTATTACAAGCCATGGGTTTGAGCCCCGAAGTGGTTCGAGGCTCGATTCGTATAAGCTTGTCTCACGAAACGAGCGAAGAGGAAGTGGTCGAAGGAGCGGCGCGGATCGTCGAAGCAGTAGAGCGATTGCGCCGCCTTCATTGATTCCATTTAGCCAGCCATCGCAATGGGGCGATCGATTTCGAGTTGGTCGCAGACGCGTTCCAAGAGCCGATCGGTTGTGAATGGCTTTTGCATGAAGTCGTCGGCACCGGCCATTCTCAAATCGGCGATCTTGTCCGATTCGACCATACCCGAGATGCACAAGATCTTCACCGTGTCCATGGTGCGATCCGATCGAACTCGCTGGCATACTTCGCGGCCATTGATATCGGGAAGCATCACGTCAAGGACGACCAAGTCAGGTCGGAATTCTTTGACTTGCATACCGGCATCGAAGCCATTGTTTGCCGTGCGGATGTCGAATCGACCATCTCGTTCGAATGTATCTCGCATCAGATCTACCAGGTCTTGATCGTCATCGACGATCAGCAATTTCTTTTTGCCGCTTTCAAGTGCATCGGTTGGGATGCCGTTGTCTTTCATGAAGACGAACAACTGATCGCGAGGGATTCGACGAAATCGACTTCCTGGTACGCGAAATCCCTTGAGGGTGCCGTTGTCAAAACAACGGATAATTGTTTGCTGGCTGACTTTGCAAATTTTGGCAGCCTCGCCAGTGGTAAAGACTGTTTTTGTAGTGGACATGGGACTCAACCATCCTTGTTGAACGCTCATGACCCGCCGACGCTTTGCCGCAACGGATCTATCCTGTAATTCCAACCAGGCTCGCCGATCTTACCAAGCTTGCCTTGTACATCGGGGAGGATAGTCAAGTTCCGTAAGACAGGTCAAGACGGATTTAAGACAAGTAAGCCAAACATTTTCGAGAAGATGGGCGGTTCCCAAAGATGGGTAACCGCCGTTAGCTGCATCGGCTTAGGGGGAGTGCGAGGTCTGGAGCCTTCAGCACGAGATTGAGGGCCTTGAGGCACTACTGTGCAAGTACATTTACCTTGCCGTGATCATCGCAGTGACCGTTGTGTTGGTGGTGCAAATGACCATCGACGAGGTAATCGACGTGATCCCCGTGGGGGACAGCAGGGTGGCCGCAATCCGGTCCGTGTACGTGCCCGGCTTCGTGACCACTGCAAACGTGCCCGCCTGTGCAAGCTGCAGGGTTTGCAGAGGTGACTTCGATTGCGTGCTCTTCGATCTTTCCAGCGGATGTCGGATGGTGAAGGTGCCCATCGTGCAAGTAATCCACATGTCCGTTGTGCTCGATGGCGGTATGGCCGCAGCCTTGGCCGTGCACATGGTCGTGGTGGTCATGATGATCGTGGTTTGTAGACATATTGGATGTTCTCCGTTGTAAAAGGGACGACAAAAATCTCTAACTCTGTAACTGGAAGGTTGTGTGCCCGTGCGGCGGTAGTGACCTATGCAGGGGTTAATCGCAAAAGGTACGGAAGTGTGGGTTTGTGGGTCAGCACGATTCTTCTCCATGGGCTAAACCGTTGGAGATGAGGTTTTTGATGTGCTCATCTGAGAGCGAGTAATAAATGTGTTTCCCCTGCCGACGACTTCGGGCAATCTTTTCGATTCGAAGGAGTTTCAAGCGTTGGGAGATTGCCGGTAGGTTATCGCCCAATCTTTCAGTAAGTTCTGTTACGCACATTTCTCGTCGTGCGAGGAGTGCGAGAAGTTGCAATCGGCTTGGGTCTCCCAGAGCGCGAAAGATCGATGCGGCCCGCGAGCATAAATCGATATCGATCAGGGGTTCGTGGGTCGAAGGATGTGCGTGTCCATCGCAGAGAGTTGGGGCAGCTTTTTTTGCAGTAGCTCGTTTCATGGCTCTCTGAGTATTTCCCGTGCGACGCTCGAACAGTTGCTTAGTTGATTGAGTGTTTGATTGTAAGCCAGGGTTTTGGGGCGGGCAAGGGGAATTTCGTGGGGTTTTTGAAACACAGAGGCACAGAGGCACAGAGAGAAGTCAGAAGGGTAGCCACTCGTCGTGGTAGCCACTCGTCGCCAGACGGTGGTTCTTGTTGGTGATGTTTGACGAGTCTCTCCGTGAACTCTGTGACTCCGTGTTTCCAAAGTCCGCGCAAGGTAGGCTGCTTGATCTGTGGGGTTTTTTGAAACACAGAGGCACAGAGACACAGAGAAGTCAGAGGGGTAGCCACTCGTCGCCAGACGGTGGGATATCAGAGCACGGTGATTGCTATCCAGATGGCGCTGGTAAGTGGGGTGAAGGCGGGCCGGGAGCCCCGCCCTACGATTTGAAGAGACGCAGAGAGAGTTGCGTTGTTTGCCGTAGCAACAGGTTGCCGTAGCAACGCTTTAGGGGGTCGCGGGAGTTGGTGGTCGCCGGCGCTGCTGCATCTTGGGCTCCCCCTCGACCAAACGATTCGCACTGCCAGGCTCTTTGTGTAACTCAAATGTATCGTACAGCTCCCCGACGGCTGTCCTGGCTTCATACGTGAGCTTCGTCCCCTCAAACGTGATGATCTGATACAACTGTGTATCTTCTCCCATCCGAACCATAAACGGTTTGGGGTCGACGTTGTACATCTTCGGTCCACTGACACTCACGACGTAGACTGTCCCATAGTGTTCGTCATACTTCGTCAAACCCTGTGCCTCGTTGGTGACTTCACCTGCCGGCAAGCCTTCTGCTTTGGCGAGATCCACCGGGGTGCTTAATCCTGTGCGTCCATACGAATGGTCGTGTCCTTGTAGTACCAAGTCGACTCGGTATTTGTCCAAGATAGGTTTCCAAGCTTTTCTCAAAGCTGCGTTATCGCGATCTTTGGCGGTCGAAAAAATCGGATGATGAAACGACACGATTACCCAGGGTTTGGTATTCTCGCTGAGCTCTTTTTCCAACCATACGGCTTGTTCGGCTTGTTGAAGATTGCTGTTGAGAATGATGAACTTGGCATTTTGATATTCGAAGCTGTAGACGGTTTCCTCCAAACCCGCAGGGGCTTGTTCGGGTAGCGTAAACTGTGGCCTCCAATGCCGGGTCAGCTCCCGAACGCCGTCTTCCCTCTTGTGCTGTTCGTGATTGCCGACTACCGGTACGTTGGGGATTGTCGCATTGATCCAAGCACCTGCGCCGAACCACTCGCCCCAATCCGCATCAGATTCCGCAGTGTTGATCAAATCTCCAGCATGCAACATGAAACGCGCTTTTGGGGCATCGCTGTAAGCTTCCCGGATCACTCTTGACCAGTGGCTTCGCAAGTTGTTTTGCGCATCCCCGAAATAGATGAATGAGAAAGGCTGATCGCCGTGAGTCGCCGTCGTAAAGTGAAACCACTCGCTCCAGTTCACTGAGTCTCCAACTCGGTACGCGTACTTGGTCCCCGGCTTGAGATCTTTGAAAACAACGCTGTGGTAATGGGCTGTGTTCAAATCCGTTTTAAGGGGAGCGGTGGTTGCTTCCACCCGAACGGCTTGTTTCTCAAACTCCGGCCCGTGCGTCGCTACCGCAATCTCTGCGAGCCCTTTTTCAATTTCGGTGCTCGTGCGCCATGTGACCGCTTGGCTGGTGGTTGGATCGGCGGCAAACGTCAATATCACTCGATCGGGGATATTCGATGGGGCAAACATCTCAGCCGGTTTGACCTGCCGTGGCTTGTGCTCGTGGTCCTCACCATCATGTCCCAAAGCCCAATTGCTACTGAGTAACGTAGCACTACCAAGCATCAGTTCGCTTCCGAGAAGCAGTGCGCTGCCGAGAGGAAGTGCGGTGCGAATCCATATTCGCTTGATAGATGCGATACCTAAAAGCATCCTCGTAACACTTGTAAGGCTTGGATTGATCATGGTTTTTCACTCTCAAAAGATACATGCTTTGGTCGGCTACGAACAAACCACTTCGATTCGCACCAACGAAGTATCTCATGGAGGACCGCCGCTGCAAACCATGTCGTCGCAATACTCAATAAGATCATTGCAACGCTAAGTGACGTTCGAGTGTTCTCACCGAGAAGTTTCTTTGCTCCGACCAGAAATATCCCATGCATAAGGTAAAATTCGTACGAATATCGCGCGAAGAGTTTGATAAGGTTCGGGACCTTATCCACGAACCGAGCCGCATAAACCCCTAGAAGTCCGATCGCAGGATAACCCAGAATGCGATTTGGGATCGCCAGAGAGATTACCAGTGCAAGTAGCAGTCCGATCAAGGGCCAGCGAAGTTTATCCCAGCGTTTTGATTTGCTAAAACCGACGGAGACGTAGAACGCAAGTGCATGTGCAAAGTAGCTTTCGTACTCGTTGATCATGACGATCCCCAAACAAATCAAACTGCACACGGTTATTCCTTCTATCAATCGGCCCAAGCGTTTGAATAGATAGATGCTGAAATACAACGCGATCAGCAAGCCGATAAACCAAGTTGCAACGTTGACCATGTCGGTCATAAAGTACAGCCCTTGGCCTGTCATCTGCCAGAGAAACTGCATAGGTTCAATCTGTTTGTAACCCGTCAAAGCCGTCGCTGCAAAGGCCACCACGGTGACGATCCAATACGCCGGATAAATCCGCATGAGTCTTGCGAAGAGCCATTCGGAAGGTGTTCGAGAATCTCCCCCGATCAAAGCGCCACTGATGGCCAAAAAGATCGACACACCTATTTGACCGATATCGAGCCCGTAGATCTTGGTCCAAGCCGAAGAACCCCAGAGCGATTGAAGGTGGCTGGTGAGAACCAACAGCAATGCGAATACACGCAATGCATCAAAACCTTCAATCCTACGCTGCTTGATTGGACGCTCAGCGATATTCGGCTCTTCGAATGGAAGCTCTTTCACCGACACGATTCGTGCCTTTGCATTGAAGGCTAACTGCACATGTTCAACTGCGAATAAATGTAGCTACTACGATTTCGGACGTTTGAACAATAACACGATGCTTCGAGAACGTCAGTAAGCTTCATTCGTATCAAACGCGGAGACCAGTTCCCAGCCAATCTCTCCTAATTCGTTCATGATGCGATCGAGTTCGCTACCCTCGACCTTGCCACCCCATAGTCCCTTGGTCTCCATCTGAACGGATTTGTATTCCCAACGCATTGTGTTTTGCTCCATGAGCGTAAGGTCAAACAAGGAAATCCCAAAGGGTTGTGAAACAAGCTTGTGGGTTGTTACAGCAAGCCTCTGATTAAACCAACGCGCAAATCACAGACATTGGTATGGGTCGGGCCAGTCTCTAAAAGATGCCCGGAGTCTTTAAAGATACCATAGGAATCGAATTGATCCAACGCTGCGCGCACCTCTGAAACATTTGACTCGTGGGAGAGCAACCAATTGCGGTCGATCCAAGCACCCGCGCAAGGTGTGTTGCCGTCCTCACCATCGGTCCCTCCGGAGACAATCGCAAAGTCTAGCTCACCGCTTAGGATCCGTTCTACAAAACTCTCTAAAGCATCGCTTGTCGCTGTTGTTGAAGATTCGTTGGTTTGATCCGATTGACTCAGCATCGTTCTTACGATGCTGTAACCTACCGAAAGAATCAAATGCAAATTGCGCCCACCGCGACGAGAAGAAGTGCTGGCCGCCTCGCTCGCTGGCAACATGACGGTAGGCTCTCCCCCGGATACGATACCTGAACCAACGGGCTTGATCGCTAACCGTCCTAACAGATCGTTCCCGAATCGATCAGCCAATCCATCCCCTGCGATATTCGATTCGCTTTCGACGCGATAGCCTAATTCAGCCGCTCGCTGTGCGGCAGCCGTGACGGCGGTCTGATTGTTAGCCAACACATACACTGGTCGCAATCTTGGGCTACTGCGCTGACTTCCTTTCGCCTCGGATGTAACTTCGTGATAGCCTTCGTTATCCATACCTGATGCATTTGATTTTGCTTTTTCCTCGATACGGATTCGATCTTCAAGCAGCTTGCGCACCTCGCCAAACTCACCTGGTAGCAATCGATCTAGTACGCTTAAGGCCAAGACCGGGTCGGGGGGTGGGTTCTCGATTGTCGGGCCTGAACCTATCGATTCCAGAGGGTCACCGAGCACGTCGGAGATCATCAGCGTGATCAATGTCTTGGCTTTGCATCGCCGCGATACTCCACCTCCTTTGACTTTGCTCAAACAACGTCGGACGGAATTGAGCTCTTGAATGGTCGCTCCACGCAACGATAACGCTGCGGTGATTTTCGCTTTGGTCTCTAAATCGATCCCTTCGATCGGTGCGCAAAGCAACGCTGAGCCGCCGCCGCTTAGCAAGAACAACACGACATCGTCCGGTCCGCAGCTTTCAACCCACTTAAGGATCTCTTGAGTACCTGCCACTGCGCGTTCAGTGGGTGCGTTGATCCCCGCCGGACGAGCTTCGAATACCGTCAGCTCTGTCCGAGGAACGCAGCGGTCAATCACTAGTCCCTGCGGTATGGAACCTTCGGGTACATTGATCCAGCCACCGATTCGCTTATCAAGATCCGAGGCGGCTTGGGTGTTTATCTTCAAGACATCGACAAGGCCTTGTAGCATCCCCGCGCATGCCTTGCCTGCACCGATAATGACGATCCGACGGGCATCGCCAAGATCATAGCGGTCCTCGCGGATCGTCAAGAAGCGGCCATCCCACTTGCAAGCGGCTTGCATCACCCGTTCGGCACGCACGGCATCTACCCCGGCATGCCAGATGTTCAGTGCGTCTTGTGCTAACGATCTCAAGGCTTGCTCCGGTTGGTGGTGGGGTTTTGAAACACGAATAACTTTTTGAAACACAGAGGCACAGAGGCACAGAGAGGAGGGAGATAGTAGTCAGCGAGTGTGTTAGTCGTCCGAGGGGCTTCCGAGCAGTAGTTGGATCGGCCTGCAATGACCTTACTCCGGCTGTCATGATCTCTATTCGACTTCCGTGATCTCGATCCCTTTGTTCTTATCTCAATTCCTCTCTCTCAAGATCTCAGCATCTCTCCCAAAACCTAAAAAGAATGTGCACTGGATTTCACTTTGTGTCTCTGCATCTCCGTGTCTCTGTGCCTCTGTGTTAAAAAAAGACTCTCAGTACTACAACGATAGCAAGTACTTGAATAGCTCGATACGTTGGCGTTCGTCGAGCGTATCGAGCAATCCGACAGGCATAAACGAGTTTTCCGAGAGTTTGAATTCTTCGATATCGGATTTGGAGACTTCGATCGTTTCCGTCGCGGTACGAATCGACAAGCTGCTATCTCCTTCGCTCAGCAGTAAACCGGTGATGATTTGGCCATCGTTGGTTCGCACCACTCGAGCTTGATAGTCCCGGCCGATGACGGCGTTTGGATCGATGACATTTTCGATGACGTACTCGATTCCTTTGGCGCCGGTTCCTTGAAGTTTCGGAGCGTACTCGGATCGGATACCGTTAGCCGTATTGTTGTCGGCGGGCGCGTGACACGCTGCGCAAAGTTTATCGAAGTGTTTCTTACCGGCACCGGCATCGAAAGCCCACAGCGGGGCTCCGCGATAGGCTTGAATGCTCTTGCGTATCTCTTCCTTCATGGCTTCGCTGCCGTTGCGGACTTGTCCCCATTCTCTCGTGATCCTTTCGAGAAGTTCTTCATCACCGAGGAGGGCCATTTGTCGGGCGTAATAAGCCGTCAGGGCTTCGCGTGGAATCTGTTTGTTCGCCATGGCATCGAGCAGGGTATTCGCCCAGTTCACACGGCTTGTGAGCAAGTCCATTGCTGAGCCGAGTGTGTCTGTATTGAGGCTGCTATAGCGTTTGAGGACTTCGCTAGCGATGTTCGGTTTGTCGTATTGACGGAGCAGGCTCAAGGCGCGATTCGCAAGCTTCGGTTCGTCGATAGCATCGACGAGTAATGGTATGTTCTGTTCGGAGTTGTCTTTTTGAAGTATCTCCATCGCTTGGGATCGCTCAGCGATCGGCGAACTTTTCTTCAACCGTTCACGAAGTCTTGCGAAGAGCGAAGCGTCACCGAGTTGAGCACCGACTTTTTCGGCAAGATTGCGGATGTCTGCATCTGGAGACTGGTACAGATTTTGCGAGATAGTATTCCAAGCCAGTACAGGGCGAGTGGCTCGTTGTCCACGCATGGCGAGCTCAAAGAGTTCGAGGTTTTTCCGAAGTGCGCTGATGCCCCCTTGGTGCAACTCCGCTGCGATAGCTTCCCGACCTGCGTCGGTCGATCGTGCGGCGTACCAAAGGATATTATCGCGGAGCGAAGTGATTGGAGTCGAAGTGGAGAGGCTCAAGGCGCGATATTGATTACCTTCCCACTGCTTACCGATAGCTTGCCATAACAGCACTGGGAGGTCGCGATCGGCTTGATTCTCAGATTGCAAGCTCAGTGTCTCGATGGCTTCCCAAGCTTCCGGGCCTTGGAGGCGTCCTGCTGCGAGAGCTAATTCGCGGCGTACGAGCAAGGAGGTTTCTTTTGTGGCTAAGTTCGGAAGAGCTGAAGCGTCGGCAAGGGAGCGAACTCCCCATGATCGAACCATTTCGTTCGAGTCATTGAGCCATCCCGCGATGTCTTCGGGGCTTGCAGCGCGGAGGGAGAGCAACGCCCAAAGTGCGGTTAAGCGTGATCGCACGGGATCGCTTTTGGCTTGGCCGATATTGCGAATCGCTTCGAGCAATTCTTTAGGGACTGCTTTACCGGCATATCGTGTCGAGAGGACATTTCGTGCGGTTCGGACGTGCCAGTCGTTGGGGTGGTTCAGTGCGGCGACTAGCTCTGAATCGCTTGCTTTCGACCAATTGCAGCGAGCCGGCTTAAAGGTCGCATCGTACTTCATTCGGTAAACTCGTCCGTTGCCTCGGTCCCAGACTTCGACACCTGGATTGTGGCAGTGGCGTACATCGACCCAATCGGTCATATACATCGCTCCATCGGGGCCGACAGCAAGATCGACTCCGACGAATGCTGGGTCACTGCATAGAAACACATCTTGGCCAGCATGGATGGTGTTGTACCCACCTTGTTCGCGCCGGAGGATTTGTTGGTTGAGTTGATGACCGTGCAGGTTATGGGTTAGCAAACGGTTTCGGTATTCCGACGGCCAGTTATCTCCGAGGTAGATCGCAGTTCCTACGTGCGAATGTCCGCCGTAGACTTCTCCTGTCCCAGGCTTGCCCGCACCACCTTCACCGGAATCGTATCGGGCGGAGGCTAGCAAGAAATTCTGAAGGTGGGGTGCGGTGGGTACTCCGGTATTCGAGATGAAGTTTGCGTAGCCGCTGTTAACTTGGTTCCAGTAGTGGCCTCCGTGCATGACATGCGTTGTACCCCCTTTGCCCCAAAAGCTTCGGCAGTGCGTCATGAAGAACTGACCATGTTCGTCGTAATCCAGCCCCCACGGATTGCTTGTTCCGTGCGCGAAGACTTCGAAGCGATGCGAAACAGGATCGTAGCGCCAGACACCGGCTGCTAGGTAGGTTCGGTCTTCTTCTCTCGCTCCAGGCTTGCCCACCATCGAAGAGTTGAAGACACCTTGCGTGCCGTATAGCCAACCGTCGGGGCCCCAGACGAAGCTGTTGAGCGTTTCGTGCGTATCGCCGAATCCAAAGCCATCGAGAAGGATTTCAGGTTCGCCATCAGGGCGATCATCACCATTTCGATCCGGGATAAAAAGCAATTCCGGTGCAGCGCCGACCCATACACCGCCGTGTCCGACTTCGATGCCACTGGCGAGGTTGAGTCCTTCATGGAAGACCTTGCGGGTTTCGAACGAGCCGTCCGCATCGCTATCTTCGAGGATCACAATTCGGTCGAGCCCTTCGCCATCCGGTCGTTTTTGTGGGTACGAATGCGCTTCGAGAACCCAAAGCCTGCCTTGGGGGTCAAAAGCGAAGGCGACAGGCTGGTGGATTTGCGGTTCTGCGGCGATCAAGTCTACCGAGAAGCCGTTGGGGACGAACATCTTTTCCAACGCTTCGGCTGCCGCATCGTTTGGTGTGGAGTTCGCGGTAGAGGAAGTCTTGGGGTTAGGAACAAGATGATTTAGGATGGCGTTAAACGTACTGCGAGGCCCTTGCTCGATCGAAACGGTCGGGGCTGGAGGATTATCGTAGAAACGGAAATCGTCGAAGTTCATGTGACCCCATCCTCCGGCGTTCTCGTCCACCAAGCGAACGGCGATACGTTTCCCGACGTGTTCGCGCAGATCGACGGCGATGCGACGCATCTGTTCTTGATCGGTACCGGTAGCTTTGGCGATGACCTTTGATTTCGGTGCGTTCGGGTCTGTTTTATTTGTTGAATCTGGGTTATTGGTCGAATCAGGGTTCGGCGGTGAATCGGGCTGATCGGGTTCGATCAACAGGACTTCGACGCGCGTGCTGTCGGCTTTTCCACCTCCGAAGAGAAAACCTGCGTAGGGATGGGTTACGAGAAAGGGAGTTGATTCGAGGGTGCCAGTGCCTGCGTCTTGGACGATCTCATAACCGCCGATGAAGTAGTCTCCGACCTTGTTACTTTTTTGGGTTGGCCATCGCTTGCTTATCCCGTCTTGATTGACAGGTTGTTTATCGAAGGCGTTTCCTTTCGCTGTCCAACCTTCGAGGGTGCCAAGTTCAAAACCGAGATTTAAAGTCTTATTGTCTGGGCCAACGGGTGAGAGCCCCTCTGCTAGATCGTCAGATCCATTCTCTTCTGGTTTCGTTTGAGCCAATTCGAAGGGTGCCAGTTTCGAGCGATCGTCATCGGTCAGAGATTCAAGTGTGATATCGCGGAAGGCAATGCGTGTTTCAGGCCCGGAGTGCAATTGCAATGCGAGGCTTCCGGAGAGATCGCGATCAGAAAGTTGCTGATCGACAAGTGAGGAGAAGAGGGTGCCGTTGACGTAGACATCGATTTGTTCGCCGATGGCGACAATTCGGTAATCGTTCCAAGCGTTCTCGCGGAACAAGACCGGATAGTGATGCAAAGGGGCGAACCGTTCGGACCGCTTCTTTCCATCGGGCAGTAGTTGGACGCTTTCACCACGTTCGACGAGCAACGCACGGCCGTGTTCGTCGTAGATACGCCCTAACCATGTACTTCCCATATCGAGATCGGCTTGGTATCCCGAAACATGATCGACATTATCGACTTGGCATCGTATCTGAATACCGGAGTTCGCTGCTGGCAAACCGGAGATGTGAAACTGCAAACGCAATTCGAAGTCTTTGAGTTCGGCAGATTGCTTGTCGGTACCTCGGAATACCAACCAAGTGTTCTTATTGAGCGTTTTGCCTTGGGGTATTTCGCCGACGATGCTGCCTTGTTCGACTCGCCAATGGTTGGTATCCCCTTCCCATCCTTCGAGCGATTTTCCGTCGAAGATCGGATGTGGTTCTCCTCCGAGTGCGACACTCATCGTCGATAGATTCGCGATTTGCGCGGTGCTAAAGAGAGTAAGCGCCGGGCTAATGAGGGTAAACACCGGGCTAATTAGGGTAAACACCGGGCAGATCAAAGCAAGGAGCTTAGACGTAATCGACGAGTAGCGCAGCGAGCGGAAGGGGAACGGCATGGGAGGATGCCTCCGAGTAAGAGCAACGAGGTAGCGTACTGTTCGAAGGTCGAGCAGTTAACTGTTTGATCAGAACGTCGTTAAGGTAACGGGCAGATCAACAACGACTTGAATTCGGTTTGCGAACCCGGGTCATGGCCTTGCAGCATGATGGTTCCGGCTTCGGTACGAAGCCCTTTTCGGGGGTTGTCATTTGCAGCGCGGGTATCGGTCCAAAGAACGACCGGTACACCTTCGACCCACGTTGCGAAGGTTGGGCCGTCGGCAACGATCGTGACATGGACTGGTTTGCCTTCGTCGCTGAGGACAGCTTTCGCATTTTGGCGGCGGAAGATTGAGCCGGAGCCGGCATCGACCGCGCGTCGTCGATCTTCTTTGAATCCGTGGTGGATTTGGCATTCGTAGCCGTTCATGTCTTCGCCGGGGATGCAGCGAAAGAAGATCCCTGAGTTCACGTTTTCAGTCAAAGTCAGCGCGGTGGCTTGCAAGCACATATTCGCGTGGGGTTGGAGGAGTTCGATATGTCCACGTCCACCTTTGAGTAGAATTGTTCCAGCGTCGCTGAATGTTGCTTCGATCGCTCCTGCGGGTTCGTTCCAATCGCTTTTGTTTGCGTTGGGAAGAACGCTATAACCGATGGGTCGAATGCGGATATTTCGGAATCGGATTTTACCTTCGCGGAATTGCAAACCGATTTTGCCTGCTGTCAGACCAGTTGTGTCGTTGTATTCAACCGATTGTTGGCCGTTGACCCAGCATTGAATATGGCCTTGATCGACCAACGCATGCAGCGAATGCCATTCTTGACTCACCGGTTCATCGACTTGTTCAGAAACTTTTGCGCGAGCGACGAGAGAGCCTGTTGGGAATGGATTGTCGGGGGGAGCGATGTTCAGCTCGTAGCAATCTTTAGCGGGATCTTCGGGGGTATCGGAAGTTCTAAGGAACACACCGCTGTTGGTGTTGTCTTCTGCAAAGAACTCCAATTCGATTTCGTAATCGCTGAACCGGACTTCGGTCATCAAAAATCCGGCATCTCCCTCGGTCGCTACGATCTCGGAGTTCTCGACTTTCCAGTTTGCATTGCTCGTGGATTTCCAACCCAGCAGCGATTGGCCATCGAATAGTCGGATCCAGCCCAAGTCGAGGTCTTCTGGGCTAAGACGCGCAGCGAGAAGTGCATCGACATCGACTGACTCGTCGAGGGGTGCTTCGGCTGGTTTTGCGTCTGCTGCTGGTTTAGCCGCCGGGTTGGCGGCTGGTTTCTTCTCGGCTGGTTTCTTCTCGGCTGGGTCTTGGGGCTGTCCATTCGTCGTCTCGGGAGCTTCACCGGTAGCGGTCTCCGCTGCCACGGCAGCGACCAAGTCGACTGGTGCTTTGGTGATCGGCCCAGAGCACCCGATCGATGATAGCCCTATCACGCCTGCCCCGATCGCCAATAACCCGAACGACAGCGAAGCGCCAGCCAAGGAGTTACCAGAGAAGGACTTACCAGCGAAGAAGTTGTTGATCCGAGAAAGACGCTGAGAGATCAAGAAGTTGGATTGGAATCGTTTGGATTGGAATCGTAGATTTCTAGCCATAGGTCGAACCCGGGAGGGGAAGTTTGGGTGGGAAGTTGAATCGATGGCCAGACCACGACGAAGTGGTTTCGTTGGTTTAAGTCATCGGTGATATCCCAATGATAGTCGATTTTCTGAGAATTCTCAGGGGCGATGTGGGATGTTTCGTCAGCAGGACTCTGCGTAGCGTTAGGGTTTATACTGAGGACGCTGCGTTGAATTAGGTCCAAATGTAGGTTGTTGAGGATAACGTGTGCAGGTGGGATGTCGGTGGCCAAGCAAAGGATGATTCGGGAGTCGGAGCTTAAATTGCTTGGGGTGTGAAAGCTCCTTTCTATACCGATTCCATCGGTGGTCGTTGGGTTTTTGGTCAGGAGAGACCAAGTGCTTGAGAGGCGGATACGGTGGGGTCGGCAATTGTGTGGTCGGCAATTGCGTGGCCGTGAGTTGTGTGGCCGTGAGTTGTGTGGCTGGGAAGTGTCGCTCATCCGCATTCTTGTTCTTGTTCGTAGAGGCTGCGGCTAGGATACACCCCGGGTGCATCGTTGCTGTACCATTGATCGAGAACGGCTCTCCATTCGTCGAAATTTTTGACGCGAACGAATTGATTGCGGACATCGAGTCCTGCGGGGTGGGATGCGGAGTATTTGATCCCAAACTTCCGCATGGGGACTCCGGCTCGCTCCGGTCCATAGAGTTGTTCGGCGAGTCGGAAATGTTCAAGCATGACTTCGCGCTGTTCAAAAACGCTTGGAGGTGGCGGTAATGGCTCCCCTCGAAACAACGCTTGGGCTTGGGTGAAGATCCAAGGGTTACCGATGCAACCGCGAGCAACGGTGACTCCATCGACTCCGGTTTCTTGCATCATGCGCAAGCAATCTTCGGCGGCGAATAAATCTCCGCTTCCGAGGATGATTCGCTCGGGGCCCACATGTTGTTTGACTTCTTTAAGGAACTCCCAACGGCTAGGTCCTTGGTAGCGTTGTTGAACGGTTCGTCCGTGGACGGTGATCGCGGAGATGGAGTAGTCGAAGGCCCCGTCGAGGATTTTGTAGAAGTTATCGCGGCTTTCGCTCGTGTCATCGAGTCCTCGTCGCATTTTGATTGAGACGGGGATATGAGGTGGCACGATATCGCGGGTTCGCCGGACGATCTCTAATGCAACATCGGGTTGGCTAAGATGGAAACCTCCGCGGCATCGTCCGAGTACTTTGCGAACCGGGCATCCAAAGTTGATATCGATCACTGCAAACCCGGCTTCGACAAGCTTCTGTGCACCGAGGGCGAACTGTTCGGGCTCGGCTCCCATGAGCTGGCCTGCAACTGGGTGTTCTTCTGGAGTGTTGTGCAGAAAGTGTTGAGTCTTCTTGCGGTCTTTGAGGTTCACAAGGAATTGATCAAGCATGACTTCGCACAAGGAGTACGATGCCCCAGCGCGACGTGCGATCATTCGCATCGCCCAGTCGCTGTATCCACTCAGAGCCGCTTGGACGACCGGAAAACCGATGAATACATTCCCTATTTTCAGTTCAGATTTAGGCAATGCTCGGTCTTGCTTGCAAGCTTGGGCGTCAGGAAGTTGTTGCTCGGATATCGGGGGCATAAAAACCTAGTAGGAAGAATGGTATCGCGATGAAACGAATAAGAATATTGGAGTGTTGGGTTTAAGTGGTGGGGTGAAGTTTGGTCGTTAGGAAATCAGCGACTTGTTGGGCAACGCTGCGCCATTGGCCGATGGTAGTTTGGCGAATTAGGTGCATCGTGGGATACCAAGGGGTATCAGGTCGGTCCAAGAGCCATCTCCAGTCGGGTGTAAAGCCGAGCATGACGACCGTTGGTCGTGCTAATGCGCCGGCGAGGTGGGCTAACGAGGTGTCGCTGGTAACGATCCAATCGAGATGATGAAGGATCGCAGCGGTGTCCATAAATGCCCCGCTGGATTGATCGAGGTCTTCTGGTAGTTGATAAATTAGTTTACTTCCCTTCCAGGATTTGATCTGTTCCGATCCTTTACCGAATTGCAGGCTGATGAGTTGTACGTCATCGATATTGCACAGTGGTTCGAGCGACTCGAGGGGGAAGGACCGAAACATGTCGGCTTGGTGATTGGGGTTCCCTTGCCAGACGATCCCGATTCGATGTTTGGCGGGAGGTAGGAGTTGATTGAGTTGTCGTTTCCAGTAAGCGACTAGATTTGGAGGGGACTTTATATAAGGTGTCTCGCCGGGGATGTTGCTCAGATCGATTTGCATTACATCGGCTACATCCATCAGGGAGCAGTGGTAATCGAAGTGGTCGGGGACTTTCCACGTGTTGGGAACTAGGGAGGAGATCCCTTCACACCCTTGAAGGATTGCAGCTAGAGAGGCTTGGCAGTGCACGATGGTACGTGCTCCTGCAATTTGAAGGATTTTCGCGAAGCGGACAAAGTGCAACGTATCTCCGAGCCCTTGCTCCGCGTAGAGCAAGATGGTTTTGCCTTGTAAGTCTTGGCCGGTCCATTTTGGTTGGCTATATCGAGGTTGCGATGCGTCGGTACATTGCCAGCGATAGCGGTACTCTTTCCAGCCGATATCAAAGTTACCTTGCAATAGGCTGATGACACCGAGATTGCGATGAAGCTCTGCGTCTTGAGGATGCAATCGCATAGCGTCGGCGTAATATTTCAGCGCCAAGTCGATACGGCCAGTCCAAGCGTGCAGGGTACCTCGATTACGATAAGCGTTAAAGTAATCGGGTTTGAGTTTGAGGGCTTGTGCAAACCGCTGATCGGCTTCTTCGATCCGACCCAAATAACGGAGTGAATTACCCAAGTTGTTCAGAGCGATTGGGAACGCAGGTTGGATGGCAATCGCACGCTCGTAAGCTTCGACGGCTTGCGCGTACTGCTTGAGATCATGCTCAGCGATTCCGATATAGCACCATGCATTTGCATTATTCGGTTCCTTGGCAACGATTTCCTGATACGTTGCTAAAGCCGAGGTGTAGTCACCTCGCTGGTGGACTTCCCAGCCAGCGAGTAGTTTTTGGTTGCTATCCTGCATGAGTTGTTCGCTTTCTATCGAAGGCTGCCAGCAGAGCGGGTAACAAGAACATATCGCAAAGGAGTGCGGTGACCAAGGTGATTGCGCCCAGTGCGCCGAAAACACGGTGATCTCGGGTATCGCTGGTCAGAACAGAACTAAAACCTGCAACCAAAACGATGGTTGTCATCATCATTCCTGTTCCGACTTCTTTAAAGGATCTTTCGATAACATCGGACTGGGAGCCGCCGTTCTTGAACTCTTCAAGATACCTCGACATGAAGTGAATGGTATCGTCGACTGCAATCCCCAGACAGATCGTGAAGCAGCATACGCTGACTACTTCCAGAGGTTGTTTTGTAATCACCATGTAGGTAGCCGAAGCCAGCAACGGTAGGATGTTGGGAATGATGGCGATCAGACCAAGTCGTAACGAGCCATAGGCGATAGCTAAGACTGCGAAGATGATCAGTGCGGCGCTCCCGAGGCTGTTGACCAGATCGGTGACGATCGTGTAGAGATTTCGCCATCGCCAAATCGCTTCACCTTGCATGTCCATCCGAAGACTGGGGTGCTTAGCAGCGATATCGGCGATTCCTTTTTCAAGTCGTTCAAAGGTGGGTTTGTAAGTCGCGGTGCCTAGGTCTTTGCAACGAAAAGTGATTGTGGCGGTCGATTTCTCGTCATTGAAAAGTCTTTGTCGAAGGGGAGGAGGGAGAAGTTCTGCCATCGAGACTTTGTCGATGGCACTTCCCTCGCCAGGCAATGCATTTAACAGCGTCACCAATGACAGAGGATGGCCGATTAGCTTCTCGCTGCGCAACAAGTCTTCGGCTTCCGAGATGGCTTGAACCACACTAGAGGGATCAAGTTCATCCGGGTCCCATTGCAAATCGACGGTGCAGACATCGAGTCCGCCGAGGGCTTGATCGAGATGTGCGAGGGATTGTTGAGCATCGCTTCCGGTCGGAAAAGCGGTGGATTTCCGATCATCAGGTCGCAGCGCAGAGGTGACCATGCCCAGGGCCAAGGTCAGTCCGATGGCGAAAAAGCTTACGGCATGCTTGTGTGCAAGTATCCATTGGATTGTAGGATGAAAGCGAGTCAGTACATGGTGCAGCAAGTCTCGTTCCGATCCCTTGATGAAGCGTTTGCTCCAAGGGGTCATGCTCAGAAGAGGGATCACAAGCATCACGGAGATCCAAGTGGCCGTGACTCCTAGAACGCATGCCCAACCGAATTCCCGAACTACTTGGTGATTGGCCCAGGCCAGCGAGCCCATGCCGATGGCGGTAGTCAGGGACGTCAAGAAACAAGCCAATCCGACGAGCTCTAACGTTCGTTTGCACGCATCCCTTGCGGGCATACCTTCCCGCATGCATTTGCGAATATGGATCATCATGTGAACACCGTCAGTGAAACCTACAAGGCTCAGCAGGACCGGGAGGATGACAAAGCTGAAGGGGTTTTCTTGAAGATCAAAATAGCGCAAGAATCCTAGCGTCCAAAAGACACCTAGCATGGGTGCGGCGGCGACAGCAAGGACCACAGATAGCCCTCGAAACAGAATGATCGCCATGAGCAAGATCATGCTGTAGCCGATGACTTGATATCGGATTTCATTGCTGCGGTTGTTCTGTTGCAGGACAAGTCGCACTGGCACCGAACCTGTCATGTGAAATTCCATCGGTACATTGGGGAATTCACTGGCGGCCAACTTCGCGACCTTGAGGATCGGTTCGGTACAGTCGGAATTCTGCTGGATGAATACCCAGTCGTACTGGATTTCCATCAATGCCGTTTGTGCGTCTTCTGAGAGCATTTGACCGACCACCATGGGGTGGGAGGTCGCTTTCTTTTTCGCAACATCGAAGCGTTGCTGCGTGGCGTTGGCTCGCGGCAAAATCGGTTCGTTCAATCCGAAAATGTTCAGCGGAGGTGCTTGGTCTAACGACCGAACAGAAGCGACCATATCGAGACTGCCAACGGCATTGTAGACGGCTCGAAACGCTTGCGAACCTGCGGGGGTGAAGATCGCTGGTGATTTGATTACCAAGATCGCTTCGGCACGCCCTGCTCCGCCGATCCCGCTTCGTCTTCCGAATCGCCTTGGTGGTGAGTTGTCGCTCCGCGTGTTGCTTTGTGGATTGCTCTGTGGGCTGCTTTGCGCGTTGCCTTGCGGCGTTGCATCGTTTGATGCAGTCGTCTCCTGAGCGACAAACCTTGATTGAAGTTTTTGCGGCCAATCAGGATCGAGATAACCGCCGATGGCTAACCCTGTCAGGAGGATCAGTAGAGCCAAACACCAAAGTGGGTAGTCCATTACGGAGGCGAACAAGCGACTGACCAAGCTGACTTGAGCGTTCTCTTCTCGATTCGATGGCTGCATCTGTATTCTACTGCTCGCTTGTTTCACGTTAACGCAAGGGGACTTGTCGATTAGCGATCCCGTTTGCGTGATGCTCGAATCAATTCTTCGCGAGTTAGTACTCGATTGCCGTCGGAGTCGATGCGTGAGAATCCAAAGTCGCGTTGAATTTTAGGGGCTTCTTCCCACCCGACAACTCCATCGCCATTGACGTCCCATTTGCCGATGTATTCGTCGGCGAAAGCGGCAGCGGCTGGTGACTCGGCGTTCGGTGGTTCGTTTCGCGGTATTGTTGGGTTTTCGCTTCGCGGGGTTGTCAGATTTACGCTTCGCTGGCTAATAGATCGGGCAGCGACGTTGGAGTCCGAGAGCTGCAAGGGTCGTGCGACTTCAAAGAACGCCACGGCCATTTCTTCCCACGTTTGATCGCCCCACATGACGTATTCATCGGCATCGGGGTTTGAAGGGTTATCGTGGGAGTTATCGAAAGCGACGGTGAAGTTCAATGCATCGACATCAGAGAGTTCAATACGATCTGTCCATTCATAGGTGTGTTGCCAATTGAAGTCGTAGCGGGGGACGTTTAGCAGAATCTCTTCGTCGCTTCCTCGCACAGCCCGCAGTTCAAACGACTTGCCGCGAAGATGCATGTGAGGGGATACGGCAAGGAGTTCTCCGTCTTTCGGGAACCTAGGAACGCGAGCCGTAACGCGATGGTCGGTAGCTCCCGGTGGTATCTCAAAGTCTTGATCGATCCCCACCACGGTATAGACTTCGTTGGTCACTTGTGAGGAATCAACAAAGGTCATCCCAATCTTGGACAAATCGGTTGTGGCTCGACCGTTGGGAGTGTAGTGCATTTGAAACACGAACTTTGAACCCGCAGGGATCTTGCGTGCATATCCTGGAGGGAAGCGAGTAGCCATTTGACCTGGAACGTAGGCTGTTAACCAACCGATACCTAGGAACTCCGCATCATCGGGTGGTCGGATGAAGACAATCGCGTGATGCACAACGGATGGATCTCCAGGAATGACTTGGGCGGCCGATACCCATCGGTCTTCTTTCAAGTGAGGGTCGACGACGAAGTATTGATAATCGACGGTTCCCGTGGCTGGTATCTTGTAAGGCTGTTCTCGCATAGGGACGATAAGTTCAGGTTCACGATCTAATCGCCAACCGCTAGCCGCGAACTTCGGCATCTGCAAGTCGCTGGCTTCACCGATCGGTGCGCCACCGCGAACCCACTGACGGATGGTCTCGATCTCTTCGCGTGAAATCGCGCGAGTATTTTTGAATGAACCGTGTTTTGGGTCGGCGTGCCAAGGAGGCATTCGGCCATTATCGATAACTTCTAAGATCATCTCGGACCAACCTGGAAGTTCTGCGATGTCGGTGATGTCGAATGGACCGATCTCACCGGGTCGGTGGCATTCAGTGCAATGTTTGTTCAGGATTGCGGCCACACTGTTGGCATAGGTTGGTGTAGCGACTTCGCGCTCGCCGGAGGCTTGCTCCGGTTGCGAAGATTTGCGGTTTATTTCCAAAGCGATTTTGCAACCGACAGGTTCGGTGATCGCGATTTGAGGTTGCTTGCCATCAAGTACCGATTCGATCGAGAGCGCGAGATCTTCTCGAGCAACTTTCGACTTGCTGATACCCGGTGCGTACTGATCGTCGATACGACCTCGGTAATGGATCGTGCCGGTCGGGTCGACCAAGACGACTTCGGCGGTCCGAGAGATCTTCCACTGGCTGGCCAAGCTTTGTTCGGTGTCTTTGACGAGAGGGAATGAGAGCCCTAGTTCTTTTGTGAATCGAGTGATGTCTTCGATGGAATCGTGTTGATTGCTCATTACGCCGACCCATTCGACGCCGCGTGTTGCAAAACGGGTTTGTAGCTCCTCGATCCGCCGCGCGTAGAGTTTGGCAACCGGGCAATCGCAGCCGAGGAAAGCGACGGCACGAAGTTTCGAATCCGGTTTCCATTCGACTTTCTGGCCGTCGACACTAGTCCATGACAACTCCGTCGCCGGGTGTGATTCATCGGCGAGCATCGATGGGGCGAATACCGAGTTGGCGATTGCTAAATTGAGGAGCAGGATCACCAAAGTGGGGCTTGGTCGAAGCCAAGCGAGAATCGAGCTCGATCGCGCATTCCACATATTGAACATCTCCCGGGGGACAGAGAACGGGGGGGCCGGACCGTTGCAGCCTACAGTTTTATAGGAAACCGCCAATGTGCGACAGGCGAACGGGTTTTCCATCAAAAATACCGGTCGATCGCTAATCTAACTCCATCGATATTCCCCATGGATATTACGGCATATTCATCTAGCGCATAGGCTAGCTTCTGTCCGAAACCGTCAAAACAATATGAAAGTTGTTGCCAAGAGGTGAGGATTTGGGATGGAAAGTGTGCCGCGAAGGAGCTCAATGGAAGCGGTGCGGCGCAAGACGCCCGGTGTAGAAATGGAAGCGGAGTGGCGCAAGCCGCCCGGTGTTCGGCATAGACGAATTCCAATCCAATGAAACGTTGAACGAGTTTGTCCCGAGCCACCGGGCCGCTTGTGCGTCACCGCTTAGAGCCACCGGGTCGCTTGCGCGTCACCGCTTAGAGCCACCGGGCCGCTTGCGCGACTCCGCTACAGTCACCGGGCCGCTTGCGCGACTCCGCTTAGAGTCACCGGGCCGCTTGTGCGTCACCGCTAGAGTTACTGAATTGTCGTTTTTCGTATGATGAGCCATTGTCCTGGTAGAAAATGCTTAATGGAGCTGCTGTTTTTCTTGAAGTTTAAGCCTTTGGCAACCACAATGCGTGGAATCCTCTTTGTCTTTTCTGCGTTGGATTTCCGATTGAACCGGGGCGATCTAGCAAATCAACAGGACGAATATTTGATGAGCGACATGTTAAGAATCATGAGAATAAATAAAGCATATTTGGGCCTTTTCGCATTCTGTCTGTTCGAATTGAGTTACGGCGATAGCTTGAGATCGCTTCCTTTTGGAACCCTCAGCGTGACGGTAGGCCAAGACGCGCCTGCTGCCCCATCGGAACCGGCTGCACCACTGGACCCGAAGCCAGTGGACCCGAAGCCAGTGGACCCGAAGCCAGCGGAACCACCTGCGGCAGAACCTGTTGCCGGTGAGCCTAAAGCCAGTGAGCCTAAAGCAGGTGAGCAACAACCTGATGCCCCACCGCGTCGCGACCGACGTCGATTCGGACCTCGGGGGGGGCGGTCGGAAGGTCAGGAGCCAAGTGCACCAGCGGATAAACCAAACGAAAAGCCTGCTGAAACGCCAGCCGAGAAACCTGCTGAAAAAGCCGAAGACAAACCAGCTGAGAAACCTGCCGAGAAAGTAGCTGAGAAACCAGACGAGAAGGCTCCACCGGAATCGAAAGATCCGTCGGTTGACACTCGGCTCAACGCCATCGAAATGCAGCTTGGGGAAATCGCCAAGATGCTGCAAGGGCTTAAGGCTTCCAATGCCGACGAGAAAAAGGAGTCTGGATCGAAGGAAGCGGGGTCGAAGGATAGTTCGTCGAAGGAAGGTAAAGGTAAGGAGGCTGGTGGCAAGGATACTCAAGCGGAGTCGAAGCCTAAGTGGGATGGGACGATACCTAAGGAGTGGACCAAGGGGATTCGTTGGCGAAGCATTGGGCCGGCGAGCATGGGAGGTCGGATTGTCGATCTTGCGGTCAACGAAAAGGATCCAAATACGTGGTGGGCTGCGACAGCTTCCGGCGGACTGATCAAGACGGTCAATAACGGTAACTCTTTCGTTCATCAGTTTGATCGAGAAGCGACCGTATCGATTGGGGCTGTAGCGGTCTCGCAGAGCAATCCGGATATCGTTTGGGTCGGGACGGGAGAGAACAATCCCCGCAACTCGGTCAGTTATGGGGATGGTGTCTACAAGTCGACCGATGGCGGGAAGACTTGGACGAACATGGGACTGAAAAAGACTTTTCAAATTGGTGAGGTAGTCATTCACCCGACGAATCCCGATGTGGTTTATGTCGGAGCGCTTGGGCGGCTTTATGGAAACAACGAAGAGCGTGGGGTGTTCAAAACGGTCGATGGTGGCAAGACGTGGGAGCGATGTTTCTACATCGATGATCGAACGGGAGTGATCGAAATGCAGATGAGCCCTGCAGATCCTGATACGTTGATTGTTACCGCTTGGGAAAGACTTCGAGACGGCTTCGATAGTTGGCCTGGAAGTGAGATCCCGATTCCCGAAGGCTATGGTGGATATGACCCGATTCGCAAGTGGGGACCTGGAAGTGGTTTGTACAAGACGACCGATGGGGGCAAGAACTGGAAGAAGCTTACCAAAGGCTTACCGACAAGTCAGATGGGGCGTATAGGCATCGACTGGTATCGCAAAGATCCAAACGTTTTGTTTGCTGTGGTGGACTGCGAGAACATCGGCAAGGGGCCTGCTCCGTTGCCTGTGCTTTGGGGGGCAGTCGGTGAGAATCGTGAAAATACAGTGGTGGTTACTCAGGTCTATGCGAACAGCCCGGCTCATAAAGCGGGGCTTAAAGTGGGTGACATCATCGAGTCGATCAACGACGAAGCGATCAGCGACTTTGACCGAATCCTCGACACGATACGAGACAAGAAAGCGGGCGACACGTTTAAGACAGCGATTAAGCGAGGTGCGGAATCGATGTCGCTTGAGTACACCCTCGTTGCTCGCGGTGGAAGTCGCGGCGGGGAATCAGGTGGCGGTGGCTCGATGCGAACGCTTGGACTTTTCGGTGCTTTTGGGGAAGACGCCGACGAAGGTCTGAAAATCGCGACGATTTTTCCTGATAGTGCCGCTCAAAAAGCGAGCTTGCAAGCGGACGACGTGGTAACGGAGTTCGATGGGAAGAAAGTCCTCACTTGGGAAGAGCTGCTTGAGCAACTCGGCGGAAAGAATGCTGGGGATAAGGTAAAGGTCAAGTTCATACGTTCGGGTGAGAGCAAAGAAGTCGAGGTAACGCTGGAGGCGCGCCAAGGTGGTGGCGGTCCTGGCGCTGGTGGTGGCGGAGCGGGAGGGCAAAGCAATCCACCTCAATCGAGTACTTACATCGGAATCACTGGGGATAACGGTCCGAGCGGTGGAGCTCAGTTGTCGAATGTGACTGAAGGTGGCCCGGCGCAGAAGGCGGGTGTGCTCAAGGGTGACATCATTGTTGCGATCAATGACAAAGATGTTGCTGATTATCGCGAGACGCTCGATGCGTTGCGAGGCAAGCGGGTTGGAGACAAGGTCAAGTTGAAAATCAATCGTGGTGCGGAGGTCAAAGAGATCGAAGTTACGTTTGAGAATCGACCTGGGCCAGTGCGTCCCTATACAGCATCGCTTGGTGGACAAGCTCCGAACGCTCAAGACCAGCAAGGGGCGAAGGGATACGAGTATGGTGGGATTTACAAGTCGACCGATGGCGGTGAATCTTGGACGAGGATCAATAGTTTGCATTCGCGCCCAATGTATTTCAGTGTTGTGCGGGTAGATCCGAACGATGATAAGAATGTTTATCTGCTCGGTGTCTCGCAATTCAAATCGTCCGATGGCGGATTGACTTTCGATGCGAATCTTGGTCGAAGCGTACATGCCGACGGCCATGCATTGTGGATTGATCCGAGAGATGGTCGTCATATGATCATCGGTGTCGATGGTGGTGTTTACACGACTTATGATAAAGGTGGCCGCTGGGATCATCTCAATACGTTGGCCCTTGGTCAGTTCTATCATGTGGCGATTGCGCCGAAGTACCCTTATTACGTTTACGGTGGGCTGCAAGACAATGGAACTTGGGGTGGCCCAGCCATTTCGCTAAGTGGCTCCGGACCGGTCAATGAAGATTGGCTGAGCGTCGGTGGTGGGGATGGTTTTATGTGCCGGGTTGACCCGAATGATCCTGAGTTGGTGTATTGGACCAGTCAGGACGGCAACATGGGACGACGCAACATGAAGACCGGCGAACGTGGATCGATTCGCGCGGTGGCACCTGAGGGAGAACCTGCGTACCGATTCAACTGGAACACGCCGTTTATCTTGTCGAATTTCAATTCCCGCGTTTTCTATGCTGCGGGTAACTACGTCTTCCGTTCGTGGGATCGCGGTAGCAACCTTGAAAAGATTTCTCCGGAGATCACGTTGACGAAACGAGGCTCGGCTACTGCGTTGAGCGAATCTCCACGAAGTGCGAACGTGCTTTACGTTGGAACCGATGATGGTGCTCTTTGGGTCACCCGCGATGCCGGAAAGACTTGGACGGACATCACGAAGAATCTCGGACTTGTCGCTCCGCGTTGGGTCTCGACGATCGAAGCATCGCGGTTCGCCGATGGCCGAGTATATGTATGTCTTGATGGTCACCGATCCAATGATGATGACCCGTACGTGATGGTTTCAGAAGATTACGGGGCGACGTTCAAGTCCTTGCGTGCGAATCTCCCTTGGGGATCGACACGATGTTTGCGCGAGAGCCCTTTCAATGAGAATATTTTGTTGGTTGGAACCGAGTTTGGGCTCTTCGCGACCGCTAATCGCGGAGAGGCTTGGAGTTCGCTCAATTCGAATTTACCGACTGTGGCGATCTTTGATTTGGCTTTTCATCCGAACAACGGTGAAGTTGTTCTTGCGACACATGGGCGAAGTTTGTGGATCGCAGATATTTCGGCGTTGCATCAACTGGCACCTGCCCATTTGACTGAGACTCCGAATTTGTACAAACCGACGACTGCGATTCGTTGGCGACGGGAAGCGACTCGTGGGACGACGAATCGACGGTTCATCGGTGAGAATCCGGCAGCCGGTGCAGCGATCTATTATACGTTGCCAAAGAAAGCTGAAAGCGTTTCTTTGAAGATCCTTGATGTCTCCGGGCAAACGCTCCGAGAGATTCGAGGTAGCAACGAAGCTGGTTTGCAGCGGGTCACTTGGGATCTTATCGCCCAAGGAGGAAGAGGTAACGGCCGCGCGGGCGAATCTGCGCCGGGGCAAACCGCTGCGAGTGGATCTGGAGAGAATGCAACTGCTGCTACCGCAGCGACGCCAACAGCAGCGCCAGCGGCTGCACAGCCGCAGAGTCCTGCAACTACGCAACAAGCCGCTGCTGCGGGTGGTGGCGGTCAGGGCCGACGCGGTGGCGGAGGTGGTGGTGCCGGCGGTGGTGCGGGACCGGGCGGTGGTGGTTTCGGTCGGGGACGGATTGTCTCCTCAGGAACGTACCGCGTCGTTCTTACCGTTGACGGTAAGGAGTATTCGCAAGAATTGAAAGTTATCTCCGACCCGAACTTGCCAATCCAATCGGAGCTCACGGGTTTGACCGAAGAGTACGAAGTATGGCTTGGTGATGTTGAAGAAGGTAAGGACGGTGAGGAGGAGGAGAAAGAGGAAGAAGAGCAACGGAGCGGGGTTAAGGTAGGTATGCTCGATGGGGAAGGAGCCTCGGATCTATAGGTCGTCCGAGCGATCTATAGTTCGACTTAAGCAGCGAGCGAAATCAGTTCGTCGAAAGAGTCGTTAGTAGTCGATAGGATTAGTTCGGCATTCGGTAGATTGCCGAACGTTTCCCGTCGATGCGGACTTTTGCTCGTCCTTGCTCGACTCGTAGTGGGGCGGATTTTCCGAGAAGGTCATCGCACTGGAACGACCATTTCTGTTCCATGGGTTGAATCGGTAATTTCGCGTTAGGATCATCCAATGGGAATTCGACCCATTCGGCTTGATCATCGTTGTTGATTACCACGATGAAGACATCGTTGTCATCGGCGCGTGCGTAAGCGAATTGTTGTTCGTTGTCGAGTAGGTCGTAAGACTTGCCGGTCCGAAGTGCACCATGGGATTTGCGCAGTGCTCCGAGTTTCGCGACGTGTTCCCAGACTAGTTGTTCCGATTCGGTTCTGCCCGAAGGGTCGAAGGCGTTGCGTTGGTCGCCGGGAAAGCCTCCTGGAAAGTCACGTCGATTGTCAGGGTCGGTGCCACCGAGCATGGCAAGCTCATCGCCGTAATACAGGATTGGGGTTCCACGGCTGGTCATGATCAAGCTCAGGGCGCATTGGAGCCCTTCGATGCTTGCTCCTTTCTCGTTCATGAAACGAGGCATATCGTGTACTCCGACAAACGTAGCCAAGCGATCAGGTGCTACGTAGATCCAATCGCGCGCGAACATTTTATGGATCTCGCGGATGCTTTCTCCTTTTGCGAAGGTTTCGCGAATGGGAGTGAACAGACCGAAGTCAAAGAGAGCATCGATTTGGGTATCGATTCCATCGTGACCTTTGCGGCCACCTTGGTAGTAAGCCACGAGTACGGGGTCGGAGTCGTATAGTTCACCGAGGATTTTGGTGTTGGGGAACTCCTTCTTTACGGCGCTGGCCCACCTTTCCCAGAATTTCCTCGGAACGTGAGGCAAGGTATCCATACGGATAGCGTCATAGCCAGCTACACCTAACCACCAGATGGAATTTTGGATCAAGTAGCGTTCGACTTCGGGGTCGTCTTGGTTGAAGTCTGGCAAGATATCGACGAACCAGCCATTGAGATTGGAAGCTTGAGTGCTTTGAGCAGCTCGCGGGTTCATGGCCGTCCATTTTTGCCAATTGTTCGGCGAGTGAGATTTTTGCGAGCCATTCCACCAAGTTGGAGTTGGTGGATCGTTTACCCAGACGTGATAAGGGCCCGTGTGATTCGCGACTTGGTCTTGGATGACTTTCATCCCTCGCGCGTGAGCTTCGCGAATGAACGTTTGAAGATCTTGCATGGAGCCGAAGTGCTCATCGATGCCGTACAGGTCCGTTGCACCGTAGCCGTGATATCCGGTGGTAGGGACAGGTTGGCTGCCACCTGGTTCGGGATGCATTTCTTTCAGATCGGGTTCGTCGTTGTTGTCGTAGATCGGAGTTGTCCAGATGGCCGTAGCGCCGAGACTCTCGATGTAATCGAGTCGATTGGTGATCCCTCGAAGATCTCCTCCGTGATAGTAGCGTGATTTGGTTCGATCGAAGATTGAAGGAGCTTTTTCAGGTGCGTTGTTTGTTGGGTCACCATCGCAGAAACGATCAGGCATCAGAAAGTAGATAAAGTCGTTGGCATCGAATCCTTGAGGCTGATGCGAAACTGTTGGGAGGACTTCGAAGGAGAACTCGGCCAAGGAGGGTTCTTCGGTGGAGCGATGAAGCCGGATGGGGACGATACCTGGGGGGCAGTCGGGAGCGATGTGCAGGTCCGCAAAAAGGTAGTGCCCGTTCTCGCTGGTTTGAACGCTTGTCAGGTGGATGTGGTCTGAGTCGCACAGGAGCAGGAGTGTGGAATCCAAGCCGTGGCCGTAGAGGAGGATTCGAACCGGGTTGGTTTTCGAACCTGTCCACCAGGAAGGTGGTTCGACGCGTGATACGGAAACGTTGGAGGATTTCGCAGGTGCTGATTCTTGTGAGATAACGGGATCGGCAACAGCCGTATCCGCAAAGATTGGGCAAGGGTTCGCGTGGGGTAGCAGGCTGGAGAGTGCGAATGCGATTGAGCGCAGAAATGGAAGAAAGTTCGTCGTCGTAGAAGTTTGTTTAGCGATTGGTTGGGCAGATGGATGTGTTGTGAGCATCAGGAGTGGTTCTTGAAGCAAGGCAGTCGGTGTGAATGAATCAAAAGAGTGGACAGGGGTGATCGATGAGCATCAATTATCCTACCTGGAACAGAAAGAATCGTCAGGGAGGTCGAGTTGAGCCGAATCGCACTACCATTTCGGGGAAAACGCAAGCTATACTTAGGAAGTTCGAAATCCCGATAGGGAATTTCAGCAGGCGACCGCCTCCTACCTCCCACCACCAATCATCTCCACGATTTTTCCTTGCCGTGTTTTTCTTTCCGTGATTTTTCCTCTCCACGATTTTTCCTCAGGCCGGTGACATGATGACACTTCGTCCACGTTTTTCTTCTGTTCGTTCGAAACATGCAGCGCGTATGTTGCTGGCCACTTTGTTGGGGTTGTCGAGTTCTTCGATTTTGTTCTCGACAGCGAATGCTGATAATTGGCCTCAGTGGCGAGGGCCCAAGAATGATGGGGTGTCGACGGAAAAGAACATTGCGACCGAGTGGAGTCCAGAGAAGAACGTTGCATGGCGATGTGAATTGCCGGGCCAAGCTGGGGCGACGCCGGTGGTTTGGGGAGATCGGATTTTCTTGACCAGTTCCGAAGGGGACGATTTGGTTTTGATCGCGGTCAATGCGAAAGACGGATCGAAGCTTTGGAAACAAAAGGTTGGATCGGGGAATCAAGACGCGAGGGCGGGCGAAGGCAACTCGGCTTCGCCGTCCCCATGTACCGATGGCAAGCATGTATGGTGTTTTTTCGGAACCGGCATGTTGGCTTGTTTTACCGTCGATGGTGAGCCGGTTTGGCGAGTTGATGTCAATGAGAAGTTCGGCAAGCTTGATATTCAGTTTGGGATGACGAGCACACCTGTGCTTGAAGGGGATGGGCTGTATTTGCAGTTGATTCACGGACCGATGAAATTCGATGATAACACGCGAATCGGCAAGGTAGTCAAGCTTGAGAAGACCACGGGAAAAACCGTGTGGGAGATCGATCGGGTCACCAACGCGGGGTTTGAGTGCAAGCACTCGTATGCTTCTCCGTTTATCTACAAGGATGAGAAGCAACAGTTTTTGGTGGTTCACGGTGCGGATTGCATCACTGGCCACAATTTGAGCGACGGGAAAGAGATGTGGCGTTTTGGTGAGCTCAACGGCCCGACGGAGTTGAATCCCAAGCAGAATGACCCGACTTTCCGATTTGTCGCTTCGCCAGCCATGGTTCCCGGAACGATTATTGTTCCGACAGCGAAGGAAGGGCCACTGGTGGTATTGAAAGTCAACGAAGCGTTGCAGGGAGAGAGTTCCAAGAAGCCAGAAGTTGTCTCGTGGTCGATTCCCCGAACGCCAGACGTTTCGATTCCTTTGATTGTCGATGGCTTGGTGTACATCTTGCACAAGGATGGCAAGCTGCAGTGTATGGATTTGAAGACGGGCGAAGAGGTTTACTTTAATCGCACGTACACAGGTCAGCATCGCAGCAGTCCGACGTATGCCGACGGCCACATTTATTTCTCGTCCAATGATGGGCATTGCACGGTGGTCAAAGCGGGTCGCGATTTTCAGATCGTTTCGACCAATGCGATGAACGAACCGATCACGGCTTCGCCTGTGGTATCCGGCGGCGTATTGTACGTCCGTTCGTATCAAGCCCTTTACGCGATCAAGAAATAGAGCGCATAGTTATGGGAAACCGGGCATTTCGCCACTTGATCAGCGGGAAAGCAGCCAGCGGCAAGTCGCTTAGCAGCGATGTGCTGGGTTGTCAGGAGTTCAATCGAGGAGCTCGATTGCATCGCCGGCAATTGCTTACGGCTGGATCGCTGAGCGCCCTTGGGCTTGGGCTCGGCGGCGTGCCGGTCGCGTACGGCCAAGAGGCGTTGCGTGGGATTTCTCAAACGCATGCTCCGAAGGCCAAGCGGTGTATTTTTCTATTTATGTGGGGAGGCCCGAGCCAGCTCGACACGTTTGATTTGAAACCTGATGCGCCGGCGGAGATTAGGGGCGAGTTCAAACCGATCTCCACCGCTGTGCCTGGCACACAAATCTGTGAACACTTCGGGCAGCTTGCTAAGTGGACAGACCGGTTAAGTATAATCCGATCCCTTTCCCATGATGATCCAGCGCACTTGTCGAGCGGGCATGCGACATTGACAGGTAATCGCGCTCCGGTCCTTAAGAGCGATGCGGATCCGCCGAGTCCAAAAGACTCACCGCACCTTGGAAGTTTGCTATCGCGATTGCAACCGCGCAGCGATGGAATACCGTCGTTTGTCGCGATGCCATGGAAAGCCCTTCATCCGGCTGCACCTGGGGGGCAAGCACCTGGTCAGCATGGCGGGTGGTTGGGTCAAAGCTATGACGGCCTTTTGTTGCAAGGGGATCCGAACGATCCGAAGTGGCGTCCACAAGGTCTGTCGTTACCTGCGGAGATCACGCTAGATCGACTCGAATCGCGTCGAGCATTGATGGAATCGCTCGAGTCGCAGCGCAGGTTTTTAGCGGATAATCCAGCCGTTTCGGCACTGGGGACGCAGCAATATCAAGCGGCGCAGATGCTGTCGAGTTCGAAGGTTCAAGAAGCGTTTGATCTGACGAAGGAGAGCGATCAGACTCGAGATCGTTACGGACGAAATATCCACGGCCAATGCGTGTTGATGGCAAGAAGGTTGCTGGAACATGGTGTTTCTTTGGTGAGTGTCAATTGGCACAACGACGGTCAGAATTTTTGGGATACGCATGGAGACAACTTCAAGCGGCTTAAAAATGATTTGATTCCACCTTCTCAAGCGGCGTTGGTCGCGTTGCTTGAGGATCTCGAAGCTCGCGGTATGCTTGAGGATACCCTCGTGGCTTGGGTGGGTGAGTTCGGCCGACGGCCACAGATTACCGCCAACAATGCAGGCCGAGAGCATTGGCCCTACTGTTATAGTGGTCTTTTGGCGGGAGGCGGGATTCGACGTGGGTACGTGCACGGTGAGAGCGATCGCCATGGAGCTTATCCGGTACGCGATGCGATGACTCCGCAGGACTATACCGCAACGATGCTTCATCTGCTTGGTTACGATCCGCAGCAAACACTTCTGGATCGCGAAGAGCGTCCGCATCCTTTGTCGACCGGCAAGGTTATTCACGAGTTGCTCGGCTAAGAGAGTGTTCGCATGTCGCACCAAGATGAACTTGGTGCGAACGTAGCAGATTTCATTCAGCATCGTTTCAGCTAGCGACTGAACCGAAGATGATCGACAGAGATCGGTTCTCTTACTGCGCGTCCCAGGAGCTCCAGGGGGCGGTGTGATCCGGTCGAAGGCCAGGATCGCACATCGCTTAGCTCGGGCATCAGTTCGATCAACTGATCCTTTAGAGTTACGACAAGTCTCGACAGTCTTGTCGAAGTGGGGATCTCGCTTAGAGCCATGACCGTTTTCATGATCTTGACCAGACAAGCGCGGTCGCGGAGGGATTCGGTCAGAGGTTCATCGCGATCGACAAGTAGGATTTCGATCGGCACATCTAAGATATCCTTCCAGAAATAAAGTTCTTGAAGGGTTAGGTTGGAACCCGGTCGCTCTTGGCTTCGTAGGACGCGCAATGCAATACCGGATTGTCTGGCTATCGACCTTAGCGAACGACCTTGTTGCACCCTGACTTTTGCTATCCGATGGTAGGATTTGCGTCTGGACTTGTATTCTGGTGCCGGTCCTTCGGTTACTTCACGCTTGGAATCCATAATAGTTCTTTGATGGAATTGCGTACAAGCGAGGAACAGTGTGTGCTCCGATCCTTCTGTTGGTAATGAATGGGGTTGGACAAGGATAAATCAACGGTTGTCTTGGGTATTCTGCGCGGATTACCTGTCTTGTCTCCCCTGCAACGTAGGGGAGTATCCCTTCCGCAGGGCAGGAGTGGTGGAAATCTAAGCAAAAAGCAAGGAAATACTGGTTTTGCTAGCAAAGTGGGCGGGTTGGAAATGGGTGTTAAAGGCTTGTTAATCGGAATATTTTACCAATAACGCAAACTCGGCGTTATCCGCAGAGTGTGAACTGCCGATCTGACGAGATGTATCTCCACCCACATACCCGTAGACAGGTATCCCATGGAAGGTTCATCGAAAACCCACCAACGGCTTAAGACAGCAATTCGTAATGCTTGCATAGCAGCTTTGTTGGTTCCAATAATTCCAATGACTTTCAGTGGTTGCAATCGAGCGCATTATCGCACGCGAGCCGACCAGGAGGTCAGTCAGTTGATTGACGAGAAGGTTTGCGATGCTGCGGCGCCGTCGATACCTGGGATTCAGGTAGATCGAGCATCGCGGATGTTTGATCCTTTCAATCCGGATCGACCGCCGATGCCTGAGGATGACCAAGTTGCGCATGGGTACATGCGGATGGTCAATGGCAAGAAGCATTATCCGCTTTGGGACGTCAATGGTCGGACGAACACGGCGGAGAATCCGATTTGGTGGCAATACTTACCGCTTGATGAGCGTGGCGTATTGGTGCTGGACGCGGACACAGCGGTGCGTGTAGCGACATTGCATAACACGAACTACCAAGCGGAGATCGAGACGCTTTATCTTTCTGCGTTGGACGTAAGTTCTGAGCGATTCTTGTTGAGCAATCAGCTTTTTGCTGGTTACGGATCGATTTACACGGCGGATGGTTCGCTGCGGCGAGGTGCGGGTGGTAACACGAGCACGACGGTATCGAACAGTTTGTTTTCGCGTGGACCGCGTGGAATCGGGCTTCGTCGTCAGTTCACCACTGGTGCGGACATGATCGTTGGGTTTGCGAATACGTTGACTTGGCAGCTTGCAGGTCCGGACACACAGACGGCGACGACGCTTTTGGATTTCAGTTTCGTGCAGCCGCTCTTGCGTGGGGCTGGGCGGGACGTGGTGATGGAGCGACTGACTCTTGCAGAGCGAACGTTGCTTTATAACGTTCGTGCTTTTGAGCGTTATCGAACAGGTTTTTACACGACGGTTACCGTTGGTCGACAAGCGGAGCCTGGTCCGACGCGTCGTGGTGGTTTGTTTGGTGGTGCGGGGCTTCAGGGTTTCACGGGTCTCGGTGGTGGATTCGGAACGGTAGGTAACGTACAGAACAATGCGGGTGGAGCTGGGTTTGGCGGTGGTGGTGCGGTACCGCAAGTCGGCGGGTTCCTAGGGCTGGTTCAAAACCAGCTTCAGATTCGCAATGCGGAGGAGAACGTGGCTCGGCTGCGCGACAACTTAGCTCGGTTCGAAGACACGCTTCGCGAGCAGTTGACCATCATTCCGGCCACACAGGATGCGATTCCGAGTCAGCAGTTGCAGGTAGCTCAAGCCCGCCAGGCGTTGATTTCTTCGCAAGCGAGTTTACTTCAGCAGAAGTTCAACTACGAACAAGCTTTGGACAACTTCAAGTCCACCCTTGGGCTTCCGCCGTATGTATGCATTGAGATCAAGGATCCGATACTCGATCAATTCGATTTGATCAGTACCGACCTAAAGAACCGACGTGATCAAGTTGCGGATTTGCGGGATGCGATCGGTGACGACAACGCTAAGTTGCTTGAACTCAGTCCTGTGGAAGCCAATCCGCAGACGGGGATCAAAGAGCG
This sequence comes from Planctomycetota bacterium, assembly GCA_046051705.1. Classification (GTDB taxonomy): domain Bacteria; phylum Planctomycetota; class Planctomycetia; order Pirellulales; family Pirellulaceae; genus JBKCUI01. Next base: position 5,557 of record JBJONT010000032.1, on the reverse strand, counting down.
ATCGCTTCAGTGGAACGAGCAGTCCAAGGGTTCTGTTGCTGGGATTCAGCAAGGGATTCGCACGATTGAGGAAGTTCGTAAGACGTTGTTAGGGACGGACTTTGCTCGAGTTCGCGAAGACATTGCGAAACTGCGAGACGTGCTTCCACAGCGTGAATCGGAGTTAGCGAGACTTCGTGAGATTTACGCTCAGGAGCGGGACATGGTCTGCAATCTGCTCCCTACTGATACCCTCGACTTGGCGTTATTGTCCTCTAGCGATTTGGAGTCGCTCCCAGAGAAACTCTCGAAGGATCTTGATAAGCTTGAGGATCGCTTCCGAGCACGCGAGGCGCGGGTCAAGAAGTTAAGTGATGATGCAGAACGAGCGATGGCGAGCACCGGTGGGGACGGTAAAGAGCAGTTCAAAAGCTTGCGAGACCAAGTGATCTTGCCTAGTCAGTCCTTGCTAGCAGAGTTCGCCGAAGATGTGCTTGCTTTGCAAGTTCTCCAAGCAAGGTCGCGGGTCGAGAGTGTGAATCTTCCGCAAGTTGATTTGCGGCAGGAGGAAGCTGTCGAGATTGCGCGGCAAAATCGGCTTGATTGGATGAATGCGCGAGCACAGTTGGTGGATTCATGGCGATCGATCGAAGTCGTCGCTGATAACTTAGAGAGCTATCTCGATGTGGTTTTCAGCGGAGACCTTCAGAATGCCAACGACAATCCAATCTCATTGCGAGGCAGGACTGGACGGCTGCGAGCTGGATTCCAATGGGATACGGCATTGACTCGAATGAACGAGAGAAACCAGTATCGTCAAGTGTTGATCGAGTATCAGCAAGCCAAGCGGAGTTATTACCGTTACGAGGACAGTGTGTGGCAAGGCTTGAGGTCATCATTGCGAAACATACGCTACAACCAGTACAACTTTGAGTTGCAGCGATATGCGGTACGAATTGCTGCTCAGCAGATCACGATCAACGAGGATCTACGGCAGATTCGAGAGAGCTTGAATCAAGCTTCTGGACCCACGGCAGCTCGGGATAGTGTCTCTGCTTTGCAAGATCTTCTCAACGCTCAGAATACCTTCTTAGGTGTTTGGGTGTTCTACGAGGCGCTTCGCAGAAACCTTGACCAAGACTTAGGTACGATTCGGGTTGATTCGGAGAACATCTGGGTCGATCCAGGGCAGATCACTTCGGCCACGTACGGTTTCCCCGGATCGGCAGGAGGAGCCTACTGTCCTCCTTGCCAGGATCCGACAAGTGAAGTGGTCGCAGAGAGACTTGAGATCGACACCGGTGATCAACAATTCTTGGATCAGCAAGGCGTTGATCCGCGAATCATCGAACCCCGGGCTATCGAACCACTGCCATTGAATACGACGTTACAGGATTACGTAAAGCCTTAAGACGTCTTAAGCGTGAACCGTTGATGAAGCTCCCGCGAGGGAGTTTTCATCGAGGAATTGAGACGGAAGTAGTACTTCGACCGTTTCAACCGATACTGTTGCGTGGTACTTGCCCATGACTTCTTCGCGAAGGACTTTGATCAACCCTTCGCTGACGTGAAACGGGACGATCGTCTCGATCCGGACGCTTGGAGAAGGCACCCATGTTCCGTCGTGGATGTTATGGCGTCCGACTCCTTGGGCGGGAGTGACGGTAAATCCAGTAGCACCACGCGAGATGCATTCCCTTTGCACCAGTTCTTCGCAAGCGGTTTCTGCGATGATAGTGATGCGACGCATTCGGTTCAGTCCGCGTTTGCGGGTCGCGTCTCCATGTTGTGAGAGAGCTTGATGTTGCTCCAAGCCGACGATCTCTAAACGCAATCCTTCGGCTTCCATGTCGGCTTGCATCTCATGGAGTTTTTCCATAACGGTATGGTCGACGAGCTTTGCATCGGAGATATCGACGATGAGGTTGTTGCGTTGCACAAGTCCGATGTGTTCGATTTGGCGTTTAAAGGGGATCCAGTTACTGAATACCGCTGATTCGCTTGCCCGTATCTTGACCGTATCCTCCGAGACCGGTTCGATGTCCAAGTAAGCCTTGAAAAAGGACTTCATCGGTACGCCGTTGAGGATGTGGATGAAGAACTTCATGCCGATACCTGCAGCGACACCGAAGAGCAGGTCGGTCCAAAGAGTCACGAGCAAGGTTGTGACGAAGATGATGAATTGTTCGCGACCTACGTGGTAGGCGTGCATGAATTCGCTTGGGTGAGCCAGCCGATAGCCGGTGTAGATCAACATTGCAGCTAACGCGGCTTTGGGGATCAAGTGCAAGGTCGAGGGCAACAGCGAGACACACAGAAGCAGTAAGACACCGTGCCAGAGATCGGCAAAGCGGGTTCGTGCTCCATTATCGATGTTGGCTTTGCTTCGGACGATCTCGGAGATCATCGGCAGTCCGCCTAGGAGCGAAGCGACTAAGTTTGCAAACCCGACTGCAAGCACGTCACGGTTCATGTCCGTTTTGCGTTTCCAAGGATCGATGGCATCGATCGCCTTCGCGCTCAAAATTGATTCCAGAGTTCCGATGATAAAGAACATCAGTACCCATTTCCAGGCGACCCAGTTGCGAAGCGCCCCGAATTCCGGAGTGACTACTTGTTTGAAAATCCCGAAGATCTCTTGGGGCAAGGGTACCAGGTGGCTTTCACCCAATTCGTACTCATGTCCAAGAAGTTGGTAGGTGTGTTTGTGGAGCAAATTAAAGTAGAGTCCGACTAGCACGGCGACGACCAAGACCACCAACTGAGGTGGAATAACCGATGCAGCTTTGAGCCGTTTTTTGAGCCATGGCCAAGTTGCCAGAAGGGCTAAGCTTATTAAGCCGATCGCTGCGATCGCTGGGTTTGCCTCCGAGAGGAATTGAGGGATTTCCGCGAGTAGTTCGAAGGGCTCTTGCAAATCGGTTTTGACGCCGAGAGCAATCGGTATCTGTTTGGCGATAATAATGATCCCGATGGCGGAGAGCATTCCGTGGATCGCGGACTTCGGAAAGAACTCACTGAGTATCCCTGCTTTAAAAAGCCCAAAGAGAATTTGCAGCACGGAAGCGATAGCTGCGACAGCGAGCGCAGAGCGATATGCATTGATGTCTTCGGCGGTAATCTGCCCATCGGCAAATCCATTTCCACCAAAATCCTTGACGCAGCCGAGGACGATCACGATCATCCCGGCAGCTGGACCTTTGATGGTCAATTCCGAGTTGCTAATCAAGGTGGTGAGGATACTGCCGATCACCGCCGTCAGGATTCCCGCCATCGGCGGGAATCCACTTGCTAATGAGATCGCTAAGCACAGTGGCAGAGCGATAATGAAAACCATCAGTCCGGCGACGAAGTCTTCTTTTATGTATCGAGAGAATCCCCGCAAATCGCCGCGCGGAGTCTCTTGTTGTAGTTGTGACACGTGAGCACTTTCCCTGAATTGATTGAAACTGTGTGAACCTTGCTATTCGCTGCGAGCTGCAGCAAACGTCTTAACCAAGCAAAAGGTTCCATTCAGGGGGAGGACGTTGACGATGAAACTCCAAGAGGGCTTCATCGACATCGATGGTGCAACACTCTAAAGGTAACGGTATCCAACGAGTGCTTGAACAACTGAACGTAAAGGAAGGTTCTACTAGATACTGATCGGCTTCCTGCTCGGTAAGTTCTTCTGCATCGGATCCGAGCTCTTCGAAGGATACCGAAGTGCAGATGGGAGCATCCGAGTGCATCCAAGGTGCGATAGAATTGGCGAAAAGACCCAGGAATACCCCGAGCAACAGCAGCCCGATCAAGGCTGGAGAACAGAGTTCGGCATATCTCCAACGAAACATGGTAAACTGCACGAGTTGAGAAAATCGGACCGTCCCTAACGCCATCCGGTAGGCTTCGAAACAGTTTCCATCGGTATCGTCAGCTTCTCGCTTGCGAGCGATGTCCTGGCACAAATTATAACAAGCCTAGATTCCAGGCGCTCGGAAACTGCCGATTTCGACGATTTTCCGCCCTCGCGTTTACTCCACTAGCAACCAAAATTTCCAAGTCGAAATAATTATCATGAACGTTATCATCACCGGAGGAGGTGGATTCCTCGGACACCAACTATGTGAAAAACTTCTACAGGTGCGGCAGTTGGTGAATTCCTCAGGAGTATCCGTGCCGATCGAACGGGTGGTGCTGCTCGATTCCCATTTTTCACGTTCAGCTGATTTGGGAGCCCCAGATAGTGCGATTCGCGTCGAGCGGGTGGTCGGAAGTGTCGAGGATGGAAAAATGATCGATGAGGTTTTAGGTGGTCGACCGGATACGTCGATTTTCCATCTCGCGTCGATGGTAAGCGGGGAATGCGAGGAGCGTTTCGATGACGCTTTGCGTGTGAACTTGCAAGGTGGATTGAACATTTTTGAAGCTGCCCGCAAGCTGGGGCCAACGTGTCGCGTGGTATTCGCAAGCAGCATCGCTTGCTTCGGTGGCCAAGCCATGAGCGACCCTTGTAACGACATGACCAAGACCACTCCGCAGACGACGTATGGTATGACGAAAGTTATGTGTGAGTTGTTGATCAACGACTATTCGCGCAAGGGATTTTTCGACGGACGATCTGCCCGTTTGCCGACGGTGATCATAAGACCTGGGAAGCCCAATGCTGCGGCTTCGTCGTGGGCGAGTGGAATGTTTCGCGAACCGTTGCATGGAGTCGATTGCCTGTTGCCGGTTCATCTCGACCAATGCCATCCGATGACAGGTTATCGAACGGTGATCGATTCCTTGGTTGCTCTTCACGACTTACCCGCCGATCGACTTGGAAGCGATCGAGCTGTCGGGCTGGCTGCCTTGCGAGTTACTCCTCGGGCTGCACAGCAAGCCCTCGCTCAAAAAGATATCCCGGGCTTGCCAAAACAACTTGGGAAGATTGTCGAGGTTCCCGATGCGAGGATTCAAGGGATTGTTGATCGATGGCCGTTATCCATTGATGGCTCTCGCGCGATTAGCTTAGGGCTCCCGTCTCCGACAAGTCTTGTGCAGATTATCCGCGAGTACATCGAAGACTTTATCGTTTAGGTGAACAGAGTCTCGATGATGTTTCCTTTGCTCCAAGCCATCGGCCGTCCGATAGGTGTAATGGATTCGACGCTTGGGTCGATCCCAAAGGCGTGAAGGATCGTGGCGTGTAGATCTTCTACGCGGACTGGATCGCGTACACCTTCGAGTTGTGTGATTTCTTTTTGCTGTGCTTGTTTCGATGCCGATTCTTTTGCTGATTCGATCAGTTCGTCGGTAGTCGCTCCGTGTACGTGACCGCGACGGAAGGGGCCGCCGAACAGGACGGTGCTAAACCCGTTGGGCCAATGATCGCGTCCATCGGCGACGTTGATTTTTGGGGTGCGTCCAAATTCACCACCGCATACGACGACTGTTGAATCGAGAAGTTCGCGTGCTTCTAACAATTTGATCAAGCCGTGCAGAGCTGCATCGAGGATCTTGCATCGACCGGATTGCAGCGTGTGGTTTTCGATATGGGAGTCCCAACCACTTAGCTCGACTTCGACACAACTTACACCTTGTTCGACAAGTCGCA
>JBJONT010000031.1:0-3988 GCA_046051705.1 Planctomycetota bacterium | reverse complement strand
ATCATCCCAATTGTCAAGCGAGCCAAACACACACCCGACTTCCGTCGGTGAACCTAACGATCCACATACTGATGCGGTATTGTTCGAACAGATCCGTGAAGGCAAGCGGCGAATCGAAGCCGAATTAGCCAAAACAATCGTCGGTCAGAAAGATGTAATCGAACAGCTGCTCATCTGCCTATTCTCCGGAAGCCATTGCTTGATCACCGGCGCACCGGGCTTGGCCAAAACCCTGCTCGTTCGAAGCGTCGCTCAGATTTTTCATCTCGCGTTCAGCCGCATTCAATTCACTCCCGATCTGATGCCAGCGGACATTACCGGCACGGAAATCTTGAGCGATCAATCCGGCAAGCGAGAATTTCAGTTCGTCCAAGGTCCTATATTCGCTAACGTCATCCTTGCAGATGAGATCAACCGAACCCCTCCTAAAACACAGTCTGCATTGCTCGAGGCAATGCAAGAGCGACAAGTCACCGCTGCCGGAAAACGTTTCGCTCTACCATCCCCATTCTTTGTGCTCGCCACGCAAAACCCCATCGAGATGGAAGGGACCTATCCACTACCCGAAGCCCAACTCGATCGATTCATGTTCAATGTTCTGATCGATTATCTGCCGTTCGAAGATGAGTTGAAAGTTGTCTTAGACACCACAAGCAAATCCCCCGAGACCATCGAGCCACTGTTTTCAGGGGAAGATATCCTCGGTTTCCAACGACTAGTCCGGAAAATGCCAATCGCCGATGAAGTCGCTAGATACGCCGTTCAACTTGTTGCCTCAACGCGTCCGGGGCAACCGCAGGCTCCGAAATGGGTCGAGGAATCGATTACCTGGGGAGCAGGATTGCGCGCAGCCCAGATGCTTGTTCTCGGCGCAAAAGCACGTGCATTGCTTCGAGGTAACACGCACGTCCAGTTTGATGACATCACGGCACTCGCCGCACCGGTCCTTCGACATCGACTTTTGCTCTCTTACAAAGCGGAGGCCGAAGGATGGACGATCGAAAAATTCATCGAACGATTGCTGACCGAATTGCCACCTAAATAATTCCAACAAGAAAACTTGTCCGTAACCCAGTGCTCCTACCCCAACTAGCCTACCCTAAACTCTTCCTGGACTGCCTCCTTGAACACTCCTAGCGACACTTCTTCAACTCGATCGCAATGGATCGATCTAAAAACGTTGATGTCAGTTCGCAACTTGCATTGGCGTGCTCAGAAAGTCGTCGACGGCTTCCAATCCGGGCTTCACCGTAGCCCCAAGCATGGGTTTTCCGTTGAGTTCAGCGAGTATCGTCCCTACAGCACCGGAGATGATCCTAAGACCATCGATTGGAAACTCTATGCTCGCAGTGATCGTTACTATCAGAAGCGTTTCGAGGATGAAACTAATCGACGCTGCTACTTGGTAATCGACCAAAGCAAATCGATGCAGTTCCATTCTTGCGAACCCACCAAACTGGAATACGCGCGTACTCTCGCTGCGACGATCGCTTTGTTTTTACTTCAACAACGCGATGCTGTCGGTGCTGTAACATTTTCTCAATCCATCCATGACTGGCTCCCTTCACGCTTTCGAACAGGCCAATTCCAACGCATTCTCTCAATGCTAGAACATCCTTGTAGCGGCTCAAGCACGGATCTTGTGGCTCCGCTTCAACAGGTTGCAAATCTGGTAAGGCATCGAAGCCTCATTGTGATTCTCTCTGACTTTTTGGTAGATCCCGCACCGTTGCAAACACCTTTGGCATTCCTCAGAGCGCGACGTCATGAAGTGGTTTTGTTACGCGTACTCGATCCGCAAGAAATGAACTTTCAACCGAACAAGCCTGTCCTCATCCGTGAAATCGAATCCGGTCAGGAACGCTTCATCGATCCAGCGTCCGTCCAAGCTACCTACCGGAATCGTTTCGAAGCGCATCGAAAATCCCTAGGTTCCGTACTTGCACCCTTGGGAATTCCAATCGTAGAGTTCTTATCTACCGATCCGATGGAGCAAGTGCTCGGGAAATTCCTATCCCACCGAGAGCATCCACGCTCAGGAGCCCTCTCCCCATGAGCTTGCTTACCCCCCTATACGCTCTTGCGGCCCTCGGAATCCTAGCCCCGATCATCTTTCACTTGGTGCGGAAACGCCCTAAGGAAATTCAAGAGTTCAGCTCCGTTCTCTTTCTGGATTCGAATCCACCGAAGTTCAGTAATCGCAGTCATCTCGATAACATCTGGCTGCTATTACTTCGAATTGCCGCGTTCTCGCTCCTCGCATTCGCTTTCACAAGGCCATTCTGGAAAAACCAGATCGATTCAGGCGATCAAGCAAACGTCCCTGTGGAACGGATTCTACTGATCGATACGAGTGCAAGCATGCAGCGAGAAGGGCTCTGGGAACAGGCGGTTGCACATGCAAAGAAAGTCATCGCCGATTCCAAACCGGGCGATCGAGTTTCAATCTACTCGTTGGACGAATCACTTACTGCCGTTTTCAACGCGGGACATCTCAAAACGGGGCAGTTCAAAAACGGACAATCATCCGAACAAACATCCGTCTCGTCGAATCCGCTTGCCCTTGCCGCAATCGACACCCTTAAACCAACCTGGCTTCGATCCGACCTTGGGAAAGCCCTCACGCAAGCCACGGAGCTGATCGAACAACACAAGAGCGACCAGTCAAATTCCTCGGAAGCAGATATAAGCGATTCGACACATCTTTCTGAGATCAACGAAGTTTTCCTCATATCGGACTTCCCTCGTGATGGCACTCTAGAGAATTTCCAAAGTGGATCTTGGCCAGAGAATGTAAGCTTGGTCCCACTGCGATGCACACCCCGCCAGGAGGGGAACGCTTACGCGAACATCCTTCCGATCGACGAAACATCTGCGAATACCGCATCCGACCAAGAAGTCCGTGTCATGCTTGCCAATAGCGAACTGTCGCAAACTGATCGCCTATCGATACGTTGGCTCGATGCTGATGGAGAAACGATACTGAATACAACCTCGGAACATTCCGTTCCACCAGGGCAACAACAGATAGTGCGAATTCCGATCCCGGTCCCACCATCCAACACAAACTTGAAATCGGTTTCCAGTAGTTGGATTCTTGAACTCTCCGGCGACTCCCAACCTTTCGACAACCGCTGTTATTATTCTCCAGCAATTGCAACAAATATTGAAGTGGGGTTTATTGATCGAGTGCCGCCGAATGCAGAAAACTCACTCTGGTTTTTTGCGAGACGTGTTCCGCTTTCAAGAGTCTTTGAAACGGTTCAATGGAGGCTGTTTGAACCTTCGAATGCGTTGGATTCATCCGACACGAAATCCATTCGTTGGTGGGTTGCTTCTGACGCCCTGACGCTGCCTCAAGCTTCTACGCTCACTCCCTTTTTGCAAGGAGGAGGCCATCTACTTTGGGTGTGGGATCATCCTGATGAAGCTGTCGCAAACCAAGCAGCAGACCTACATGCGGTAAAGCGCCAAATACTTCAATCTTGGTTTTCAGACTCGAACAACCCAACGGTTGATGCCCCTAATCTCGATAAATTGGAAATCACTGAAGCCGGCTCGAGATCTTTCGCGTTGCTCGAGAACATCCAATTGAATCATCCTGTGTTCAGTTCGTTCGCGGATCCTAAATTCAACGATTTCTCCAAAGTTCGTTTCTGGCATCACCGAGTTATCTCTAACCTCGACAACTCATCATGGAATGTGCTTGCACGATTTGATGACGGGTCGCCAGCGATGATGGAACGTGGGATCGGTAAAGGCAAAGTAACGATTCTGACCAGTGGTTGGCAAACCAACGATAGCCAATTGGCACTATCAAGCAAATTCGTTCCAATCCTTGCGGGACTATTCGAACAAGCATATCCGTCGAAGCGTCCCCCCGAACGATTTGCGGGAGATGCCTACATCCCAGGGGAAAGCGAAAACGGGCTTGTAACTCCATCAGGCAGAACTCATCGTTTCGAAAACACATCTCCATTCCAACTCA
>JBJONT010000030.1:0-14056 GCA_046051705.1 Planctomycetota bacterium | reverse complement strand
GGGGACTTGAAGGTATTGCGGTTACTCCAACAAGCAAGACCATCGTCGGAGCGATGCAAGGCCCCTTAGTACAAGATGGTCGGATTGAGAACAACAAATGCTTCGGCATTTGGACTCGCTGGCTGGTAATCGATCCAACGACATCTGCAACCAAACAGTTGGCCTATCCACTTGTAGATGAATCTACCGGAGTCAGCGAAGTTCTTAGTATCGACGAATCGAAATTCCTCGTCCTCGAACGCGACAGCCTAATGGGTGAACAAGCCAAGATCAAACGTATCTATCTTGCGGATACTTCAAAGGCAACTGACATATCCAATTCACAGTCGCTGAAATCGGGGCTACCTGATGGCAACCTTGGAATCGAGAAGTCACTGCTGATCGATTTGCTCGATCCACGATTCGGATTCAACGGCCCGAATGCACCTGAGAAACCCGAAGGTATCGCTTGGGGCCCGACCCTCCCAGACGGTAGAAAACTGCTCATCGTCTGTTTTGATAACGACTTCCAACCTACCAACATGACTATTTTCGCAGCCTTTGCCGTGAAACTATAGAAAACGCCGTTCTCGCGCGCTAAATCGCAATACTATTGGCCACTATTTCCCCTCTATAGTAGCCAAGACCTTCGATTGACTGCGTTCAAACTAACGAAAGTCTCTTGAACGTATCTGAAGTGGCCCAAGAGTATCGGTCAGGTCCTCAAGCCGACCGACGACGACGTGGATTACTCCCTTGCGATTTTCCAGCGTGCCGTGTACGAGCCAAGCATTGGATTGTTTGCAAATCAAATAGTTATCCTCCCAAGTTCGAGGATGAACCACGAGATTGATGCTCCCGGTTTCATCCTCCATGGTCACAAACGTGATACCCTTGGCTGTGCCCGGACGTTGTCTGAGCACAATCAAACCAGCGACTCGAACAAACTGCCCATGCTTCAGTTCGGGTAACTCTTCCGCAGTCCGCACTCGCAAAGCTTTCAGCCGCTCGCGATAAAACTGAATCGGATGACCTTGTAAAGACAAACCCAATGTCGCATAGTCTGTCGCAACTTCTTCCATCTGATTCATCGGCTGCAGCGATTCAGGTATCGGTTCATCGATGTCCGCCCCGGCAGCTTCAAGCAGTGGTAACGAAGTATGCGTCTTGTCTCGGCCTAAAGCTTGCCAGTATGCGGCTCGACGATTGCCGGATAGACTTGCCAACGCCCCACTATCGGCCAACAGTGTTAGCGTAGACTGAGCAAAACGGCAACGACGCACAAGCTCGCTCTGGTCAACATACATCCCCGACTGCAATCGCTCGCGCACCAATTGCACCCCTTCGGCTTCCTGCAACCCTCGAATCATGTGCAATCCGAGCCTTACTCGATAAGTTCGAGACGGAGTTCCACCCGTAGTTTGATCCGTCGAAGAAAAATCCTCTAAAACGGACTCCCAATGACTTGCATTGACGTCGACGGCTCCGATGGCAACACCATGCTTTTGCGCATCGGAAATCAACTGCGATGGGGTATAAAAACCCAATGGTTGGCTATTGAGCATCGCGCAGCAGAAGACTTGGGGATAGTGATGCTTAAGCCAACAGCTTGCATAAACAAGCAGCGCAAAACTTGCTGCGTGCGACTCGGGGAATCCATACTCGCCGAATCCCCGAATTTGTCGGAAGACGGTTTGCGCAAACTCTTCCGTTAATCCTTTACTGAGCATCCCATCGACTAACTTGCGATGAAATTGATCGATCACGCCAGGGCGTCTCCAAGCAGCCATCGCGCGACGCAATTGGTCGGCTTCTCCCGGCGTAAACCCCGCCGCTGCAACTGCAAGCCGCATCGCTTGCTCCTGGAAAATCGGTACCCCCATCGTCTTGCGCAACACTTGCGCGATCTCCTCCGTGGGATATGCCGGCTGTATCCCACTGCTGCGGGCAGCCAAATAGGGATGGACCATGTTTCCTTGAATAGGCCCCGGGCGGACGATCGCAACTTCGATCACCAAATCATAAAAACATCTTGGACGCAAGCGAGGCAACATACTCATCTGTGCCCTGCTCTCGATCTGAAACACACCCACCGTATCAGCCCGACAGATCATATCGTAGACGTCGCTATCCCCAGCCGGGATGCTCGCAAGACTCAACGGGCGATCAAAGTGTTTCTCGATCAACTCCATCGAGCGATGAATGGCAGATAACATCCCGAGGGCCAAGCAGTCCACCTTGAGAATCCCTAACTCATCCAGATCATCCTTGTCCCATTGAATGATCGTACGTCCTTCCATCGAAGCATTTTCGATCGGGCATAATTCCCATAGCGAACCGCTGGTCATCACCATCCCACCCGTATGCTGCGAGAGATGTCGCGGAAAACCTAAAATCGATTCGACCAAATACAAGAATCTCTTCGCTGTCTGCGATGTTGGATCCATTCCGATTTGCTCTAAACGCACGGGCAAGTTCTCGATCCCCGCTCGCCCATCGACAATCTTTGAAAGACTATCGATGTGGTCGTTCGACCACCCAAGTGCTTTTGCGCACTCTCTGACCGCAGATCGGATTCGGTAGGTTGTCACCGCTGCGGTCATACCCGCTCTTTGCCGCCCATACTTGGAATAGACATACTGAATCACTTCCTCTCGGCGTTGATGTTCGAAATCCACATCGATATCAGGAGCTTCGTTCCGCTCGCGACTGATGAATCGCTCGAAGAGTAAGTCGTAGCAACTCGGGTCGACGCTTGTTACCCCCAAGCAATAACAAACCGCCGAATTCGCCGCCGAGCCTCGTCCTTGACACAAGATGTTTCTCGACCTTGCAAATCGGACGATATCCCAAACGGTCAGAAAGTATGCTTCGTACTTCAGATCCTCGATCAAACGCATTTCGTGGCGCAGCATCTCCACGACCTTCATCGGAACTCCGCCGGGATACCGCGACTTGGCTCCTTCCCATGTCAACTTTTTTAGGTACTCCATCGAGGTCATTCCCTCCGGAGCCCATTCAGTCGGATATTCGTATCGCAAACTATCAAGCTTGAAATCGAGCTGCGAGGCAATCCGCTCAGTCCAGCGAATCGCTTCCGGCGCACGTCGATACAACCTTTGTATCTGTTCGAGACTCCGCATCGCAAACTGGGAATTCGAGGGACGAAAAGTTGCAACGTCATCGATGGTACCACCCGTCGAGATTGCTTGGAGACAATCATGCAGCACCATTCGGTGAGGATGGTGATACAACACGCCACCTGCCGCAACTAAAGGTACTCCCGAACCCTCGGCCCAGAGACCTAATTGCTCCAACCTCTGAGCGTCATGCGGCCCAAGATGCAGATGGCCCAAAAGATATCCTCGATCGGCAAACAGGTCGCGAAAAGCACCTAGCCAGCCGAGCCAACACTTCGAATCGTAAGGTTCAAAATGATGCCCAACCGAACACCATGGTGAAAGCGGAATTGGTTTGACCGCAAATCGATCCTGATCCCGAGTTCCTCCAACATCCCACCCGGATTCACTTCGCTTCCCGCTTGCCGATTCTTCGCTGCTGCCCCCCTTACCAAAATCGGACTCATCGCTCTGTGTATCACCGTTTGCCCATCCCAATACCGCCGATGGTCGTCCTGCGGGTAAAGCCGGGATCAAGCCCGCAAGCGAATACTTCGAATGCTCGGCGATGTCATGCCAAGAAATCGCTGAATACCCTTTAGCTGCACGCAGCCTCCCGATGCTCAAGAGTTTGCACAAGTCAGCATAGCCCCGACGGTCTTTGGGCCATAACACCACGGGGGGCCCATCGATTGGATTGATCTCGCAACCAACGTAAAAAGCAATTTCCTGGTCTTTAGCAGCCGTGTGTGCCCGAACGATACCAGCTAAAGTATCTCTATCCGTAATTGCGACTCCGCCGTAACCGTACTGTTTTGCACTTTCAATCAATTCATGAGCATGCGATGCCCCTTCGAGGAAGGAGAAATTCGACTTACAATGGAGTTCTACGTAACGGATCGTGCTATCGCTCATACAATGAACAGTTTAAAGCATTCCAGGTTTAAAGTATCCACCGATTAAAGCATTCCCCTCTCTACCGCTTGCCTCCCACGGTAAAGGTCTTTCCATGATCAATCCCTTCCGCCAGTCACTTCAGACGCTTCTTCGTCGAACCCATCAATCGCTTGTGCCAGAATTCCTTAGCACCCGAAATATTGCGATCCGCGTAACCAAAACGATAACCGCGAAGCGACCTCTAGGGCTCTTGGTTTTCGGACTCCTTGCACCGATCCACGTGCAAGCAGCCGGGCAATCCCCAGATCCAAAGAATCTACCCGAGCCCACGAATCTACCGGACGATTTTTCCCATTCAGTTGCTCCAATTCTTAAGAAACATTGCGTAGCTTGCCATGCGGCGGATCAACAGAAAGGTGGATTCTCTCTAAACACTCGCGAAACTCTGCTGCGAGGATCGGAATCTCTGAATGTCGACGCTATCGGACCAAAAGACGATTCGACATCGAAAAACGTTGCGGCATCCCAAGCCGTAGGTGCATTACTCTTGGAAAGGATTTCCTCGGAGGATCTCGACGTCCGCATGCCACCCGAAGGGCAAGGACTCAGTGCAGAGGAAAAACAGGCCATCTCCAAATGGGTAGCTGAAGGCCTTCCTTGGGAAGCCGGCTTTTCATTCGGCAAGCAGATTTACGATCCACCCTTGCGCCCTCGAACTCCGGATATCCCTAACCCAATTTCTCCCGACCGAGCACACGTAGTTGATCGTATCCTCGATGCACAGCGAACAGCTTCAGGACTGCCGATCACAGACATTGTCGACGACCATACTTTCGTCCGCCGAGCTTATCTCGATCTGATCGGGTTGCTGCCAACCTCCGTGGAAACCGAGAACTTTCTAACGAGCAAAGAAGTCGACAAACGGGAAAAGTTGATTGCCGATCTTTTGTCTCGCGACATCGAACTAACCGAACATTGGCTAACCTTCTGGAACGATCTTCTTCGCAACGACTATTCAGGAACAGGCTTCATCACCGGTGGTAGAACCCAAATCACCAAGTGGCTCTACGATGCATTGGTTACCAACAAGCCCTACGATCAGATGGTTCGAGAATTGATCGCACCACCTTCGGCCGAGAGCGCAGGATTTGCCAACGGAATCAAATGGAGAGGTGAAGTCAGCGCAGGGCAAACCGTCGAGATACAATTTGCGCAAAGCATCGGCCAAGCCTTTCTTGGGATCAATTTGAAATGCGCGTCTTGCCACGATAGCTTCATCGATCGCTGGACCCTCAAAGATGCTTATGGAATCGCCGCTGTCTACGCAAATACACCACTTACGATACACCGCTGCGACAAATCAATTGGCCAACAAGCTCAAGCGGCTTGGATCTACCCCGAACTCGGTCAAATCAATCCAGCTGCCCCCCAACCCGAGCGATTGCAACAACTTGCCAAGCTCATGACAGATGAGCAAAACGGTCGATTCGCTCGAACCATCGTCAATCGCATATGGCACCGCCTGATGGGGCACGGCATCGTCCATCCTACCGATGCGATGGAGACTCAGCCTTGGAATGAAGACCTCCTTGATGCACTTGCAAATGAATTTGTCGAGAACAAATACGATCTGAGGAAACTTATCGGTTCAATCGCTACTTCAAAAGCGTACCAAGGCCAATCCGAACGCATGGTGGATCGAAAAGATGGGGCGGACTACACCTATGAAGGGCCGCGCCCCAGACGCCTTTCCGCTGAACAATTCGTCGATGCGGTATGGCAAATGACAGGTGCTGCACCCACGAAATTCGATGCCCAAGTTCTCCGTTCCGCCCCACTAACGCCGAACGGAAAAAACAGTCCTGCAAATACCTTTGCGAAATTCGATCGCTCAAAGGCTGCCATTTGGATTTGGAGTCCTAGCGCACAGAACCCAGGGGGCCCGGATGCAAACGAAACCGTGGTGTTTCGCAAAACCTTCGAACTCAAAGACCCTATAAACAGAACCGTCAAGAAATCAGCCGGCGCGATCACTTGTGACAACAGCTACAAACTCTGGATCAACGGAAATCTTGTTGTCCAAGACCCCAACTGGGAAAGCGTTGAGTCGTTTCAAGCAACAGAACTGCTTCGACGCGGTGAGAATGAGATACTCATCGAAGCGAAGAACGGTGGTAATGGTCCTAACCCCGCTGCACTCTTCTTCGAACTTCTGATCGAAAACATTGACGCCGATGGCATCGAACAAGACGATCCATCGAACGAGAAGCTAGATATGCGGATAGTATCTTCAACAGACTGGCAATGCTTCGTAGGAAGCTTGCCATCACCCGATCAACTCGACAGGACTGCCTCTCCTTGGATATCACCAGTTCAAGCCGCAGGGCCATGGGAAGCAAGGCTGCGAGATGAAATCACTCGGCTTCTGAGCGAAGCGATCCAAGGTGATGTAAAAATGGTACGGGCGTCCCTAGTCAAGGCAGACTTTTTGATGCGGAGCCTTGGTCGCCCAAACCGCGATCAAATCGTCACTCTTCGCCCAACGGAACTGACAACGCTCGAAGCCATGGACTTATCCAATGGGCAGACACTTGCTCAATGGCTACGGTTCGGCGCGGAAAGGATAATTCGCGAAATCGAATCCAAAGATAGTCTTGCAAACAGCGACGAATCGAGATCGCGCGTAACGCCACAAGACTCCAATCCAACGGTTGCAAACGCAAAAGCCTTGGAGAGTCCCAAAAGAGAACGATGGCGTACAACTTGGATCGAACCGATGTTTCTGCAAGCCCTCGCACGCCGACCAAACCAATCCGAACTTGAAGCGATCTACGAATCAATCGGCGATAGCTTGGAAACCGAAGACGTCGAAGATTTGCTTTGGAGTCTGATCATGCTCCCTGAGTTTCAGTACATCCGCTAAAGCAAAAATCGATTCACTTCCGTAGCTTTTTCAAATTCCCTAGTTGATTTTCCAGAATCGCAAGGGATACAATGCGTGCGGTGCTACGAAACGCATCGTAGCTTGCGTATCCGTGCGGTCGGTTTCCGATTCTAGGCAACCTGGAGACAATGACTGCCTGGCTCGTTTCGAAAGGAGGTGATTAGTGAATTCTTGTTCTACTAGCCAAAGGGGTGGGGCGTCTTAAGCATGCCGGCGGGCTGCGTTTGACAAGCAGCCCCAACCCCAGCTTGTGAATGAAATTAAACCATTTCACCACTACAAGCTAAATTGACGGTAACAGCCCGTGCCTTTGCGTTTCGCAGAGGCACGGGTTTTTTTATTGAAGCTCGTAGAGCTCTGGGTCGATGTTGGGTGCCTCAAGCAAGCGTCGCCATTTCTGCCCACCGCCGCCGCGGCTACCAAGTTCGCTTGCAGCGAACGGATCATCCTGTGCATCGATCTCGCTTCCGATCTGCTCATCGATCGCTTCGGGATCCTCTCCGGCTTCCATACGTTTGATCGCCTCAAGCATCGCACCGGTCGGCTCGCTGCCGGATATCTCAAACATCCGTTTCATCAACTGCGCCATCTGCCGAGGATCATCTTCACCGGAATCCTGCATACTCGGTGCAAATTCGCTCATCAACTGTTCTAATTTCGCTTCATCGACGTTCGAGAATGGGTCGGCAGCATCCCCGATGAGCCCTTTTTCGATAAGCCCTTTGGAAATCGCAAAACGCGACACCTTCTTCTCGAGCTTGCTTTTCCCGCACTTCGGACAAGTCACATCGAGAGGAACCTGCATCTTGCGAGAAAGAAAACTAAAAATCGTATGGCAAGGTGAACAATAAAACTCGTATATTGGCATCGTCAACAGCCCGTCGAAGCGTTCTTGACCAAGAAGAGGGAAAGACTATGATTTTTCAATGTTCTACCTTGTCTTTCCTGCAAGAGCGAGACGTACTTAATCTTTATAAATTCGGTACTTTTACAAATTCGGTTCGCCCATGGCGAGTGATCTAGCAAGGCGAGTGATCTAGCAAATGGATATCCAGATCCCGATCGGTTCCCAAGGTGCTGATCCGCCCTTACTGCCAACCCCGGATTTCCTCGCAGAACTTAAATCCATTAGCATCGGTTTCGAAGAGGCTCAACCGGAAGACATTCTTAGTTGGGCTTATCAACGCTTTGAATCCCGATTCACCATGGCTACCGCCTTCGGGCCCGAAGGAATGGTGATCCTGGAGATGCTCTCCAGAGTGGCTCCCAAAGCGCACGTTTTCAATCTCGACACCGGATATCAATTCCAAGAAACACTTACGCTCAGAGATCGTGTCGCCGAACTCTATGGGATCGAAGTTGAATTGATGCGTCCTGAAGTAACCGTCGAAGCTTACGAAGCAGCGAATGGTGGTCCCGTCTATAAATCCGACCCAAATCGATGCTGCGGGGAACGCAAAATCGCTGTCTTGCGCCGCGCAGCCCTCGGAATGTATGCTTGGGCAAGCGCTATCCGACGCGATCAAAGTCCCGATAGAGCCCAGGCTCCGATCGTTGGCTGGGATAACAAATTCCACTTGGTCAAAGTATCTCCTTTGGCAAATTGGACGAAAAAGAAAGTCTGGGATCGGATTTCTGCTCAGAAAATCCCATATAACCCTCTTCACGACCAAGGCTATACCAGCATTGGATGCTGGCCATGTACTAGACCCGTGAGCTTTGGCGAAGACGAGCGCGCGGGCCGCTGGAGCGGCACGGAAAAAAAGGAATGCGGGCTTCACACCCAAGACTGATTGCCGCGGAGCGTTGCAGAAAACCGAGTGATACAGAAAATCGCAATTTCTGTTACAATCCCTCGGGTGCTTTTCCCTGACCCGGTCGTCATCGGGTCATTTCTCCTTCCAAGAAAGTGATCGGCAAATGCCAGTAGTATTAAAAACATCCCAAGGTGATATCACCCTCGAACTCGACGCAACGGCAGCCCCAATCACCGTAGCGAACTTCATCGATTACGCCAAATCGGGCCATTACGACGGAACCATCTTCCACCGCGTGATCCCTGGATTCATGATTCAAGGTGGTGGATTCTCGTCCGATATGGTCCAGAAGAAAACGAAAGCTCCGATCAAAAACGAATCGACCAACGGACTTGGTAATCTCAAGTATACGATTGCAATGGCAAGAACGGCCGTTCCCGATAGCGCAACGAGCCAGTTCTTTATCAACGCATCCGATAACGGATTTCTCGATAAAGCCCAGTCTCAAGATCGTGTTGGATATTGCGTTTTCGGGAAAGTCACCAAGGGATCCGAAGTCGTCGACGCGATTGAGAAAGTTTCGACCACTCGCCGATCAGGCCATTCGGACGTACCCGTCGATCCGATCGTTATCGAATCGGTAGAAGTTACCGAGTAAGCAGCGCCTGTAAATCGTAACCTCGAATTGAGCGATCAGCTACCAGACCTATAAACTGAAAGGCCACCGGATGCTTCAAACAACCGGTGGCCTTTTTTCGTCTTCTTGCTTTGCACCGTATGGTGGCGGAGTCCTCCCCGCGATCAACGGCGCTGGTCCAACGATAATGTGCTACTGCACTGTGCTAATTGCATTACGCTGTTTTTCGAGCGAAGAGTCCCTTGCCAAGTGCAGGAACCAATACCATCGCTAATGCGGTGAAGCCCATCGTGAACACCAAGTCGCTTTGCAATGTCGATCGCCAAAACGGAAGGCCAGCGAAGTAGCAATCGAGCAACCCAGAGAGAGACTGTGGATACTGCATGCGAGGATCGAGCCACGCACCGAAGTTACTGATCAAAAAGAAACATGCAGAGCCCACAATGGTGGCTACTGGGAGTGCCAGAAGCACTCGTCCACTCGACTGAGCAGAGAACTTGGCGAATGCCATTCCTACCAAACTCATCGAGGCGAAACCGACATAATTCAGAAGCATCGCAAGCGGGTTGTAAAAACCCATCCCAGCGATACCCGAGAAGTGACCGATGCAATCCGCAACGAACAGAACCGCGAGGGGCATCCACCATCGGGCCGATCGCGTTGCAAAAATTCCGCAAAACATTGCAAACGCACCGAATGCCGAGAAATTCTCAGGCAATGGCGCGAATCTTAAAGCGAGTGTCAAAAGTGCCAGCATCGCACAAACGACCGTGACCTGATTGCGATCCCAGCCAAAAACCAATCGCGACTCAGATTCCGACTGCGAACGAAACTGCATAATCAAGTCACCTTTCAAAAACACACTTACACTCTTAAATCGGCTCGCCAGGAAGCTTACAATTCGCCGGAGTTGCTCCAATTGCCCGAGGACAACCCAAGTTTGCTCAAGAGCAACCTGATGGTTCGAGCACAGCGACGCGAGTAACCCTGAAGATTGTACTAAATCAGGCAAGTTGCACGCGGGTTGATTCCCACCCGCGTACTACCTTCCAGTGCCTAAGCTTATGGGAAAACCTTCATCTTGCAAGCTCTCGAATGGCGACCCAATAAAAATCTCTCCCAAGCAGTTTCCCTCTATTTTCCTTGATCCAGCCCATTTACGCGGATGCTTTGTGCAAGAATCCTGGTCAAGCATTTACTTCTCAAGCATTTGTCGACCTTCGATAAAACCGTTACTATACCGTTTTCCGGGGCTGTCTCTTACGCGAAGGTTGTTGAAAGGAAGTCATGACCAAACACATTTTCGTTACCGGTGGGGTGGTCAGTTCGATCGGCAAAGGCCTTACCAGCGCGTCGATAGGGATGCTTCTTGAAGCCCGTGGACTTCGGGTTCGGATGCAAAAGCTGGACCCCTACATCAACGTCGACCCGGGAACAATGAGTCCCTATCAACACGGCGAAGTGTACGTGTTGGATGACGGCAGCGAGACCGATTTGGATTTAGGGCATTACGAGCGATTCACCAGCGGTCAGCTTACCCGCGACTCGAATTACACCACTGGACAGATCTACCTGCGCGTGATCGAGAAGGAACGACGTGGACAATTCCTTGGGAAGACCGTTCAAGTCATCCCGCACGTGACGAACGAAATCAAAGAAGCAGTACTTCGACTCGCTGACGCAAACACCGATATCGTTATCACGGAAATTGGTGGTACGGTTGGAGATATCGAAAGCCTTCCGTTTCTCGAAGCCATCCGACAGTTTCCTCAAGATGTTGGTCGAGAGAACTGCTTGTTCATCCACTTGACCCTTGTTCCGTACCTGAAGGCAGCGGCGGAAATCAAAACGAAACCAACGCAGCATTCCGTTGGTCAACTTCGCCAAATCGGTATCCAGCCGGACATGTTGATCTGCCGGTGCGAACAAAGTATATCCCGCGAAGAACGTGAGAAAATCGCTCTGTTCTGCAATGTCGACATACAAGCCGTCATCGAAGAAAAAGATAAGGACTTCTCGATTTACGAAGTGCCGCTTTCTTTGAAAGACCACCGCCTCGATGAATTCATTATCAAGCGATTCGGGCTCAGTTCCCAGCCGCTGCGACTCGATGCGTGGGATCAACTGATGTATTCGTTGAGGAACCCTAAGCACGAAGTCAGCATCGCTGTCGTCGGCAAGTACGCCGAACACAAAGACGCTTACAAGTCGATTTACGAATCGATCGATCATGCCGGGATCACGCATCAAGCCAACATCAGAATCGCTCGAATCCAAAGTGGAGATATCGAAGAAGAAGGCCCTGAAAGGCTTCTCTCCGGGTACGACGGCATTCTCATCCCGGGTGGCTTCGGCGAACGCGGAGTTGAAGGGAAAGTCCAAGCCATTCGATACGCTCGCGAGAGAAATATCCCCTTCTTTGGAATCTGTCTCGGAATGCAGTGCGCGGCGATCGAGTTTGGTCGAAGCGTCGTCGGACTCCAGAAAGCACACTCGACCGAATTCGACAAAGACACCCCACACCCCGTGATATGCTTGCTCGACGAGCAACGCAATGTCACTCAACTAGGTGGCACCATGCGGCTCGGTGCTCAGCCCTGTCGGTTGGTACCTGACTCCACCGCCCAAAAAGCCTACCAAACCACCGAACTGATCTCCGAACGCCACCGACATCGCTATGAATTCAATAATGTGTATCGAAGTCAGTACGAAGCACATGGCATGCGATTCTCTGGGCTGAGTCCAGACGGAGGACTCGTCGAAATCCTTGAACTACCATCCCACCCGTTCTTCCTCGCGGTGCAGTTCCATCCTGAGTTCAAGAGTAAACCGACCAAATCCCACCCCCTCTTCAGCCGGTTTGTCGAAGCAGCCATTGAACGCAGAGCCGGAAGAAAACCCAAGTCTTCCTCCGATACCGCACTTTCGGAAAACTCCCTTGCGGAATCCAATGTTGCGAACAACGCCGGCAGTAATCCATCAGGGACCAGCGGCACTCAACACGACTCCCTGAATTCCGATTCCGTTACGTCCTAGGATCGCTCGATGAAAATCGACCTTCAAGGTAAGAAAGCTTTCGTCACAGGAAGCACCCAAGGGGTCGGGGCGGCAATCGCCATCGCCCTCGCACAGGCAGGAGCAACTCTCATCCTCAACGGACTGCGCGAGGATGCAGCAAGCGAAGCGACCTTGAAGCGATGCCGCGAGTTGAGCCCCGAATCAACCCTGATGTGCTTCGACCTCTCAACGGGCATCTCAGAAATTCAATCGCAACTCTTCAAGCCCTTGATCGAATCCCATCCCGACACATCGATCTTTGTCTCGAACGCCGGCATTTACATCGATCCACCTTTTCTTCAAGGGGACGAAGCGAACTTTGACCGCACAATGCACATCAATGTGAAAGTCGGATACTTCTTGACCCAATGGTTCGCAAAGCACTGGGTTGAGCATAAACAACGCGGCAGAGTTTTATTCACCGGGTCCATCAATGGACTGTTGGCCGAAGCGGACCATACCGCATACGATACGTCCAAAGGGGCCGTCAGTGCCATGGTTCGCTCCCTATGCGTTGCACTCGCCCCTCACGATATTCGAGTCAACGCCATAGCCCCAGGCTTGGTCCGTACACCACTTACCAATCAAGTCCTCTCAAACGATCCGACAGCTTTGGATTGGATGCGAATCCATACTCCTAACGGCCAAGTCCCTGAAGCGAGCGTATGCGGTCCGATCGCAGCTTTCCTCGTCTCGGACCTAGCCTCACACATGCACGGCCAAACCGTCTATATCGATGGTGGCATGAACGCTTGGCAACAACCCGATGTCCCACCCGAATATCGACGATGGCACCAAGCCAACGAGAAAGAGTCTCAACACGGCACGTCTTGAACCCCGAAATCCAACCGCATGAAACCACGCATTCTTGTCGTTGAAGACGAAACTCACCTCGCTCAAGGTCTCAAGTATAACCTTGAAGCCGAAGGCTATCGCGTATCGCTTGTCGACAACGGAGCTGTCGCGAGCAAGTTGCTGGAATCCGATCCGCACTCCTTCGACCTGATTATTCTTGACCTGATGCTTCCTGGCATGAGCGGGTACGCCATCTGCAGCCGATTGCGTGAACTCAACCTCAACGTTCCAGTCCTGATCCTCTCGGCCCGAAGCCTATCAGAAGACCGAGCCCGTGGATTTGATGTCGGTGCGAATCAATACCTTACCAAACCATTCGATTTGGACGAACTGCTCGCTCGGATACGAAACCTTTTGCGATTGCATCCACGCCAAGAATCCGAACAACCAAGCAAACCGTTCTCCAGCAAAGTAAACGAAGTCCACTTCGGTCGCGCGCACATCAACTTCGAAACCTACGAAGTCCTAGTAGGGGATAACGAAGTGAAACTCACCCACAAAGAACTGCAACTCTTACGGTACTTCGTTGAAAACGAAGGACGAGTGATCAGCCGGCAAGAACTCCTTGCAGAAGTCTGGGATCTTTCCGGTGAAATGCAAACCAGAAGCGTCGATCAATTCATGCTCAGACTTAGGAAAACTTTTGAAGCCGATCCGGCACATCCCAAATACTTCCTGACCATCCGAGACGCAGGCTACCGATTCGTCGGAGACCCTAAAGACGAGCAACCAGACGGAGCAATTGCATCATGAAAAGGCCTGACCATCGCATCACTAGAAATTGGCTGCAAACCGCTTTCTCCTGGGCCGG
>JBJONT010000029.1:0-6568 GCA_046051705.1 Planctomycetota bacterium | reverse complement strand
ACGCTCCAGAGAGGTTTAAGGGGGCAATACGATCTGCGTGGCTGCGTCACAAAATCGCTGCAGGCGACTCGGCAACTTCGACTTTCTAAGCCTCTCAGAGAGGCTTAGAAAGGTCAATCTCCAGATACTAGGGGGCCGGGGGGTGAGGGTGGCGACCGCGCAAACCCCACGCTTCAAAACAACTTAAGCCACCCCCTAAGCCAAGATATCCTTGGCAACCTTGCCCGCTACATCGGTCAATCGGAAATCCCTTCCTCCATACGGATACGTCAAGCGTTCGTGATCCAGTCCCAACAAGTGCAGGATGGTCGCATGCAAATCGTTGATGTGCATCTTGTTCTCGACCGCATAATACCCGTACTCATCAGTAGCGCCGTAAGCGTAGCCCCCACGAACCCCTCCACCTGCCATCCACATGCAAAAGCCATGCGGATTGTGATCCCGACCATTGCCTTGAGATGTCGGAGTTCGTCCGAATTCACCACCCCAAAGCACCAGCGTATCTTTTAGCAAGCCTCTCTGATCGAGATCTGTCAAGAAGCCCGCAATCGGCTTGTCTACCTCGGCTGCATTCTTGGTGTGACCGACGTACAAATCCGAGTGCTGATCCCATTGCACTTCGCTGTCGCTATGTGTGACCTGAACGAACCGCACACCGCGCTCGAGAAACCGTCTGGCCATCAAACACTGCCGTCCGAAATTCTCCGTAATCGGGTCGTCGATTCCGTAAAGCCGCAACGTACCTTCTGTCTCCGAAGTGAGCTCTTGGACTTCAGGAATGCTTGTCTGCATCCTGTAAGCCAATTCGAAAGCCCCCATCTGACCGGCCAAGACACTCTCCTCGGGATGCTGTTTGGCAAAGTCGTCATTGAACTTGGCGAGTAAATCCAATTGCCCGCGCTGATTGCGAAGATCGACTTTCGGAGAAGCGATGTGCTGTACGGTGGACTTCGCGGCACTTTGGCTTGCATTTCCAATCGGTGTCCCTTGGCAGTACGTCGGCAGGAACGCAGCGCCCCAATTGTTCACTCCACCATGCGCTAACGTCGGACAAATGGTGACAAATGCCGGTAAGTCTTGATTCTCGGTCCCTAGCCCGTAGGTGACCCAAGCCCCCATGCTTGGTCGCACGAACTGATCGCTCCCAGTATGAATCTTTAGCAACGCACCGCCATGCGCTGGGTTGCTACCATGCAAACTTCTTAGAACACAAAGCTTGTCGATATGCTCAGCGACTTTCGGAAACAATTCACTCACCGGCAAACCTGATTCGCCCCGCTGCGTGAACTTCCACGGTGACTTTAAAAGATTCCCTTGTTGCGCGAAAACAACACGAGGTAATTCAAAGGGAGGTGGCTTGCCATCGTCACGTGTAAGCGACGGTTTAGGATCAAAGGTGTCGACATGCGACGGCCCGCCCTTCATAAACAAAAAGACGATGCGCTTTGCGCGAGGCGCAAAGTGAGGTTTCTTCGGCGCGAGCGGATTTGTTTGAGGTTCAACCTCCTGCCCCATCGCACCAAGGGCTAGCCCACCGAACCCCAATGCGCAAGACTGCAATACCCGCCGTCGAGCAAGCAGAGAAACTAGGTCTTGCGAATGAATATCATTCTCACGGAACATAGATCGACTCGCTAGAAATGAGTAAATTCTGGCTAACCAACTCCCATCGAAGCTGCTCGTCGGTTGCACCAATACCAACATATTCAACGATGCGTTGCAACTCCGTCTGGGTTGCTCCTCGCCCAAAGATCTTGTTGATCAACCACTGTGCTCGCTGCGTCGGATCACTTGCGATAGCCGAACTGCTTTGCGCTAAGTGAGATGCAGATTCCAAGACCCATGGCGCATTCATAAGGAGCAACATTTGCGGTGAGACCGTGGTGGTCTGCCGATCCCCGATGGGCATCGTCGGATCGGGAAAATCAAACTGCTCAAACAAAGTGAACAAGTGATTGCGGATTATGGGCAGGTATACGGTTCGTCGATGACTCTCATACTTCGTGTGATCAATCGAAGTGTGATCGAAAACAAACTGGCGGTTTCTCAATGGCACGCTTTTACCACCTAGCCGAAGATCCAACATGTCCGATGTAAACAAGATCGAATCGCGAAGTTGTTCGGCGCTTAATCGCTGCATCTCAAACCGCCACAACAGTCGATTTTCTGGATCAATCGACATAGCTCGCTGTGCATCGGAATGCTGTGAGGCCATCTGATAAGTCGACGAACTTAATATAAGCCGATGCAAGGCTTTCAACGACCAACCAGACTCGACAAACCATCGTGCCAAATAGTCCAACAATTCAGGGTGCGATGGTGGTGCACCAAGCACCCCAAAGTTTTCAGTTGTACTGACAAGCCCTACACCGAAATGCCATCTCCAAACCCGATTGACAATCACCCGCGCCGTCAACGGATGACTCGAACTTGCGATCCAGCGAGCGAACTCCAAGCGTCCGCTGCTCGTCGCGCTGAATATCGGATCGTTTCCTGGAGGATTCATCACTTCCGGAAACCCGCGATCTACTTTCGCTCCCAAGTTTCGATAGCTGCCACGGATATGGATTGGTATCCCGTCAACTACTCCTTTATCGGCAACCGCCATAACCGCTGTCTCATCGGGTGCCGAACTTTCAAACAACCTTGCCGATTCAGCCTCGCGATGGATCTTCGCCAATGTCTCGTCGTCAAGCGCATGTTCCATTTTTGCCGGTATCGCCAAGAACCCGCTTGGATCCCCAAGTGCAACTCGGGCAGATTCCAACATCGGATCAGCCAAACTCTTGACCCCCGCATCAATCGCTTTGGCTTTCTCCCACTCGCTGTGAACCTTCGCGAACAAGTTCTGATAGAAAGACCGAATACCCTCGATATCTCCAGCCGCCCCTTTTTCGCGCCATACTTGAAATAACTCGCTCTCGGAGTGGGAATCCAAGTATCGTCGAGCATTCGCCAAGACTCGAGGATGCAGCCCCTTAGCACCCTCCCCCTTCCCAGTGGACGATTGAACTGCGGCTTGAGCCCATTGATTCAAAGTCGCATCCGCTGAGAGCGTTGCCGTAATCGCTAAATACTCCGCTGCGTCGCTGCGCACTTGATCACGCAAACGCTGCATCCCTTCGCTCTTGAGCTTGTTCCAAGCACCGTTAGCTGCTGCGACCTGCGCATCGATCTCCTTGAGCCGTTGCTTTTCCTCGTCCGTCGCAAATGATCGTTCATTCCAATGCTTGATCGCTCCGAAATTGCTATCTCCAAATGTTTTCGTTCCACGCAAGATCGCAGCCATCGCGTAGTAATCTCGTTGCTTGACCGGATCGAACTTATGATCGTGACAACGAACACATCCAAAGGTCATCCCTAAAAAAGTCTTCCCCAGAGCATCGAGTTGCTCGTCGATGGTATCCATCGTCAATTTCTCGCGATCCGGTTCCGCCAAGACTTTCGCACCCAACACCAGATAACCCGTACCCGTGATCGATTCCCGGTTCGCATCTGGCAACAAATCCCCAGCGATCTGCTCTTCGATGAAACGATTGAACGGCTTATCCGCATTCATCGAATCAACAACGTAATCGCGATATCTCCATGCATTCCCATAAGCGATATTTTCATCGAGCCCGTTCGAGTCGGAATACCTAGCGACGTCCAACCAGTGACGACCATACCGTACTCCATATTGAGGGGAATCAAGCAGCCGATCGATCTGCCTCTCGACCGCCCCAGGCGCATTGTCTTGTTCGAAAGCCTCAAGCTCATCGAGCGTCGGTGGCAACCCGATCAAATCGAAACTCAATCGCTTGAGCAACTCACGACGCGAAGCTGGCATTGCCGGAGAGAGTCCCGACACCTTCAGTCGCTGCGTAATAAAAGCATCGATCGGATTGCCGCCCCAATCATCGAGCGAATCGATCGAATCGATCGGCACCTTGGGTTTCGTTACCGGCCGCATCGACCAAAACTCTCGCCCCTGCTCAACACTCATTCCACTTGCTTGTGTAGCATTGGGATCCAAAACTCTCGGATCACCCGCACCCGACTTGACCCACTCCTCGAAAACCCGAATCGATTCCGCAGGTAACTTTCCCGATGGTGGCATCTGCAAATCGAAATCTTCATAGCCGACCGCTCGCAGAATCAAACTCTCTCCAAGACGCTCTTCATTGATCGCCGGTCCTGTATCGCCACCTTGACGTAACCCCTGTCGATTGTCGAGTCGCAGTCCACCTTGCTCTTCCGCACCCGAATGACACTCGTAACAGTGCTCCACTAGCAACGGCCGCACTTTTGACTCAAAAAACTCTACCTGTTGAGGCGTCAGAGAATTAGCTTCCGGATCTTGTGCGCAAACCACCGATGAAGCAACTAAGACGATGTTAAGTGCAACAATCCCCAGGTAACCAAGCCATGAAACCTGTCGTTCGAAGAAAAAGCCAAATTCCCCTCGACAAGTCCCGTTAGGCTGAGCAAACAGGAGAGAAGGAAGTAGCGGTGAACCATTGGGGTCGCGAAGTGAACGCATGACTCTACCGTTGGGTTGGGGCTAGTGGCGGGAAAGCCGGAGCGGTACGCACCGGCAAAATTCAAGGTGGGGAATTTACGGCAGTAAACTCAAGGCAGGATAGCTCAAGTATAGCACAGCGGATCGTAGCACGCTGAATTATACACACGGAGATTACGCACATGGAGCATCCACCTTGGGCTACATAAACCGCCCCAAGACCGGCCACTAAACTCCTAGCAGCATCAGCTAGACTCTTCCTTCGAGCTCTTCGAGCCTGCTGTAAGCTTGCACAAGATCCGCGTCGAGTTTTTCCATTTTCTTGGCATCAGAAGCCAGATCGGAAGCCGATGACTTGAAGTAGTCCGGTTCGGCCATCCGCACATGCAACGCGGCTTGCTTAGCCTCGATCTCGTCGATCAACGCTGGAAGTCGATCTAATTCCTGCCTCTCTTTGTACGACAACTTCGGCTTCGCCCCACCAGTTATAGCAGCAGCACTCGCCGAAACAGCCCCTCCAGGCTCCTTCCCACTCCCGGTCGATGACTTTGCTACGGGCTTCGGTATCTGCTTGCTGGATTCTTCAGCCATCTGCGCCTTGCGCTGCCGGACCCAGTCGTCGTAGCCGCCGACTACTTCGCGAATTCCACCCGGTTCGAACACCACCAAGCTAGTGACGACATTATTGAGAAACGCGCGGTCGTGACTGACGACGATCAGCGTCCCGTCGTACTCAACCAATCTCTCCTCGAGCAACTCCAATGACTCCGCATCCAGATCGTTCGTCGGTTCGTCCATCACCAACAAGTTCGCAGGCTGAGCAAACAGCTTGGCTAACAGCAATCGGTTCCGCTGCCCACCAGAGAAGTATTGAATTTTCGAACGAGCTTCCTCAGGTGTAAACAAGAACTCCTGAAGATACCCAATCACATGTTTGGTGCGCCCCTGAACCGTCACACTCGTACGCCCCACACCGACATTCTCTTCGGCGGTTTTTGTCGGATCCAGAACATCGCGATTTTGATCGAAATACGCGATCTGCAATTTGGTTCCCAACCGCACTGAGCCTTCTAAAGGAGCTAACTCCCCGAGCAATCCTTTGAGCAACGTCGACTTGCCCGCACCGTTGCGACCCAAGATCCCGATCTTGTCTCCACGCATAATGGTCAAATCGATCGGTGGGACAATCGGCTTGGAACCATACCCGAAGCTCGCTTGCTTCAAGTCGCAAACAAGCATCCCGCTTCGTTCACCTTCGTCGATGTTTAACTGAATCGATCCAACTTTGCGGGGTCTTGAAGCCCTCTCCGATCGCATCGCTTCGAGTCGCCGAACGCGCCCTTCGTTGCGTGTTCGCCGCGCTTTGATTCCAGTGCGAATCCACACTTCTTCCTGCGCAAGCTTCTTATCGAACAATGCATCCTGCTTTTCTTGTGCGATCAACAACTGCTCTTTGCGTTCGAGAAAAGTCGCGTAATCGCACTCCCAATCAAACAGCTTGCCGCGATCGATTTCAAAAATGCGTGTCGCAATCTTTGTCAAGAATGCACGGTCGTGCGTCACAAAGATCAGCGTTGCGGAAAAACCGGCCAAGAACGTTTCCAACCAAGTGATCGAATCAATGTCCAAGTGGTTCGTCGGTTCGTCGAGCAGCAGCACGTCCGGGGCGGCAACAATCGCACGCCCCAATAACACTCGCCGCTTCATCCCAATCGAAAGACTTTCAAAGTTTGCATCAGGATCAAGCTGCAATTGCTCGACCACACGATCGATAGCCTGCGTCTTGCGCCACTCGTTTTCAGGCAACTCGAAATCCGCTGGCAAACCGCTTTCAAGGATCCCGAGCACTTGGCCACCAACCTCGGGCGGAACGTCTTGAGATACCCAAGCGATTTTCGTGCCTGCCTCGATCTCAATACTTCCAGTCTCGGGGCGCTCTAACCCAAGCAACATGCGCATCAAAGTCGTCTTGCCAGCACCGTTACGCCCCAAGAGCCCGATCTTGTCTCCGCGATGAATCCTCGCCGAGACATGGTTCAGTAGCAAAGGGCCGCGGAATCCGACCGA
>JBJONT010000028.1:0-13820 GCA_046051705.1 Planctomycetota bacterium | reverse complement strand
GCCTGTCGTACATCGACACTTCCTTGTGTCATCATCTTCCATGTTCCTTTGTTGGAGTTGTTTGAGTTTGCACCCATAACTTCAGCAAAGGACATGGTTTATGTCTATATCAACGGTATTGGGCGCGAGCCGTCCGGTAAGCCTTCTCGCCCCAAATGCAATCATTTCCAAAAGGTCCACTAGGTGCAACTTGTCTGAAACTCAAGGAAGAAAGAGTTGTCTAAATGCTTGATTGGCTCACACAAACAAATGTGGATTCCACATCAATCGATGCGACAAGTCTTGCCATAAGGCTTCTGCTTGCCGCACTAAGCGGTTGCTTCATCGCCTGGCTGTATACATGGAACAGGGGACCAAATCATGGAACAGCAAGCTTCCCTCTGACCCTGATTTTCCTCGCTATCCTCATCGCTATGGTGACCCAAGTCGTGGGGAATCACATTGCCCGAGCCTTCAGCCTCGTCGGCGCACTGTCAATCGTTCGCTTTCGAACAGTCGTCGATGACACCCTCGACATTGGCTTCGTGATTTTTGCAGTCGTCGTAGGGATGGCCCTTGGAGCGGGGAACTTCGATGTCGCTCTGCTTGGTGGCTCCATCATGTCCTTACTTATCGTTGCTTCGAAGTGGTTCAATGCACGCCATGGAATACAGAGCAATCCGACCATTGGACGACTGACCTTCAAAACCCCCATCGCAGATCCGTCCGGATCGAAACAAGTCGAACAACTCCTCGCCGAAAAGGGGATATCGTACCGAATCGTCGCCGCCGAATCGGCACGCGGAGGAACCATGATGGAATGGACTTACGAAATCCCCAACGCCTCCTTCTTGGGTTCCACGTCCATCCCAATCGCATTAGCTTCTATTGCCAATATCCAATCCATCTCTTGGAAAGTCTCCGAACGATGAATCATCGCTTCAAAAAATTAGCTCGACTGAAATATCAAACACTCCTTGCATGCACTCTATGTTCCTGCATGGGACTTGCCCAAGACCCTGCGACACCTCGCAATCAGCGCCGGCCCGAGGGTGCAGGACCAGGTTTCCAAGGACCGGGTTTCCAAGGACCGGGCCGACAAGAATCAGGCCGACAAGAACCGGGCTTTGGCCGATCAGCACCGAGCATCCTCGGCCCACTTACGATGCTTGGTCTGGCCCATCGCCCATTACCGACCATCGGACTCCCAGAAGTCCAGCGGGAGCTTCAACTCTCTGAATCCCAACTCGAACAACTTCGGGCAATCGAAGAAAAAACGCTCGCAGCGACTTTCGAAACCATGCAACCGATCGCGCCACCTCGCATCTTCGAGCTTGAAGACAAGCAACGCGATGAAGCCATCGAGCAAGTTCGCAAAAGCATGGAAATATTTATTAGCGAACAAGAAGCGAATCTCAAAAAGCTTCTATCAGAGAAGCAGTGGGAACGTTTGAGTCAATTGAGTTTGCAGCGAGAAGGGATTGCGGCTGCCTTGCGCGGCGAAGTATCGGAAGCTTTGCAGTTATCCGAAGACCAACGAGAATTGCTTTCCAAACAAGCGGATGCGCTTGGCAATCAAGCGTTCCGCCCCGGCCCCAACGGTCCACCTGACTTTCAACGGATTGCGGAAACTCGGCTCAATACGGAACGCCGAATTGTTGAAAGCTTTTCGGATTCACAAAAGCAGAAATGGAACGACTTGAGAGGCACTCCTTTCGCGTTTGAACAAACCCCCATGGGTGGCCCTGTTTTCGGCGGCCCAGGTGGTCCAGGTTTCGGCGGCCCAGGTGGTCCAGGATTTGGCGGTCCCGATCGGCCACTCGTAGCGAAATTTGACAAAAACGGCGACGGATGGCTGAATGCTCAAGAGCGGCTCGAAGCGCGAGAAGAAGCCAAATCCCCATCCCGCTTCGGTGGCGGCCCGGGAGGCCCCGGTGGACCTGGTTTCGGAGGCGGACCTGGTGGACCAGGCGGTGGCGGACCTGGTGGACCAGGCGGACCTGGTTTCGGTGGACCTGGTGGCCCCGGTTTGGGTGGACCTGGCGGCGGGCGAGGTGGTCGAGGCGGCCCACCAGGCTTCGGTGGATTCGGAGGATTTGGGTTCGGTGGCCCAGGTGGTGGTGGCCCAGGCGGCCCTGGTGGTTCGCGAGAGCCCGGCAAGCCCGGTATCCGCGTCGCAGCCACCGATGTGCAAAACTTCCAAGACCAAGACCTCTACGATCGCAGTGTAGTCCGCACTTTGTTTCTTACCTTCGAGAATCAAGATTGGGAATCAGAACTAGCCGACTTCAAACCAACCGATGTCGAAGTCGATGCAACGTTGATGGTAGATGGCAAAGAGTATCCGCTTGTCGGCGTGAGCTTCCGCGGCGCTTCGTCCTTTGGGATGGTGCCTGCCGGTTCCAAACGTTCATTGAACATCTCGATGGATATGGCCGACGAAGACCAGCGATTGCTCGGATACAAATCCTTGAACTTGCTCAATTCCAACGGTGACCCGACTTTGATGCATTCGGTTTTATACTCTGCGATCGCATCAAAGTATCTACCGACCCCCGCAGTGAACTTGGTGCGAGTTGTCATCAACTCAGAAGACTGGGGGATTTATCAAAACGCACAGCAATTCGATAAGCACTTCATCAGCCAACATTTGGGATCATCCAAGGGAGTGGTACGTTGGAAAGTTCCCGGCAGTCCCGGTGGCGGCGGAAGCTTGCGTTACCTTGGCGATAACATAGAGGCTTACAAACGACTCTATGAGATCAAGAACAACGATGAAGAGAAATCATGGAAAGCGCTCATTGGGCTGTGCAAAGTCTTGAGCGAAACTCCAGTGGAAGATCTTCCAAATGCATTGGAGCCGATCTTGGATGTCGATAGCGCACTGAAATTTCTAGCTCTCGATATCGCGTTGATCAACAACGATGGATACTGGGTACGCGGAAGCGACTACAGTATCTACTTGGATGCTGAAGGGAAATTCCATCTTGCGCCGCATGATATGAACGAGTCGTTCAGCGCGGCAGGTATGGGCCCCGGTGGCGGTGGCCCTGGTTTTGGAGGCCCGGGTTTTGGAAGCCAGGGCGGACGACGCGGTTTTGGTAGAGGAGGCCCTGGAGGGGCACCGAACAACGCAGCAGGGCAGGGGGGGAACCAAAATCCATTCTCGCTTGATCCATTCATTGGTCTCGATAACTCTGATCGCCCACTTCGCAGTCGTCTGCTACAAGTCCCTCAATACCGGCAAAGGTACATTGAGTTGCTCAAACAGATTGCCGAAGAGGACTTAGATTGGAGTAATCTCGAACCCGTCGTGGCTCAGCTTCGCGATTCGGTTGCCGAATTCGTTCGGCTTGATTCTCGCAAGCTTTCCAGGACCGAAGATTTCTTTGCGAGCACGGGGGAGCAGCAAACAGCCGAAGTACAAGCTACCGAGCGAGCGTCCGAGGAGAACAACAACCCTCGTCGCGAAGTTCGCGGAGGACGAGGTGGCCCACCGGTAACTCTCAAGCAGTTCACGCAACAACGCCGCGAGTACTTGCTCAGCCATCCCGAGATTACAAAAGCGATTGAAACCAAACCTTGAATGGAATTATCTTATTAGTTGGCGGAACTTTTGAGGTGCACATCCTACCGATTCCCGAAACGCGGCTGCGAAATGACTGGTGGAACCGAACCCCAGATCGACCGCTATCTGCTTGATGGGTATTTCCGACTTTAGGAGCAACTCTCGTGCGTGCGCTAATCGAAGATCTCGAAAATACTTCCATGGTGAAACGCCCATGGAATTTCGAAACCCCTTGGCGAAAAACCATTCCTCAACCCCAACTTCCATCGCGATCTCCTTGAGCGAGATATCTTGGGTGAGGCTGCCGTGCATAAAATCAACAGCCCGAACGATAGCTTCCGAGCTGAGTCGAAAACTTGCAGCGGTTTTCTTGACGGCATTGGACTTGGTGCGACCTTGCCAATTCAAAATAGAGAAACCGAGGTCAAGCAGTGCCTCCCCCATCCTGATCCGCATTGGAGGAGAAGGTGCGAGTAGCGCATCAACGATACGATAGGAAATCCGTTGAATCTCTGGATTCCAATCATCTATGATCGGAGGCTTGCCTTTGATGTCAGAATTTTCAGTCAACGCATGGTAGTCGCCACTTATTTCCTCAAGCCAGGAGAGCGGAAGCACAACATGCAAAGACATACTGTCTTGATTCTGATCGAAGCGATAAGCAAGAGGGCGATAAGCAGGGTTGAGCGAAACTTTCCCTGGTACAACCAAGTGGCGATCAGAGGATTTTCCATCTGCCAAATCAAACTGCGCACAACCCTTCAACTGCAAATTGAAATGGTGATCGACCGGTGAAGATTCGATTACCACCGGTTCCTTAGTGCACAAACGCGATAAAAAAACCGTAGGAGACTTGAGGGCTGAGAGTTGGAAGATTGGCGAATGGTAAATCTGCAACACATCTACGATTCCATCCATCTTTTAAAAACCTTCAGAAAGTGTTAGCCGCTATCCTCAAGCGAGAATACAGGGACTCGGGAGCGGTGATCAGTGTTTGGAGCCAGGCGAATATAAGATTATCCCCTGAGTTCAAGGCCACAAACTCGTTACACAGTGTTCGTGAACCAGCTTTAACGGAATCAGCCTGGGATGCTATCGGTGTAGCTAGTACATGTCAACGCGACTTGCACGTAATCATGCTTGCTGTCTGTCACGCTAAAACAGTCGCGACCTAGTCAAGACTCACAAGAAAAGGGGAGATTTTTTAAAGAATTCGCCAAGTAAGAGAGTGTTCAGAAATTGTGCTTTGCAAGCAGTAATTTGTAAATCCGAACCTCACTTCTCCAGGGTTTCCATCACCATTGAATTTGCAAAATTCGTGCTCAGTTATCATTTGAATTGGGGGCTACCTACGTAGATTAATTTATCCGCTTGTAACTTCGAATTCAGGATCTGTGTCTTCAATCCCTACCCACGGCAACAAGCGGGTACATGACACGCGAAATAAGGACTCAGGTTGGTTCGCGGCAGGTTCTGCGACACTTGCGAATGGATTACGTGTCCTTTAAAGTTCCGAAAGGTTTCCAGTCTGCGTCTCAAGTAACGGACTGAGTTCTAACCCACCATGCATTTCGTTTTAAGTATCCCGCCTGTTGTGCCTTCAAATACTATCATGAACCCTCCAAAAACCAGTCGAAATAGCAAGTCAGTTGTCCGTAAACAGAATTTCCGTAGAGAAGCGCGACGAATCCTTCGGGTTGAGCAACTTGAACATCGTGCATTGCTGGCAGTCGATTCCCTCCCACCAACGCTGATCAGTGGAGTACTCGCAAACTCAAACGCAACAGTTGACGTATCAGAAGACCTAAGAATGGACTTCTCGGAACCGATTAAGCGGGGTAGTAACGGGGCAATTGAACTCTACCTAGGCAATGGCGATTTGGTTGAATCATTTGATATCAGCACAAGTCCATCGCTGAGTTTCAATGGAAACCAGCTATCGATAAATCCTCGCTGGAATCTCAATGGGAGTAGCAACTACTACATCACGATTGACGCTGGATCCATCCTGGATATGGCGGATAATCCATTCGGTGGTGTTCAAAACAACCAAACTCTAGTCCTCAGAACGGATGTTGAAACGAGAAATGGGTTTGGGTCATCCTTCATGCTGGATGAGTTCCCGGGGACAACCTCTGAAGCGATTGGAAATCACTCAGCGCTTTACATCCGAGCAACGTTTACCGATTTAAATAGAGCTCCTGGCAGTCTCGAAGACGCCAAGAAGGACATGAATACGGTTTCGCAGTTTTACTCGGACAATTCTCAAGGCAGGATATCGTTCAACACGACCTACACGCCCGTTGTAACGCTCGATTATTCGCACAAATGGTTCACGGAGTACGATCAGGTCGTCGATGGTCTCTCCAGAATCATGCACGATGCAACTGAGAAAGCCAAAACGATAGGCTTCGACGCATCGCAATTCAATGTAGTGGTCGTTCGCGTGGATGCGGGATTGAGAGCAGGAGCGTCATGGGGCGGAGGCAACAGCGCATGGCTCGCCTGGGGGGGACCTACAGTCGCAGCGCACGAATTTGGCCACGCATTGGGTCTCGGGCATTCGAACTCGATAACTTGGGCCGCAACGAGCGATTCGCAGGCTGTCGAGTACGGAAACAACATAGACAATATGGGTGATGGCGGAGTGGGTGCTGCGCACTACATTAACCCCAAAAAGGATCAACTTGACTGGGTGGATTCAGCAAATCTACTTGTTAATCCTGGGCCGGGAACCTATCGGCTATATGCGTCGGATTCAATCAATTATGTTTCAGGTAATTACGTTGGATGGTCCCAAGTTATCGCAGCGGATTCGATCGGTACGAACCCTCGTATAAATCTCGAGTATCGACCGGCACAAGGTGGGGAATTCGAACAATCTCTAGTCGTCTACCATAACAATCTGATCCTGAAAAAGACTGGTGGAACCCAGATCGATCTCGGGATGACCCTTGGTGCAACCTACCAGATTCCGGGGAGCAACTCATTTTTCACCGTTGTGAATCAAGGTGACGGATACTTGGATTTCAAGTACTTCGAGGGCCCTTTTTCAACCAACACTGCTCCACTTGCGATGTTCACCGCATCTGCGTCGACGGTTAAACGCTTTGATACCGTCACCTTTGTTGCCGATGCAATAGATCTGCAAAGTGACGATCTTGTCTACCGATGGACGTTTAGCGATGGTATTACAGGTAGCGGAAGAACCTTCCAGCGCAGCTTCAATCAGTCTACCAGCGGGAACGTGACAGCAACCCTTGTAGTCAGCGATATGCGAGGAGGAACGAAAACCCTAACTACTCCAATTGCCGTGGGCGCATCGAGTACAGGGAATCCGATTACTATTGGAAACATTGAACCGTCCGGTGGAACTTTCCCGTCAGTTTCCATAAACGCTTTGAATGCATTTAGCGCCGAGGGATCGATCAATGCGATACTCAATGTTAGGCGTACTAATTCATCTAATTCCGACCCTCTCCAGGTAAACCTAAGCTACACCGGATCTGCGATTTCCGACTTTGAAGATCTTCCCACAAGTATTACGATCCCATCCGGAGAATCCTCTGCAAATCTAGTACTTATTCCGAGAAATGATCAGAGTATCGAAGCGATAAAGAGCCTAAATGTATCCCTCGCGACTTCAAACACATATGAAATAAGCGATCAGAATTCGTTATTGAATCTACAACTTCGTGACGATGACTTGCCTGTCATTAGCATTTCCGCAATTGACTCGCAAGCTGTGGAATCCAACGGTGGATCACGCGACACAGGTCTTTTGCGCATAACAAGAACCGGATCAGTCGATCTCCCAATGACGGTCTACTACGGATTATCCGGGACAGCTTTTAATGGTAGCGATTTCAGCCGATTGAACGGGCAGGTAACTATTCCTCAAGGTGCCTCCGATGCCACAATTCTGATAGATGCGAAGGATGACGAGGTTGGAGAGACTATCGAAACCGTTATTCTAACCATCGCTTCGTTCAACGATGCATACAGCGTTGCATCAAACTCCAGGGCTACCGTGTCGATCGTTGACAATCAAGATGCCCCTGTCGTGTCCGTTGTAACATCGCCTAGCGCTTCGCATGTTACCGAAGGACAATCAGGGAAGTTCAACTTCACCGCAATCGGTGGTACAGGAGAAGATGTCGTCGTGAATTACACCTTGCGGGGAACAGCACTTCATGGAGACGACTTCGATGTAGTTTCAGGCAGCATTGTGGTTCCTACCGGTGGTTTAAACACAGTTAGCCTAGATGTGTTCACGATCGATGATGGGCTATGGGAGGACGATGAGTCGATCATTCTGACGCTCACCCCGTCTAGTGGGTATACTCGCGGCTTGGATTCAAACGCGCAAATGACAATCTCGGATCTTCTGGACTATACCATCGGCGACGACAAAATATCTGTTACCGCTTTCAATGGTGAAGATCAGGATTACGGTATCAAGCCCACCGAAGCAAATAGCAAACCTGCGGATTTCTTGATCTATCGAGACAGCACTCACCTGTCCAGAGAAGCGTTAACGGTAAAATTTTCATTAAGCGGTACTGCAACGCCAGGAGTTGATTATCTAGGCGAGTTCCGGACCCCAGGCACTGCGGATAACAAAGAAGGTAGTTTGCTTGGATCATTTAACCCATTGGCGATGAACAATTCCGTCGTCATTCCGTCTACCGCGATGGGCGTCGTCGTAAGACTTATTCCTATTGACGATTCCTTGATTGAAGGGACTGAGTCAATTCAGCTAACGCTTACATCGGTAACATATTCATTACCTTTTGGCATCAATTCGAGTGCGAACCACAGTCTTTTGGATAATGATCGCTTCACAACCGAAGTTGGATTTCAAAATGTTTCTAGCCTATTGAGCGAAAGCCGTAATCCCTCTGAAAACATCCACCAAATCAACGTTGTTCTCACAGATCCAGCCCCTGCACAGGGCGTGCTGGTTCATTACAAGGCGGGAGCAGGGGCGGCCATTGGTTCAGGAGCGGACTGGAGCTTCGTTGATCAAAACGGCAATGATCTAATCGCACCAATAGGTGTCCTTAACTTCCCTCAAGGGTCCACTACACAATCAATTCGAATTAAAATTCAAAATGATCGTATAGAAGAAAACCAGGAAGATTTCAGTATTACTCTCGATCCAATCCATGGTGCCTCTCTTAAATCAGGTAATAGCAAGCATACGGTAACGTTGTTCGATTCGATCCCTCAAGGACTCGTTCGTGAAGAACGCTGGGAAGGTGTAACCCCTTTTTCAAGCACACTTTGGGACAATCCAAATCCTAACTATGTCGGATACCTTTCTGGACTTACTCCACAGAGGAACGTAGGAGAAAGTTATTCACGACGACTAACCGGCGCGATTACCGCACCGGCAACCGGAAACTACACCTTCTACACGGCAGGTGATGATGGAGTTGAACTCTACCTTGGATCGTCAATCCAATCATCGAGCAAATCACTTATTGCATCGGTCCCTGCCGGTGGTTGGACTGATTTCCAGCAATGGAACAAGTACACATCTCAACGTTCTGTCTCTGTACCTCTTGTCGCAGGCGAACATTATTATGTCGAGGTTCGACATCAGGAGGGAGCCGGAGGGGACCACGTTTCTGTGGGTTGGAAACTGCCAAACACCGAAAACATCGTTCCCATACAAACGATCGAACCCGTCGAATCTTCAAATAACCGTTACCTAAGATTCGTGACCGATTCATCGTTCGTTACAGAAGGTGCTTCGCCATCGATACCTATCGCCGTAACCCTTGATCGCGCGATTCCAACCGGTACCGTGAGCGTACAAGTTGAAGTTTTGGGCAATGTTTCCACGGCTGGAAGCAGCGACTATGTCTTGAATACCACAAATCTTACTTTTGCTCCGGGCGAAATTTCAAAACCTATCGATGTATCTTTCGTTTTGGACTCGCTCCCGGAAGGAGTCGAGAAGCTTGTGATCCGCATGTTCTCACCCGAGGGTGCACAGATCATCGGTTCGAGTTTGCACACGGTTGCTCTGATCGATTCAAATGCCCCACAAGTAACAGGAATTCAAGAATATGCTCGTAAAGAAATGCCCTCAAATGCGCTGATTGGAAGTATCTCTGCAGTTCCTGCTGGCGGTCGAACGATCAGCTCCTATCAGATCGTCAGCGGTAATCCAACCATCGAAAGTAGCAATGAACCAGCTTTCGCGATCGATCAAGATGGAAAAATACGTCTGAGTAACCCATCCGCGTTGCCTTTGGGTTCCTACAACCTCCGGCTTGTCATCAAAGTCGAAGACAACTTAGGTTCCAGTAGCTTCGTCGCAGCTTGGGTTGCTATTAACGGAAAAGGTATCGTCGAAGATCGTTGGGGAAGTGAAACTGTCTACACCAATAACGAATGGTCGTTCGATGCCGCTTCGAGCAGCTATCTGGAATCGATGGACGCTCCCCGAAACATTGACGAACTTTTCTCGAGACGGATTATGGGTGTTTTCGAAGCCCCCAGCACCGGTTCCTACAGCTTTTGGCTCTCCGCCGACGACAAAGCTCGATTGACGATAGCACCCTACAGCAATCCTAACAATGAAACTACTCTCGCGAGCATTCAATCCGCAACAGGCTACCAGAACTGGACTGCCCAATTAAACCAGGAATCTGCTCCTCAAATATTCCAAGCAGGGGAACGATTTATCCTCAGGGCATATCATCAAGAGCAAACCGGTGGAGACCATGTCTCTGTAGCTTGGTCCGGTCCAGGTTTCCAACGTACCGTTATGGCAACTGCCGCATTTCTGCCAATGTATTCTTCGCGGATTACGGACGATTTGAACGCGAACGAAACCAATCTACCGGATGGAATTTCGCAATTCAGCATGTCACCTGTAGCAATAACCGATTCGGGAATTACAGCTTCCATAAGTGCCGGCGGTTTCACAAGAGACAAAACACTTGGGCTCAGCGGTTTGGCCGATGCGGGGACTTTCGTCAAAATCTATGACAACTCTGCATTTCTCGGTTCAACACAAGCCGATAGCAATGGCAACTGGAGCTATCTGACGCCAGAGCTTTCCGATGGGGTTCATACGATGCAAGCGGAAATCATCGGCACCTCCGGAAATATCTCTGTCACCTCGCCAAGAAATTTTACGATACGCTCGTTCATAAAATCCTCGGCCACGCAGTTGATTACCGCAAACTCTAATTCGGATCAGTTCGCCACCACCTCAGAAAAAGGATTTGGAAAGTTAATAAGTTACCAATCCGAAAATCAAGGAGTGGTTACCTACTCGGTACTTCGGGATGCTCCCTTTACAGAGGAAAGGTGGAGTGGAAGGGAAGCATTCGACCAAAAATCCTGGAACACGCCTCCAGCATACATTGGTACACTACCTGGTTTAACATCTGCACAAAACGTCGGAGGTAATTTCTCTAGACGAATCAAAGGCTGGATTACGGCCCCATCGACTGGCGATTACAGATTCTACATTTCCGGTGACGACGACGCTAATTTGTATTTAAACACAAGCGACGATGTTTTCTCAACTTATCCTCAACCCATCGCTTCGATTCCAAGTGGAGGTTGGACGGAATTCCAAAAATGGAATAAGTATTCTAGTCAGCAGTCCACAACGATTAGTCTACAAGCAGGACAGAGGTACTATGTAGAAGTACACCACCTGGAGGGTTCGGGTGGGGACCATGTATCTGTCGCTTGGACAGGTCCTGGAATTACAACGATTACCCCAATCTACATTCCTGAAGATGTTATGATCGCCGATGCTGCATCAGGTACTGTTCAGCTAGCTTCACACGGATCATCTGATCTTGTAACATCCGCGGGTGCTTCCCTTACGATCGCAGGAACGTCG
Organism: Planctomycetota bacterium; assembly: GCA_046051705.1. Taxonomy (GTDB): domain Bacteria; phylum Planctomycetota; class Planctomycetia; order Pirellulales; family Pirellulaceae; genus JBKCUI01. The sequence continues at coordinate 2,397 of JBJONT010000028.1, read as the reverse complement.
CCGGACGGACGTTTTGTTGCCTACGGTTCGAATGACGTCACTCGCTTCGGAAACGCCGGCAACTCGTTTGAAGACATGAATTCGAGCAGCGATAATCCGTACAGTGACTTATTCGTTTTCGATCGCACTAATGGCTCTATTCGATTAGTCACTTATGGTACTTCCTCAAATTCATCTAAATCCCGACAGGCCGATTTTGTCGGCTTTTCTCGTGATAGCCTATACTTGGTATTCACCACCAACTACGCTGAAAATATCGGTTCGCTTTCCGCCCCAGGAAAGCCTCAACCAAACAGTGTAGCAGCTAAAGACATCATTGCTTTCAATCTTTCCTCAGGCACTCAGACCCTGTTGAGCCACTCTTCAACATCGGGAAACCAAGAATCGATGTCAGCTGATATCGATCGGCCTACCCTCTCAGCCGATGGTAAGTTCGTGCTGTTCAACGCAAAAGATGCATCAAGACTCGGGAATCAAGGCATCGCCTTTACTGATGCTAATCCAGACATTAATGACCTTTTTGCGACTGAGTTGAAAACAGGATCAGTTCGCCTACTCTCTAAGTCCAGTAATAATCCAAACGCAAGCGCATCGATTAATCCAACCCTTCTCGGCACGACCGAAAACGGATTCGCAATATTTTCCGTTCCAAATGTCACTTCGCTAGGTTTCACAGATTCAGCATCAAGCCTCGCTGACTTCGTTAGCGTCAACCTTGCGGATGGCAGCATCCGTTTAATCACAAGATCTAGTAGCATTAATCATTCATCAAGTGCCGGGCAAGCTATCACCTTTGAAAAGATTTCTGGAAGCCATGTTTATTTCTCGGCAAACGATGCAGAAGCATTCGGATTTGAATACGATGGATTCCCGGATCGCGCGGACTTGTTTCGATTCAATACTTCTACTGGCAGTATGGAATTAATCTCCCATGCTGAGTGGGGGTCGCAAGACGCTCTGGGTGGGATATATCACACAGGAAGCCTTACTGTATCTCCTGATGGACGCTATGTCGCGTTTCTGATGGATATGCAGCGATCCAGAGGTGGATTTACAGTGAGCGTTAGCGGTGATGCATTATTCATCACGGATACAAAGTATGATATAATCCGATTAGTTAATTCTAAGTACGATGATGGTTCGGAACTAGGATATGGCGCTTGGGCAAGCCTGAAATCACAACCTCGATTCTTCACCCCTGATAGTTCAAAATTTGTTTGGCAAAGCGATTGGTTAGGATATATCGCTACAAACGAGCAAAGTAGAGCGATCGGTTTTAATCAGCAATCGACCGTTGGGGCGATGGTTATGGACCTGACATACGGAGTCGAGCCTGTAGGATATTACCAAGTCAGCAAGATTCTATCTCGATCCGCAGATAGTTCGAGGCAATGGTCCGCCGGATCTGTACAACTCTTAGGAGTCAGCCCAGACAGTAGATTTGCCGTCTTTTCATCTCCAGACGCCAAACTCTTCGGCAGTGGTAATGTTGCGTACACTGACTTAGCTCCTACGTCGACAGATCTGTTCGCAGTAGACCTTTACAGTCGTTCTGTAAGTCTTGTGACCGGAACCGACCTAACGTCGTTTGCTGTGAACTCTCAATTCGTCGGATTTAGCAATGGAGGTAATGTTCTTTTCAGCTCGAATGATGTTTCCGGAATCCCGACGGTCTCAGGGACAATCCAAGACATCAATGGTATTGGCTCGGATCTGCTTTCTACGCGATTTAGACTTCTGGATCTGCAAGATAATGACGACACAATCGACGATGGATCTCAGTTTGACAATACAACTGCGAGAACATCATTTGTCCTAAATGCGATTTTACCACCGGGAAGGACAGTCCAACTACTCGATTCCAACAATGTTGTAGATACCCGAACCGTTCCAAACTCTGGAGTCGTTCATTGGTCGCTCTCAAACGTTGCTGCTGGTACGCATGTTTATTCATTATTTGATGTCGAAGAGCAGGTTCCAATAAAACTTTCAGGACGAATATCTTCGTCTACCCTCACAGTTACAGTAACCACAGATAACAACGCTCCCACGAACATCGCGTTATCAAGCATGTCCCTCGCTGAAAACGCGGGTGCTAACGCGATCGTTGGAACTCTGTCGACGACCGATCCTGACGCCGGTGATACCTTCACCTACTCCTTAGTGACCGGTAGCGGAGATGCGGACAACGCTAACTTCAATATCTCAGGCAATCAACTTCGGGCCACGCAGTCCCTCAACTTTGAAACCAAGGCTAGTTACTCGGTACGGATCCGTTCCACGGATCAAGCCGGGCTGACTTTTGAAAAGGCGTTCACCATTACGGTGACCAACGAGCATGAGGCTCCAACGAATATCGCATTATCAGGCACTTCCCTCGCTGAAAATGCGGGTGCT
>JBJONT010000027.1:0-8808 GCA_046051705.1 Planctomycetota bacterium | reverse complement strand
GATCTCTGGGGCAATTTGGCAGCGTTTTGAAATTCACAGTCAATGTCGTTGTGCGGTGAGCAGTCAGGTCGTTGCACTTATCCATACCGACGCAACGAATCGAATCAGTTGGTATCGGCGTGGTCCTCAGGTCGCCCGGCGTGCTGGTGTGGATTTGGGTGAGGAGATGGACCTGATTTTGCGCCATTACGGTGAGAGTTTGCGAGCGTTGGCACCAAGAACGTGGCATCGCTTTCAGCGTGTTCGAGCTTCTTACTACTTCCTGGAAGGTCGCCGTTTGGCCGGAATGCGTCAATCGCTTTATTGTATTTCGTTGACTCCGTTTGTTTTGGAACTGTGGTTGCAATTGTTCTCAGGTCTCATAGGTCCCGGTTGGTTTGCCAAGCTTCGCAGTCTGCGTTCGCCACCCACGTAGAGTCACTTACGGGATTTCTATTGGGTCGTGCGTTGCCTTGTTGCCCCAAAGGGTGACGGATATCTGGCAATAAAACCGTCTAGTGTAGACCGCTAAGTAAGCAAAATCTCGCATCGAGGGAGATCTTAGCTTTCGCGTTTGTACTCTCTGTATGATTTGGATCCGATCTGGACATCTACGGGCAGCGGCTCGTCTTCCGGGACATTCAAGCATCGAACGCTGGAGTCGACTGTGTTGAGTTTGTATTGGAATCCAGATTCGGGACAAGTTGCGATGTGTTGATTGTCAAAGTCCAGTCGGTGTCCATGACGACTCATCCATCCCTTTTGTACTGCGGGTACTCCCATCATCAAAGCGTAATCGGGAACGTTTTCGGTGACGACTGCGCCTGCTGCGATAAAGCAGTACCGTCCGAGAGTAATGCCGCAAACGATTGTAGCATTAGCGCCGATCGATGCGCCTCGTCGAATCGTTGTTGTTTCATAGATGGATTTGCGATTCACTTGGCTCCTGGGGTTGGAAACATTGGTCAATACGCAGGATGGTCCGAGGAATACGTCATCCTCAATCGTTGTTCCGGTATAGACCGAAACGTTGTTTTGGATTTTGACGTTACGGCCAAGGGAAACTTCCGGGGCGATGAATACATTTTGTCCCAAATTACAACCTTCCCCGAGCGACGACATGGACGAGACGTGAGAAAAATGCCAAATGCTACAGCCATCGCCAATCGCTGCACCATCATCGATAATCGCCGTTTCATGGGCAAAGTAGGATGCTTGTTGAGTTTCGTCTACACTCGTTTTGTGTCCATCAGATTGCATGCTGCGTTGTGCCGCATCTAAGACCCTTAGTACTTCGAGTCCTTCTTTTCCATCCGTTCTGGGGGTGAGTCTGTGGTGGCAACACTCAACAAAATGCCGACATTCCGCAAGCAGCGGTTCATCTTCAGGAACAACGATGGGGGTACCTGAAAGTTTCATCGCGACAGGTACTTGGCCATCCTCCCATTTCAAGTAATCGTAGTAGAGGGTTAGTTTATCGGCCCAGGGTTTTGTGTCGTCAAATACGGCCATTCCTTCGGAACCGATAACGGTTAGCTTTTGCTCTTTGAATGGATTAAGCCAGCTGACGTAGATGTGTGCTCGAACTCCGTTGGCGAACACCAATTGTGTCATTGTGGTATCGGGCACACCTTTCGTTAGGTAATGTTCACCGTTGCATTGGACCGAGAGCGGTCTCTGTCCAGCTAGAGAGAGGATCACTGAGATGTCGTGCGGCGCAAAACTCCAGAGCGCGTTTTCTTCACGGCGAATTTTCCCAAGATTTAGGCGGTTCGAGGCGATGTAGTAAAGTTTCCCTAATTTGCCTTCGGAGATGAGTTCCCTTAGTTTCGCAACATACGGATGGTACTGCAGCAGATGCCCAACCATCAGTACCCGTTTCATCGAATTCGCTAGCGCAATCAATTTTGTTGCTTCAGCGATCGAAAGGCACAGTGGCTTTTCGACGTAAACATCTTTCCCCGCAAGCAGGGCTTTGTAGGCAAGCGAAAAGTGTGTTGCTGCTGGGGTGGCGATTGCGATTTTGGTGACACTTGGGTCAGAGAGAACTGCGTCAAGAGATAACGCTTTGCGGACGGACCCATATTCCTGCCCGTAGCTTGCCAACAAGTTTTCATCCGTGTCACAGAGCGTGTGCAATATCCCTAAATGGAGAAAATTTCTAGCAAGGTTCTTACCCCAGTAACCGCAACCGATTAGAGCCAAGTCAGGCATAAGCGACACTCGTAATGGATCAAGGTGGTGGCAGCTAGTTAATGTGTTGGATTGCTTTGCGGCAGGCCGACGCTATCTGTTCGATTTCAGCATTCTCAAGATACGGATGCATCGGGAGGCTTATCACCTCCCGAGACGCCTGCTCCGAGGCAGGAAACTCCCCATATCGATAACCTAAAGATGCATAGACAGGTTGTTCATGAAGGCATTTAGGATAATAGACAGCTGTCGGAATACCATCATCTTTTAGGTGCTGTGCCAGAAGGTTTCGATCGGGCACGCGAATTGTGTATTGCGCGTAGACATGCGTATTCCCATCGAGGATTGTAGGAGTGACGCAGCTATCACTTAGGAGCGAACTGTACAACGCCCCAATGCGATTCCTCTGTTCAACTTCCCAGTCGAAATGAGGTAATTTTGCCAAAACAATTGCTGCTTGAATTGTATCGAGTCGGCCGTTGGTACCGACCAGGGTATGGTGATGTCTGGCAACCCCACCATGCGTTCGAATCGCCTTGCTCGCTTCGGCCAACTCATCATCGTCTGTGAATAGAGCACCTCCATCACCGTAGCATCCTAAGGGTTTCGCGGGGAAGAAGCTTGTACTGGCGAACTTCGTGACCGAGCAACTCTTTCTGCCAAGGTTCGTAGCTCCGAAGCTTTGGGCTGCATCCTCGATCACCGGTATTCCGAATCGGTTCGCAATCGCATTGATTTTTTGATAGTCTGCCATCTGACCGAAGAGGCTAACAGGAAGGATCGCTTTCGTTTTCTCGGTGATTCGAGACTCCAGCATTGCAGGGTCTAGATTGTAAGTCTTTAAATCGATGTCGACGAAGACGGGGGTGGCGCCGACAAGGCTGATGGTCTCTGCGCAGCTAATCCATGTGAATGGCACCGTGATCACTTCATCACCAGGCCCGATTTGAAGAGACCGAAGAGCTATTTCGAGACTCATCGTCCCGCTTGCTACGCTGATGCAGTGTTTGGTACCTACGTAATCGGCGAGCTGCTGTTCTAGTTCAGAGACTTCTGGCCCCATGATGAACTGACCATGCTCGAGCACTTGTCGGATTCGAGCGTCAATACTCGATTGCAGTACTTGGTACTGCTTCTTCAGATCGATGAACTGCATCCCTATTTGATCTCTCCAGAAATCAATTGCGGTCGATAGTCTTATGGATCATATGTCAATGAAGGTTTGTGCTAGAGCCATCTCAAATCTATTTCGAGACGGGTAGGCTCCAAGGTTTATCGATTTCGGGGACGACGGCTTTGGCGTCTGTTTTTGCTTCGATTTGCTTTGCCCACGCTTGCGCGTCTTGGGCGATCGGTGGCCAAGTTCCGTAGTGGGTTGGCATGACGAAGCTTGGTTGGATGAATCGGGTGGCTTCGATGCTGTCGTCGACGCCCATGGTAAAGAGGTCGCCGATAGGAACGATGAATAGATCGACGTGGGTTCTGGCAACCCACTGCATATCGCTAAACAATGCGGTATCGCCAGCGTAGTAGATGCGGCCGGAGGATTTGTCTGATTGCCAATCGATGACCCACCCTCCTGCGGTTCCTCCATAGCTGCCATCAGGAAGGCTTGAGGAGTGGATCGCAGGAACGAGCTGTACGGAGAGTTTCAAACCGTCTTGATCGCTGCGAAAGGTTCCTCCGTGGTTCATTCCGATGGTGTTTTGAACCGAGTGGTGTTTCGCAAGCCAGGTTGCGATTTCATAATTCGCCAAGACGGTGGCTTTAGATCGATTCGCGATCGACGCAGCGTCTGCGATATGATCGAAATGCCCGTGGGAGATCAGGATATGGCTTGGAGTAAGGCTTGATGCTTTTGTTTTTGCGGCTGGGTTGTCGTCGAGGAACGGGTCGATGAGCAAATGGATTTTGCCGATGCGGATGCTCCAAGTGGAGTGAGCGTGCCAGAGAATCGAGCAATCAGAGTTCTTGATTTGGTTCATTTTCAGCCTCATAACATCTGGCGACAAATCGGGACGCAAGCCTATCGCAAACCAGCTTAGTCGCTTGGGGATAAAAACGAAAGAACCCTCGATTGCGGAGATCGAGGGTTCAATCATTTCTTTGTGTCGCTTAGTGACTTCTGAAGTCAGGACTAAACGAGTTCTTTTTTCGCACCGATGAGAGTTCGGAGTCGTTCGGCGAGCAATCGAGCATCAAACGGCTTCTTGAAAGTCTCGTTAATGCTAGAGCGGTCGAAGCTCATGGTGTTCCCGTCATCGGGAAGCAGAGCGATCAACACGATTTCCGAGAAGTCGACATTCTTGCGAAGGTTTTGGCAGATTTGCAGCGCTTCTAGCTTGCCGACCGAGAAGTCGACAATCATGCAATCTGGATGAAAACTTTCCGCTTGAATTCCTGCCTCGAAACCGCTCGCGGCGACTTGAACTTTGAAGCTCTTTTCCAAAGGAAGTTCTCGCTTCAAGTTCTCGATCAAAACCTGATCTTGCGCAACGATCAGGACTTTGGCCATGGCCTCATCTTCCAAATCTCCAAGGGGCATACCATGCTCCTTGAGGAATTTGATCAGATACTCTCGGGGAATGCGTCGGTCTTGTGAACCTGGGATGCGATACCCTTTGAGTCGGCCGGAGTCGAACCACTTGCTGACGGTTCTCGGGGCCACCTTGCAGATCTTCGCGACCTGGCCTGTGGTGAACACCTTCATATTTTTGGTCTCCGTTACCTTCCAAATTTTGAGTCGAGTCAGAGCATCCACCGGAATGGTGAACGCTCAAGACAGTTGTTGCCCTTTGTAGTACTCGCTGAAAACTCGATCGCAGTGTGAATTCCTGCGACCTTTGCTTCCAACGGAAACAACTGGGTCAGGGCCTTACGTTGTCGGACGAACTCGCCACTCATGACAGCTAGATCCATCTAGGCCGCTCCGAGTGTGGATTTTCCCTGCACTGTGTCCCTGCCGAAACACTTGTGCCCGTCGAACTACCCGATCTGCAACGCGTGAACTTCGCACCCCTACGACGCTATGTTCACACAGAACGGTTCTTTCGACTGACCTGACCAAGCGATCCAATTTAGAAATGGAATCAGAGCCCATCTATGAATTCGGAAGTACGGAATACCGAACCCGTAGAACCAGCCTAAGCACGAAGCCGTGGCTGCCTGCGATTCCCCCCTAACTTGTTTCCCTCGGCTTGGACTAAACCGGTATTGACTCCGAAGAGTCACCCGGCGCAGTACAGGCCGTCCAGGACATAATTTCGTTTCAAACCGGGTGATTACTTTAGAAAGAATCCCCCGATGACTCAGTAAGGGAAGAATTTTGCATACTGCCCCTTCGCCAAGGCGGTAGCTTGGGAAATCTACCGCAAGCCAGCGAAAAAAACTTTAGCAGCAGCAAGGGAACAACCGAAACCCGCTCCCTTTTGAAAAAAGAGCCCTTGAAAACAAGGGCTCAGCAACACCGAGCCCCGGCGAGATAACAACACCGAGCCCCTGCGAGATAACAACACCGAGCCCCTGCGAGATAACAACACCGAGTCCCTGCGAGATCAGGTATCGACGCCACTATCGGGCTTTGCGGGTTTGCCTTGCTTCTCCTCGGTCTCTTTCTTTTCTCGCCAAGGCTTCTTTTCTTGGTAGCTTTTGAGCTCTTCCTTCAGCTGGTCCAACTGTTCGTTTTCGTCCTTACCACCGACTTCGACCGCTTTCGTTGACCATTCTACGGCTTTGTCGAAGTCCCCTGTTTCCGCATAAGCGGCCGCCAAGGTGCTCAAGATGTGGGCTTCAGCGTACTTGGTCAGCTCGCAAGCTCGCAGGCCTAGCTCAAGGGCTCGTTTGCCGTTTCGCACACCGTCCTCGGGGCTCGTCGAGAGGACCCAGGAGAGGTTATTAAGGATTCCGGAGAGCTCCTCCGCATCTTCTTCACTGGCGTTTTCGATTGCCGATTCGAAATCTGCAATGGCATCGTTATGACGACCGAGTGCTAGCAAGATGTCTCCTCGAAGCCTCAAGGCGCGCCAATCGGTACCCTCGGCTTGAATCAATCGTTCTGCGATTCGGAGCGCTTTTCTTGGCCGATCGTCCATTTGGTACATTCCGGCGAGCTGCATCAGCAGCATGCGGTTATCCGGATTGGCTTGAACGAGTCGCTCGAGGTCGGAGATGGCTTCGGAATACCGTTTTTCTTGGATGGCGATATCCATTCGCAACAATGCCAAGTCGGGAATTTCTGGCCGCTTTTCCTCAAGTAGAGCGATATCTTTTTTCGCTTGTTCGAGATCCTTCAGGGCCAAGCAGATCCTTGCGCGATTTAGGTAAGCGTCCAAATTTTCATCGCTTAGTTCGATCGCTTTATCTGCATCGGTTCTGGCTGCTGCTAGCTTCTCTTTTTGCGTTTCACCGGTGGCTTGGGCCATCAAAACGCCTGAGCGGAGTGAATACAGGAAGCTTTCCTCTGCGTCCTTGGCGATTCGTTCGTTGAGAAACGCTTCGGCTTCTGCGATCTTTTCATTTTGAACCAAAATCAGGACCAAGCGGCGAACGGCATATTCGTTGCTTGGCTTGACTTCGAGAAATTTCCGAATGGTCTTTTCGGCTTCGTCAAGGCGTCCTAAAGCCGAGAGGGATTCGACGGTAAGCTGAACGGCTTTTTCGTTCTCAGGGTTTACTTCGAGGGCACGGATCAAGTCCGCGATTCTCTCGTCGACGTCTTGGCGAGAAATCGACCGCATGATGATGACATCGGCAAGCTTATCCTTGAGTTCAGGATCTTTGTCCCCGGCGTCGATCAAACCTTGCAGTTTTGCTTGTGCCTGATCCAAGGCATCTGCGCCTTTGGATAGTTCTTGTCTCGCCAAGTGAATTCTGGCTTTTAGAACGTAAGCATCGATCATATTCGGGTCGTATTCGATGGCGGTCTGAAGGTCCAGCATCGCATCGTTTGTGACCCGCATGGCTCGGTTTTGGGGGACTCTTCCTCCGCCCATTTCTTCGAGCATACTTTGTGCGCGTTGCATTGCGGTTGCCGCGAGCATCCGTTTCGCATCAGCCGCATCGAGTTCATCGAGTCCGAGTTCGAGCGCTTTTTTGCACAGGTCGATTACCTTCCCTAATCCTTCTTTGGAGCTTTCCGTAACCCGGATCTTGTTTGCTTCTTCAAAAGCTTCCGTTCCCTTGAAATCGTCATCTTCAGCGGCGGATTTCTCAGCCGCGGGCTTTGCCGTCTCTTGAGCACCGGCGGCGGGGAGGTCCCAGGTGCTGAGGAAGTTGCTGGCGTAGCTTAAATCGGTGGAGCGGTGTAAATCGTTGGAATTCAGACCGGAGAAACCGCCGATCGAGCCGAAGAGAATCAGTCCGCTGGCGAGGAGATTTCCGGTTGAGAGTCGCAGTTGTCTGCAGAAACTAGCTCGGTTCATCCGGGAACCCCGCAAATAACTCGGCCGATACCTTGGCCCTTTGCTCGAAATGTGCGACACAATCAAACCCTTCGACAAATGAGGACTTAAACCCTTGAAACCATCCACCCTTCCTGGGAGCGAACCATTGACAAAACCTGCATTTGGCCTTTGGATGGTAGATAGCATATTGTAGCGTTTGGGCACCCCTCAAGGTACGCCAATCCCGCCGTCAGGCAATCGAAAGCAACGCATGAGCTCCCAGGACAAAGCCCCATTTCAACTCTTTCACCTGGACACTTCCGATCAAGGGATCGTGCTGGAGCGCGCTTTGAAGAAGCGTCTTGAGGGGGCGAGTTGGGGGGAGATTCGCGAGTCGATTCGAAGGAGAAAGGTTCAAGTCAACGGCAACCTTTGCTTGGATCCTGTCCGCAAAGTCACGGCGAAGGACGTTGTGAAGCTATGGCGTGAATCGTTGCCCAAACCGATTGAGGCTTCCGATATCCGAATCGTCCATGTGGATGACTTTTTGGTGGTGGTAGAGAAGCCGGCGGGAATTACGAGTGTCCGCCATTTCGAAGAGCGGAATCTTCCGGACAAGCGTCGACAGCTTCAGCCCACTCTCGAGGAGCTGCTTCCTTTGTCGCTTCTCCAGTACTTTCTTCGCAACTCGCGAGGCGAAAGACCAGCGAAGAAGCTTCCGAATTCCCCGAGTGAATTGAAAGACTGGCGACCGGAAGATCGTAAGAGCTTGGAATTAAAGCTTGAAAAGTTAAAAGTGATCGCAGTGCACCGTTTGGATCGCGACACGAGTGGTTTGATGCTTTTTGCTCGTACTCAAGGTGTTGCTCGCTCGTTGATCGAGGCTTTCAAACACCACCGCGTGCTGCGTAAGTACCATGCGGTCGTGCATGGTTATCCGGAGGCGCAAAGCATCGATACGATTCTTGTGCGGAACCGAGGTGATGGTCATCGTGGCACGAAGCCTAAATCGGATGCAAGTCCAACAGCAGATGCTAAGCCTGTTGTGGATGTCAGCTCTACAGTGGATTCCAGTTCAGCTATGGATGGTAAGTCTGCTGTTGATACCGAGTCGAGCGATACCGAATCGAGCGATACCGAGTCGGGTGGTGGTGGGAAGCAAGCGGATCCGACCGAGCAACGGGCCATTACGCACATTCGTCCGATCGAGAAGATTGGGCCGTATAGTCTGATCGAATGTCAGCTTGAAACAGGT
>JBJONT010000026.1:0-23843 GCA_046051705.1 Planctomycetota bacterium | reverse complement strand
TGATGTGCTCCTCGTTGGTTATCGAAGTTGCACTTATCACCCTACAAACTTGGCGGGGGGTCGAAAGCCACTTCAATCGAAGTACGTTAATCGATGCTTGCATCGAATTCGCAATGCTTGTGCTGATCATCATCGCGATGGTATGCATCGCTTGGATCACACTTCGAGCTTGGCGAGGGAACTTCAAACCTGAGACAACACCTGCATCGAATTCAGCCGCCCGTTGGGGCATGCTCTTCATCTTGCTCTCGGGTGGGATTGGATTCGCGATCACCGGCCTGGGATCAATGCAACTTGCACTGGGGAATTCGCCGAGATACTGGCCTTCGACTCCCCCCTTCGAACCATCCTCCATTGAGTTCCCAATCAACGCGAAAGGGGTGTTAAAGTTCCCTCATGGAGCAACCTTGCACGCTATACAAATTCTCGCGTTTATCGCTTGGCTCGCACGCAAAGCCCCTGCCGCAGTCGGTTTGCGTGCAGTTCGTCTCTGGGCAGCCTCCCACGCTTGTTTGCTAATCTATTCGATCTACCAGACCGCTATCGGCCACGCCCGATTCGAACTCGATATACTCGCATCGATATTCCTTGTTGCGTCGATCTTCTGTGCCCTTATCGGATCATGGGTCTTATATGCAAAAACCACTTCCTAAGTCTGAGAACTCACTTCTAATTCGCACCGACTTCTCCACGGATAGCGACTGGAGCAAACTTCGAAGCGCATCGGAAGCACTCAATGAGGATGGATTCCAAGCGAACCTTACTGTGATTGACGACGTCGAATATGCAGGTCTAAGCGTCGCGCAACTGATTGAACTTAAACCAAGCGGCGAGCAGAGGGGTGAGCATTCGTTTGCATTCCTCGCCGATGCGACTTCACACACAAATCCCGAACACCCGATCCTAGTTGTGGAACTTCGCGAAAACCCAGGCCAAGTCTTTCGAGTGATTCCAACTGAACTCTGGAGCGTTGAGAATAATCTTGCGCTGGGAAATATGGACTTCAAAGACTTTGCGCATAGCGTCGATGCAGACGACGTGTTTCGCGGTTGGCCGAAAACCTAGAGTAAAACGACTTGGACAATCGTAGTACAGTCAGTCCCGTTACTTCGGCCTACGAACCAATTCAGCCATCGCTTCTGCAAACCCAATCCCTATCCCACCGAGAATCCTTGAAGATCCCAAGTAATGGAACTCGGCATTTGAAACCCCTTTTTGCAACGTTTCCAATTCTCGAGCACTTAAATCTTGCTGGCGATATTCGACCTCCAAAGCTCGGGTCTGCTGCGGATCCAACTGATCCACCTTGGCTTTCTCTTTCGCTCTGTGAACCGCCGAAGCCTCCTTGGATCGCAACCTAGTCAATTCCGAATCCCAATACTTCTCCGCATAAACCGGTACAACGCTTCCTGAGAACTCCGCAAGCCTCGTTGGCTCGGCCATCGCATCGCGAAAATGCTGATGTATTTTCGCATAGCGTTTCTCTTCCGGCCCATACTCCGCCGTCGGTCCACCAACACCCATCACCCCAACAACAAACGGCAAGTCAGGTACGCTGAGATCCTTGCGAACATCGCGAATGAGACAAGCAAGATTCTTGCTGTACTGCGCATATCCATGCGGCTGATCTCGCTCCGGATACACCCCTGAATCCACCATGTCATTCCAACCTTGAAACCAAACGAACCCAGACAATTCATAACCGACGCTTCGATCGAAATTCGGAATGATTGCGGCGATGTCTCGAAGCTCCGATTCCACGTGCTGGATCATCTGCCGATAAGCTAACCCAGTCGCAGCTTCCTTTTCCGCAACGACCTGAGCAAGGTCCTTCCCCTGTTTACTCACCTGTTCCTTTTGAGCTTCGGTGAACACAAACGGACCTGCACTTGGAGGGCGAAAGTCGGTATGAAGACTGCGGCCACCCCAAGCCGTCTTGATCAATAAAATCGGCTCACCAAGCAGTTCATGAAGCCTGATCCCAAACGTCAACTCAGGCCCGATTTTCTGTCCATCAGCCCCAAATCCCGTAGTAAGATTTCCTCGCTTGACCCCGTCACTCGACAAATACGATACCCAAACGTCTTTGTGAATCTTTGGAGTCCCATCGCTCTCCAAAATCGAATCGAGCATCCCACGCGTTTCACTCTGCATGGCTAAGTGATCCAAGGTGCGAACATGCGCATGGCCTTGCATGTTCGATTGCCCAGCTAAGACAAACACCTTCAACGGCTTGGGATCACCTTCCCTTCCCGAAGCCTCTTGGGCAAAACCCGGTTTGCACAACGTCAACATGAAGCTTAGTGTCGTGAAAAACACCGCTGCGAACCGCATGACCAAATTACTCATATTGGAAACCCTGACTCTGCCCCTGCGCACCTACACGTTACCCGCACCCCCGCCCGTATCGCCCCCATGCGACTGCTCGGCCCCTGCGACTGCTCGGCCCAGTCCAGTAAATAGCCCAGTCCAGTAAATAACTCAGTCCAGTAAATAGCTCAGTCCGGCAATTGACTCAGTCCGGCAAATGGAAATAGCCGATGGCGATGATGATATACGTAGCGATCAACAACACCCCTTCAAACCAATTCGCCTTGCCATCCTGAACCAACTCACGGGTGATCACCGAAGCCAACACAATCGAGACGACTTCAAAGGAAGTGAATGCCAAGTCCATCGGTTGGCCGATCAGCCTTCCGATGATGACGAGTAATGGTGCAACAACCAGCACGATTTGAATCGTAGTTCCCATCGTCGAAGCTAACAACAATCCCGATTGCCCTTTTCTCGCAAACCGAGTTCCCGAAATGATCTCTCCTAGACTTCCGACCGCCCCGAGAAAAATCAGCCCACTGAAGGTCTCCGATAAACCCAATAGTTCACTCGTCGGTTCCAGTGCATTGGCCATCGTCTCACTGGCAAACCCCAATCCGAGCGCCTCAACAATCATCACCATGATGATTTGGCCCATGGACTCCTGTGGGTGCTCATCTTCAAACTTCTCCTCTTCGTTGTCACTGGATTCCCCGCCGTTGCTAGTAATGCCACTGGACTTCGAAAAGATCGTGCCGAAGACGTTGACGAAATAGACGGCGAGCAGCACCAACGACATTTCCAACGAAAGGTCTCGTGTTCCGTCTGGAGTTCCCAAGTTGAATACGGCAGGGACGATAAAGCAAAACGAGCAGAGCATCAGCATCGACGAGCTGGATCTCAAATGCGCCGATTCAAAACGAAGGTTGCCATGTCGAAGATCCCCAACAACGATGGCCAACCCTAATCCTAAAAGCAGATTGGCTAGGATTGAACCTGTGATCGAAGCCTTCGCGACAGTTGCATATCCATTGACCAACGCGACCGTCCCGATAATCAATTCGGCCAAGTTACTCATCGACGCATTGAGCAGTCCGCCGACGGTTTGCCCAAGCTTTCCAGCTAGCTTCTCTGTCGCTATTCCTAACACCCCGACCAATAAGAAAATCGAGAGAATTGAAATGACGAAAACAACCAGCGGCGGACCGCGGAATGCTTCGATTCCTACCGCTAGGATCACGCATAAGACTGGCCACAGTTGCTTCATGATTCAATCCAGAAATCTACGAGCAATACTTCAGCCTAGCTTCCTTTCGGGCGATTGCGTATGCGGAACATCTCTTGATAAGGCAAGACAATGCCGCCATCGATCGATAATGTCGACCCTGTGATATAGTCGCTCCTTGGATCACACAAAAACACGACTCCGTGTGCGATATCCTCTGGTTTCGCTAGTCGTCCCCAAGGCAAGTTACTACCATGTTGCTGCAATTCATCTTCGAAGAAAAACTTCCGTTCTCCCGGAGTGTCTGTCCAACCCGGATGGATGATATTGACTCGAATGCGAAACTCCGAAAGCTCGACAGCGGCAGTTCGTGCCAATTGATCCAAAGCGGCCTTTGCCATGTTGTATGCTGTCGCGCCAGGGATTGATTTGTAGGCGTGTGGTGAACTGATGAACACCATGTTCCCCTGGACCTTGTTGTCGATCATTTGATTGGCAACGGCCCTAGCCAAGTAAAATGGCCCCCACATGCAAACATCGATCGTTTTGCGAAACCCGTCCATGTTCGCTTGATAGAACAATTCGCGATCGCTATAAGCCGCGTTCGATACCAGAATCGAAACCGCACCCAACTCGTCTTTACATCGAGCCACCATACTCTCAACAAGCCCTTGATCGGAAACGTCTCCGACCAACGCAATCGACTTACGACCCATCGCCCGGATCGCTTCGACTGTTTCCGACGGATCTCGCAAGTCATTTACAGCGACGTTTGCACCTGCTGCGGCCAAAGATTTGGCAATCGCTGCACCGATTCCTCGAGCTGCACCTGATACCAATGCCGTTTGACCTGCAAGTGTCTGTGGTACGTTTGAATCCGAAAGGGAGGAATTTGCAGAAACACTCATCGAAAGGGAAATCCTGGAGTTACTGGAGTTAAACGGGAAATAGGTACTCTACACGGTTCTCACAATGAAAACCTAACGGCGTCGGGCAAGTGCGCATTGGACAGTACAGACGCCTTTCGATCAACCATCCAAGCCCCAGTCGTTGCCAACCAGGTTTTTGCCAAGCCAATCCTCGCTCACTCAGTCCTTGCTCACTGAATCCTTGCTCACTGAATACTCGCTAACTCAGTCCTCGCCGCCACCTTGATCGCCACCCTCTGACTCAACGGCACCACCGGAATACTGCCCGTTGTCGAATCCACCACTTTGCAAAATCTGACCATTCGCTCCAGGGGTAAGCCGCACATTCTGAGGATTCCTGCCATTGAGCCCCTTGTTGGTTCTCAGGAGGTTCTTCAAGGCTTTCTCCAACGCTGCCGTGCTCGCACCATTGACCTTGACGACTTCCACCTGCTCGGATCGCTTGGCCTTTTGATCGAGCTCTTCGATTAAATCGCATATCAATTTAAGCAAATCCTCACCCTTTGCTGAAACGATAATTGTGTTCGTCAAACTATCGACTCCCAAGGATAAACGTCCTGTAAACTCGAAGTTCATCCCTCCGTCACTGATACTATCTCGCGATCGCTGCTTGGGCTCTTTACCTCCAGCACCACCAGCTCCGTCCGAAGTGTCCTTCTCGAGTGCTTTATCGTTCGAGCTGAGCAAATCCCGAAACGCATCTTTGATCGCATCGACGATCGATTGCGCTTTCGAGAACTCGACCTTGACGGTCTTCGAATACCGCAACGATTGCTTATCTTCCTCCGTTGGCCTATCCCAAAGCTCGATCAAGCGACGAATGGTGTCCAACTGAGCAGGGCTAGCTCCAGAGACCAAAAGGGTCCCGGAATCGGAGTCCGACATAAACTTTAACTTGCGTTTCTTCCCTAACTGAGGGCCATCATACTCCTGCTTGGGGGGATCCAGATCGAATAAATAGCGAAACACCGTATCGTTCGAGTTCTTCTTATCTTTGCCTTCTTCTTTGAAGTAATCCTCCAAATTCAGCTTGATCCAAAACGGCCTAGTATGCTCGATTTTGAAGACTTGATACTCTTGCTCTGGTGGCGCATTGGCGATCATCCATTCCTCGACTCGATCAAGGGCTTTCGTGTCAGGCGACTCCAACACCAAGTTCCCTTGCGGATCTAACTTGATCACAATTTTCTTCTTTGGCTCAGCCCCGCTATTCGCCCCACCACTGTTCGCATCGCCGCTATTCGAAGCGTTGCTAGGCCGTACGCCATTACCGGCTTCGCCTACTACTGAATTGCTTGCGGCCTCATCACCCGTTGCTTTACTGAGCACATCCTGTGCGCCATCCTGCTGAGTCGCTACCAATCGGCCTTGGGGCAACGGCCCCTCTTGCGTTCCATCGATCGCTCCAATCTCTCCACCTTGCAAGACCTGGGCAGGGGGATCCTTTTTGGGACTTCCACTCGACGGCTTATCTTCGAACTCCGCCGCTTCGGGAATCTCAAGCTCTATCCCGTTGGACTCCCAATACCTTTTCAAACGCTCCAAGTATTCCCTTGTCTCTTCGCTTCTACTCGCCTCGATCACTCGGACCCGCTGATCGCTTCCACCTTCAGGTGGTAGTTCACCAAGCTTGATCAGCAATTTCTTGATCTCTGCGGTTTCAAATTCATTCGCCCAAAGAATGATCTGATTGTTCACAGCGTTTGCACCGATACGCAATTGATCAGACGACTTGGACTCCTTGTTGTTCATTTGGTACGGATCAAAGTAAAAGAACCTTCGACGAGAATTATCCTCTTTCTTTTCTCCATCGATCCCCATGAGCAAGCGGATCGTGCCGGCGACTTCTTCTGCCCTGAGTCGCCGCAATTGCAACACCTCGACCTGTCGCGCAGAACCGTCGAGCTTCTTGATCGTCTCTTGAATCGTCAAATGATCAGCCAACGACGCGTAAGCGATCATCGATTTGTTCTTATCGTCGACTTCCAATCGCGTTGTGGGTTCTAACACGTTGAGTGCTAACAACGAAGCAACGAACTGCTTGGGCTCTAAGCTTGAAAGCCGATAAACCTTCATCCGAGTCGTTAACGCTTGGTATTGCTCGTTGGGATTCGAAACGTCAACCCTTGAAATAAACGATGCGATAATCGCCATCTTGTCCGGTGGTGCGTTGACAATCAAACTGTTGCGACGTGGGTTGGCGACTAAATAGATCTCGCGACGTTTGTTTTCAGGCATCCCGGGCTGGCCGGCCATCGCCGCTTGCTGCGCTGCGAGTTGCTGCTGCTGCATCATCATCATCTGCTGTTGCTGCATCTCCATCTCTGGACTCATCTCCATCGCAGCTCCACCACCACGCTTGGCACCCTCAAGCTTCAGAAATACAGCCAACTGCTCACGCACCTCCGTGGCTCGGACATGCTCAAGAGGAAATTCCCGGGCAAGGTTCATCAGTACCGATTCAGATTGCTCCTCGGAAATCACAGAATGGATCTGTGCAAGATTGCTTGCCGTGTCGATCGCTTCCAACCGATTGGTATTGCTAAGAGCTTGCAAACTACCGTTCGAACTGATCAAAGGCTTCAGCTCGTCGACGATTTCTTTCGCGATCAAAGTTTTCAACGTGAAGGTTGTGCGGACATAGCGATTCGAAGGAAGCTTAGCTAAATCCTCAGGTGCAACTCGGGGGACGAGGGCAACGTTAATACCCTGCGTCTTGACGACCTGCAGAACCCCAGGGAACTCCAAGATGGTAAAGCCACGGGCGAGCAAATGCCGGTTGATCATGTCGCGAGTTTCCTCAAGACTAGTCTTGTCCGGTGCATGGATGCTCAACGTATCCGCAGGCAATTCTTGCCAATCCAGTGCAAGCTTAGAAACATCGGCCACCCATTGGAGAATGTCCGGCCAAGCCTGTTCGCGAAACTGAAAATGCACCAATCCAGCTTCATCAGGCTTTACGTCAAACTCTTTCTTATCTGGCGGTGCCTTGGGCTCCTTGGGCCGCTTGATCGTCTCGACTGCACCACCAGCAGCAGGCTTATTAGCCGCAGCAGCTGCATTCGCGGCCCCGGGCGCTGCCGGCTCTGCCCCAGGCGGGACTCCCTCGGCTGGCACTCCTCGCTCATTGAGCATCTCCTCGGTCACCACGACAGGCGCATTTCCAGCCCCACCGACTTGCTGTAAAGCAGGTGCTTGGGCCGTTGATGTGGCTTGTGCAAAAACTTGCGAAGCCCCAAGCGAAACAGCTTGTGCGAACACTAAGCCAACGATGGCAACAGACGTTGAAGAGCTTGGTAGTCGCATCGAAAAAGATCGCAGTTGTATTTGATAGATATGAAAATTATAGATTCGCATTTTGTGCTTCCCCGGATGGCACCGCACTCGATTCGCTCGTTCGGCCAGTGTCTGCGTAAAACTCACTCAACGCCATTGAGATCGAAAAGACAAATGCAATGCATAACATCACCAACTCGACGCGCCGCCTTCGTACGGCCCCGTCCCCACCGCCAATCGAACTCTCCAAATCCAACGGATCATCCAGTTCGCTCCCTATTCCCTCCTTGGAAATCGCACCGCTCAATCCCCCGATCGCGACCCTACCTTCTTCTCTGGCCTCTCCTACGGCCCCCGCTGAGCGTTTGTCCGACGACTGGTTAGCTTGCCGAAAGCGATCCTCAGAACTGTGCAGCGAATAAAGCCGTGTCATCAATTCCTGCGAAGGGATACGTACCAGTGAATCGCTCGAACCACTAGGCAACAACTCTTTTGCTAGGATCGTATGAACCGAAGCAACTTCACTCAGCAATGAATCTTCTCGCAAACAGACTCGCTCGATCTCGAACAAACGATCCGCTTGCATCGCATCGTCAAGAAATTCCGCTACGTCATTTGCGCTGCAATGCAAAGCTGGTTCCGTTGCATACTGAGGCAACCTCAACGCAGATCTGGCACCATCAATCCGCTTCGATATCCCCTGCGCCGTCGCACTCGCCCGCAACTTCTGACCCAACTCCTGCTGGTCCTGCGGAGTCAGTACTCCGTCCCGATAAGACAATAAGGTCCGCAGCGTCAGTCGCATATTCTTGATTCATCCGCCAAAAAACACCATCAGAAAAGTTACTGCCGAACGATTTGCCCATTGAAAGCCCATCGATCTCGGCAGAATCTATCCTATTTGAGAGGATTGCGGATAAGGATACGCTCACTGCCATAATTTGTCTAAAATTCATCAGAAATTGCCGGTTATACCACTCCCGTTCACCACTTCTGAATGAATCCAATGACTCCTCAGCAGCAAGCCATCGGCGTGACGATCCTCTTTTCCGCCATCGGCGTTCTGGCGGATTACTACCTGAAAATCGCCTCCGGAAAACCTTTCCCCTGGAATTCATGGCAGTTCCTCCTAGGGCTCTCGCTCTACGCATCGACCGCCTTCGGCTGGCTATTCGTCATGCAACATCTGAAACTCGCAGCCGTCGGAATCCTCTACACTTCCAGTATGTTGGTCATGCTCGCCATCGTCGGATACTTCGGATTCGGCGAAAAACTATCGATCAGGGAATGGATTGGATTCGCTCTCGCCTTGGCCTCCGTCGTACTTTTGGTCCGTGACCACTGATGTGACTCGGGTTCGTGACCACGAATCACCCATGAGTCGGTGAGCATATGACCTTTCGCTTTACCCTTCTGTGACCGATAATCCTCCCCGTCGTGGCGATCACTCCTAATCGAAAGGGACTGATCTAAGGGAACCTGTTTTGGGTTCCTGAATCTTCATAAACCCCGAGAAGCTAAACCCCTCCGAGACTACTATGGCCAAGAAAAGCATTGCTAAAGTCGACTGCAAAGGTAAAACCGTTTTGATGCGAGTGGACTTCAACGTCCCCCAAGACGATTCCGGAGCGATCACCGATGATCGCCGAATCCGCATGGCCCTCCCTTCCATCGAGTCGGTCCTGAACCGCGGCGGGAAACTGATCCTCATGAGCCACCTCGGACGCCCCAAAGGCAAAGGCCCTGAACCTGAATTCACTTTGAAGCCAACCGCAATTCGACTCGGTGAACTCCTCGGCAAACCGGTTCACTTCGCCACCGATACCGTCGGCTCTGATGCCCAAGCGAAAGTTGCTGCGTTGCAACCGGGCGAAGTCCTCGTCTTGGAAAACGTTCGTTTCAATCCAGGCGAGAAGGATGGTGAAGCATCCTACTCCAGCACCCTGGCATCCTTTGCAGATATCTACTGCAACGATGCATTCGGCACTTGCCACCGCGAAGAAGCTTCCATGGTCGCAGTTCCTCTTGCTATGGGGCAAAAGCCGAAAGTGGTCGGATTCCTCGTTGCAAAGGAAATCCAATACCTCAGCGATACGATCTCTTCACCCCAAAGACCATTCGTCGCTATCCTCGGTGGCGCGAAAGTCTCCGACAAAATCAATGTCATCAAAAACCTACTCGGGGTCTGCGATTACGTTTTGATCGGCGGTGCCATGGCTTACACGTTCTCCTTGGCCCAAGGTGGCAAGACCGGCAAAAGCCTCATCGAACCCGACAAGGTCAGCCTTGCTAAAGAACTTATCGCCTCGGGAGGCTCCAAGCTCGTACTCCCCACAGACACCCATTGCGGAGATGCTTTCAGCGGCGATTGCAACAAACAAGTTGTCCGCGCTGGAGAAATCCCAGATGGTTGGGAAGGCCTCGATATCGGCCCCGAAACCGCAAAGCGATACGCTGAGATCGTCAAATCCTCTAAGACCGTCGTATGGAACGGACCGATGGGCGTATTCGAAATGCCCCCATTCGATGCAGGAACCAAAGCGGTCGCGAAAGCCGTCGCCGACAGCGATGCAGTAAGCATCATCGGTGGTGGAGATAGCGCTGCTGCTATCGAACAACTCGGATTTGCCGACGCCGTTACCCACGTAAGCACCGGCGGTGGCGCAAGCCTCTCGATGCTCGAAGGGGAAAAATTCCGCGCCGTGGAAATCCTCGACGAAGCGTAAAACACAACGAAGCGTAAAGCACGGGGACTACCCGTCGACAATCGATATCATGACAAACCGAACCATTCGACGATCCATGCAGCAATCCACTCCTGGATCCATGCAGCGATCTATACAACAACGCTCGCTACAATCGGCCAACTACCCCTACGCACTTGCATTGCTTGAGAAACTTACAACTCTCAAGCAGCACAAGCAGCCTTGGATTAGCAAACTCCTGCTCGCCTTCGCGGCACTTAGCCAATTCGCTTGCAACACCCCAAGCTTCGCTGGTGAAACGGGAAGTACTACTGAAACGGGCACTGCTGCTAATGCGGGTGTGGCTGCGGAAGTTAGCGTTGCTGCTGAAGTGAGCGTTGCTGCGGAGGAATACCGCGCCGAGGAGCCTAGCTCACCCGCCGAATGGTTCGGCCAAACGATCCGATCCGCTCCTTGGAGATCCCCCTCCGACGAACTCGCCGGATTTCATCTACCCGCTGGGTTCCAAGCCGAGTTAGTAGCCAGTGAACCTGATATCGCCAAACCTATGAACTTGGCATTCGACTCCAAAGGTCGCCTTTGGGTCAGTCAAAGCCACCTTTATCCATTCCCTGCACAAGGTGATACAGCACCTACGGATTCCATCGCCCTCCTCGAAGATCGCGATCGAAATGGAACATACGAAACAAAACAAATCTTCGCCGATGGTTTGAATATCCCCATCGGTATTCTCCCCTACGAAGATGGCGTCCTGGCTTTCTCCATCCCGAACATCTACTACTTGAAGGACACCGATGGGGACGGAAAGTGCGATCATCGCCAAATCATTCTCGGCCCCTTCGATACTTCACGCGACACACACGGGATGGTCAACGCCCTGCGCGACGGAAAAGATGGTTGGATCTACGCTTGCCATGGCTTTAACAACATCTCGAAAATCCAAGGCACCGATGGACACAGTATCGAACTCACCAGTGGCAATGTATTCCGATTCAGACCAGATGGCTCGCGAGTCGAACTCTACACCCAAGGTCAGGTGAATCCTTTTGGTATGACCCAAGACCGCTACGGATTCTGGTACTCCGCAGATTGCCACAGCAAACCTATCACCCAACTCCTCAAAGGTGGATGTTACCCAAGCTTTGGTCGTCCCCATGATGGGCTCGGTTTCTTACCACCAACCATGGATCACTTGCATGGAAGCACCGCCATCTCTGGGCTTGCATACGTCCAAACGGCCCACTTCCCACCCGCCTTCCAAACGAACCTCTTGAGCGGCAATGTGATGACATGCCGAATCAATCGAAACCGGCTTGAATACCACGGTACGACCGCTAAAGCGATCGAACAACCTGACCTGCTTACCTCCGACGACCCTTGGTTCCGACCTGTCGACCTGCAATTCGGTCCCGATGGCGCTCTCTACATCGCAGACTTCTACAACAAAATCATCGGACACTACGAAGTCCCCCTCGATCATCCAGACCGCGACCGAACAAGCGGCCGTATCTGGCGCATCGCTTATAAAGGGGACAACCTAAATGCTGCTAACCAAACTCAGCAACAAGCACCATCAGAGGACACTTCAGCGGCAAATGCACAAATTCGCGCAATCGAACAATTGCGAGCCATCGAACAACTCGGATCCACCGGGAACATCCAAGACGCGGTACGCATTCTTGAGCAAATCCCCGCTGTCGATCCCCAAGATCCCTTCTTACTCCAAGCCCACTGGATTGCACTCCGCGATATCCTTGGACGCGAAACGAAGCAAAGCTCGAAATTCCCACAATCACTCCTTGCGACAGCCACCGAAACCTCGCCAAGCACCACACAGGGAGATTCAGGCGATGCCGCTTATGTCTCGCGAGCCCAAGCGTTGCTAAAGGTCCTGCAAGCCGTCCGCGAACCGGCCGCTTCACAGTGGGCTCTGGAAATCATCGAATCAGTCGGTCCAAACCTAAACCAGAAATGGTATACCCCTTGGCTGCGAGACGCATTGCTCCAAGCCGCAACGACTTCAAGCGATGCCGATATCCCTCGTGTACTCAAACTCGTCGAGCGAATCGTCGACAATCCAACTGCGAAAACCGAGCAATTCCTCCTGATCGCTGAATCCCAGAAAGCTCGAAACGGAAAACTCTCCGATGCTCTCGTCGATCTTGGCCAAGAAATCTTCTCCGACGCCATCGCGGCTTGGCTTGAACAAGCAGACAAAGCCGACTTCACCTTGCACGGTTGGAGAGCCAAAGCATCGAAGACAGGGGAAGTTCGAAATTGGCCTACCGAACCTCGTTCGCTAGATCGAAACACACATCCCGATGCAAACCAGCATCCTCAAACTCCTATCCCTTTCGTAAGTAGCCTTGGGCTATCCGAACGCTACACCGGTACTTGGACGAGTAGTCCGTTTAACGCGCCGAAAAAACTTTCATTCTGGATCGTCGGCCACGATGGAATGCCCAACGAACCTGCACGTCACGAGAACTTCGTCCGAATTCTCGTCGATCAACATCAACGAGGGCAATGGCAAGAACTCGAGCGCATTTACCCACCTCGCAGCGATACCGCGAAATGGGTATCGATCGATTTGAGCGAACAATTTGGCGAATCTGCGAATCCCGGTTCTTCGGTCAAGCCTGGCGCTTCGGTGAGAATCGAAGTCGTCGATGGTTGCGGTCTGGATGCATACGCGTGGATCGGCATCGCTGAGATCTCCGAACCGGGTCTCGCTAACTCATCCCTTAGCGACTCCTACAAATCCCTCGTTCGGCTTGCGCAGTGTTACGGCAACAGCGTTTATTCGAAGGAACGAAAGTCCAACGACTCCAAGCAAAAATCAGCGGATACATCCCCCACTCAAGCCGCCCCATTCTTGACCCAATGGCGACGGTTGCTTGAATCCAACAAGCTCGATGCGCTATGCAAAGTCCAACTTCAAAGCTCTGTCGCTGGATTGGATTTCCCTCCCCTATCCGACTTAGTTCAACTCATCATCGAGAGTGGAGCCGAAGATCTTCTTGTGGATCGCTCGCAGTCGGGTGTAGCCGGTTGGAAGTATCGATGGGACTGGGAAAACGTCGACCAAGATTCCTTGAATGCCCTTGCAGAAGCATTCGGGAAACGGGCAAACGCCCCCGTCCAAGAACAACTGATCAAGAAGTGGGCTCCCCACCGCAGCGCCCTACCTCTTATCGAACGCTTGATCCGTCGCGGCGCCCTTTCGAAAGACTCCCTTCGAGCATTACCACCGTCTTGGTGGGATGCCCTTTCCGCAGACGAATCCGCAAGATTCGCAGATCTTAAACCAGACGCCCAGAACGATTCGCAACGCGATCTATTTGTGCTTCAGAAAGCCCAAACCATCTCGCAACTTACTCCTGATATCGCTATTGGCAAACGGGTCTTCGAAGAACGCTGTGCGACTTGCCACCAACTGCGCGGTAACGGAAAACTGATCGGCCCGCAACTCGACGGTGCCGTCGTTCGCACCCTCGAGCGATTGTGCGAAGACATCTTGTGGTCGAACCGAAATGTCGACGAAGCGTTCCGAATCACCAACGTCCAAATGGATGACGGGGAGACCATCTCGGGACTAGTCCTCGACCGCAACGACCAAACCCTTGAAATCATCGACCAGAGCGGAAAATCCCAACGTATTCTTCGCGGCGGGATCGAACAAGAGAAAGTCAGCAAGCTCTCGCTGATGCCAAGCAACTTCGAAGAGCTCATCAGCGACAACGAACTTGCGTCTCTTATCGGTTTCCTCAAAACCCAAACTCCGTAACCCCATCCCGCCTCTTGCCTCCCGCCTCAACGCGGCTTACCTTGTTAGGGCCTCCAAGCGAAACGTATGGTTTGGAGAACAATCGCCAAAGCGGATTCCTGACAACCACTCGAGGATCGCGGAATGTTTCGGTTTATTCACGCCGCCGACCTGCATCTCGATAGCCCCCTGCACGGCTTGAGGGCCTTCGACGGAGCCCCTGTCGAGCGTCTAAGGTCCGCACCACGACGTGCATTGGAAAACCTTGTCGACTTTGCAATCGAACAAAAGGTTTCATTCCTCTTGATCGCAGGGGACGTCTTCGATGGCGACTGGAAAGACTACGGAACCGGCCAGTTCTTCGTCCGCCAAATGGCTCGTTTGAGAGAGTGCGACATCCCGGTCTATTTGATCTCCGGAAATCACGACGCACAAAACAAAATGACCCGCGCCTTGGCTTATCCAAGCAACGTACATGTCTTTCCTACCGATCGCCCTGATACCGTTCGGCTCGATGCACTCGAAGTCGCGATTCATGGCCAAGGCTTCGCAAATCAATCGGTAACCGAAGATCTTTCAGCCAACTACCCAAAACCTATCCCTGGTTGGATCAATATCGGGCTACTGCACACAAGTTGCACCGGGCGTGAAGGACACGAAAACTACGCTCCTTGCACGATCGAAGGTCTCAGGAGTCGCGGTTATGACTATTGGGCTTTGGGGCATATTCACAAACGTGAAGAGCTGCTCGATGATCCATGGATCATCTTCCCGGGCAATATCCAAGGCCGTCATGCAAAGGAGACGGGCCCAAAAGGTTGCTACCTTTTAAATGTCGACGAACATCGACGGATTACCCCCACATTTCATCCTATCGATGATTTGCGATGGGAATATCTGCCTGTTGATGTTTCTGAAATCGAATCGATCAATCAAGTCCAAGAGCGGTTCGTCAAACCGCTTGAATCACTCGTCGAAGAATCCGGCGAGAAACTCCTTGCCATCCGCGTCGCACTCGTCGGTCAAACGGCAATTCACCGAAAACTCCGCACAGAGCGTGAATTTATAGCTCAAGAATGCCAAGCCATCGCGACGGGGATCGCTCGTGATCGCGTTTGGATCGAAAAGGTTGAAGCCAACACGTCATTGCCAAAAGAGGTCGAAAGCGAATCGGCCGTTTCCGAAGATGTACTGGCCGCCATCCTAGGTGTGCTTGAAGAAGCCAAAAAGGATCCGAGCATTCTGGCTGACTTCTCCATGGACGATGTTCGCGGAAAACTACCCCTCACCTTGCGATCCAGCTCTGCGACCTCGGACAGCCCGCTGACGAATAGCACCTCGGATTGGCTTATGGGTAAAAATTCAATTCTTGAAAGCGCCAAGGAACGCCTGATTGAAATCCTCGCATCCCAAGAGGAGAACGTATGAGAATCAACCGCCTTGACCTCATCGCCTACGGTCACTTCACCAACCGCTCACTAGACCTTTCGGCAGGAAACCATGGAGTTCACATTATCTATGGGCCGAACGAAGCAGGCAAAAGCTCATCGCTGCGCGCTCTGACAGCTTGGCTATTCGGATTCCCAACCAGTACAGATGATGATTTCCTTCATTCGTATCCGAACCTTCGCGTCGGTGGTGTCCTTGCCAACCAGCAAGGCCAAACGCTTGAATGCATACGTCGCAAAGGAAAGAACAATACGTTGCGCGACCGCGATGACTCGGGATTGATCTCCCAAGAGTCACTGGCGAAGTTCATTCCAGCAATCGATGAAAAGCACTTTCTACGAATGTTCGGGATCGATCACGATACCCTTCGAGAAGGTGGAGAAGTCCTTGCGAAAGGTGGAGGTGAGTCAGGCCAAGCTCTCTTCGCAAGCGCCTCGGGCCTGAATAACTTGAGGCACTCGCAGCAAAAACTTGATTCCTCTATGGATGACCTTTTCGGAAAAACGGGCCGAAAAGGAAAACTGTACGACAAGCTCAAACTCTACGACAAACTGATCAAAGAAGAACGGGAAGCTTGCGTCTCCCTCGAGGAATGGAATCGTCTGGAAAAGCAACTTCATGATGCTTCGAAATCCCGCGAAGAGCTCAAGACTAAGCTCTCCGAAAAACGCCTCAAAGCACTTGCGCTGGATCGCTACCAAGCAGCGATTCCAACGGTCAACCAATACCTAGAGAAAAGCCGTGAAATCGCTGAACTCGGATCCATTCCAAACGCTCTCGAGGATGCAGATGCATTCCAGTCCTTCGAATCTCGACTGGAGAAGTCCCTAAGCGATAAAGTATTCAATGAATCGCTTCGAAAAGAGATCGAAAGTGAACTGAGCGATCAGACAGCCGAGATCAGCCGACTCCCCGAGTCCGATTGGCCTGAAGACTTTGAAAAGCAATGCACGAACGCGATCGCTGGCTTGGGTGTTTACAGCAAATCCAAACGGGAGCTACCAAACCTTCAACGCCAATTCGAAGATGCAAACCGACGCATCGATCGTATTTGGGAAGAGCTCGGGCAGCTCGACGGCTTAAGGTCTAAACTAGACGCAGGCCGAATAGCATCCCATGAAAAAAGACGTATCGAAGAGCTTGCGCGACAATACGATGGGCTTGAGCGCGACAAACGCAGCGCCGAAGATCAACTGAATAAACTTCAAGCTCGCCTGCAACGAAACAGTACAAGTGCCCAACAGACCATCGATCCCCAAACCATCGCATCGCTCGAACGGCGCACGAACCAGCTAAGCCTTGATGCCAGCAAGCTTCAGGAACTAAGCGAGTTGATCGAACAAACCGAACAACTCCGATCCCACATCCTCGCATCTACCCAACGATTGCAAATCTCCAATACCGATCTCGCACAATTCGCCGCTCAGCCTATCCCTAATCCCGTAAGCATCGACCGCTGGGTCAAGGATGCAGAACGACTCGATGCGGAAAAAACGCAATGCATCAAGAATCGCGAAGACCTAGAACGCAAACAAAAAGCCAAAACGCGAGAACTGAACCGGGATATCGACAAATCCAGTATCCCCACCACCGAAGATTGGGAGTCAAAGAAAACCGAGCGCGACGAAGCCTTCAAGAATCTCATTGCCGATAAAGAAGTGAACGGTCAAGCTTGGCAAGCTGCTATCGAGAACTATCAACAACTCAAAGACCAAGCAGACCAACTCGCCAGCGAGTTGCTTGAACACGCAGAGCGAGTCGCATCCAGAGGAAAACTTCAAGAAACCATCGAAGATCTTCAAGCCGAAATCGAAATCGAGACCCAAAAAATCGATAAGGCCCAGGAGGAAATCGACGCATGGGGTATGCGTTGGAGCCAATTCACAAGCGAGCATCGACTACCGAATAAGCCACCGCAAGAGGTAAGCACTTGGGCTCACCAAGCGATCGAAACCCAGCGGTTAGCTGAGGACCTACTGGTCAAGGAAGCTAACATCCTTCGAACCAAGACCGCAATCCAACAAAACACCAGCGAGGCAATCGGAGCTTTTCGCAACATCGGCGTGGAGTGCTCCGATAGTATTCCCACCTCAGAGTTGCTTGCGATTGCCAACCATTGGCTTGAGCAAACTCGCCGCAATCGAGCAGAGATCGACGCCCAAACGAAACAGCGCGAAATCGACTTGCAAGACTACCAGAGCCAGGTCGAAAACCACAACCAACTTTGCTCACGATTTACTGACTTGCAAGAACGTTGGTGGTCTTCCCTCGCGACGCTCGCACTTCCGAAAGACGCCACCCCAGAGCAAACCAATATCGTACTGGGCCAAGTTTTTGAACTTCAACAACTCTCTGACGAAACCGACAGCATCCGACGCAATATCGAATCGCATCAAATGCTGATCGACCAATACGAACAAGATGTCCTTGCACTTGCAGAGCATCCCCTCGCAGGCTTGATTACAACTCAACCAACAAACCTCAAGCTAGATACTGAACAACTCGTTCGTTCGCTTGAATTGACCAAATCGCAAGCTGACAAAACAAAGACTCAAAGGAACGGATTACTAAGCCAAGTCCAGAAACTCCGAACACGTCTAGAGGACGTTATCTGCCAACAAAAGGAAGTTGAGCATGACCTTGCAAATCTGATGCAGTTAGCAGAAACAACTACCGAAGAATCACTGGCGGAAATCACTCGGAAATCTCGAAGTTTGCACCAGCTTGAAACGCAGCAGAACGCACTTCGAGAACTGCTCTACAAATCCTGCGACAACCAAGATATCGATGGTTTCATCGAAAAGATCCGATCTCTAAACCTGGATGAATTGGCTCTTGATAAACGCCAAACCGAGGAAGATATCGAATCGCTTCAAAGACAAAGCGACGAAGCGTTACAAAGCTATACGAAACTCGCCGAGCAACAAAGGCAATTCGACACTAGCGGTCGTGCTTCGTATCTTGCGACCGAAGCTCTCGGCGTTGCGGCAGAGATCGAAGAATGCGTTCATGAGCTCGCCGTATTGCGGTTGGCTTCCACCGCCCTCCTTGCCGGTATCGAGAAGTATCGTCAAGCGAACGAAGATCCGATTTTGAAGCGTGCAAGCGACTTGTTTCGAAATCTGACACTCGATCGGTATAAAGAAATCGAAATCGAGATTGACGAAGCCGGAAAGCATATCTTGGTTGGTCGCCGCGAGAATCCGGATGCCGAGCAGAACAACCCAACGCGAGTCGCGATCGAACAGATGAGCGATGGAACCCGCGACCAATTCTTCCTCGCTTTGCGACTAGCAAGCATTGAGCAATGGAACGCTGCTCACGAACCGATGCCGCTGATCGTCGATGACATTTTGGTCCACTTCGACGATCAACGATCGACCGCAACTCTCAAGCAACTCGCCGTTCTCTCGAATCAAACGCAAGTCGTCTTCTTTACACACCACAAACATCTGATCGAGTTAGCGACCGCAGCGATCGAGCCCGACCGGTTGTTTGTTCACCGACTCGTGTTGCCTTAAACGTAGGGTGTGGTGAAGCGGTCGGCCGCCAGTCCGCGCAATCGTAGTGCGGTCTAAATCGTGGAGCGGTCTAAACGTGGAGCGGTCCTCCGGGCCGCTGTCCGCGCATTCGTAGTACGGTCTTAATCGTAGTACGGTCCTCCGGGCCGTTGTCCGCGCAACTAACGCGCTGCTGGACGCCTCGCTGCGCTCGTTTACGCGGCCCGGAGGACCGCACTACGATTCGAACCGCTAACACGATTCAACCCACCAACTCGTGCTGGCTTAAACGTAGGGTGTGGTGAAGCGGTCGGCCGCCCGTCCGCGCAATCGTAGTACGGTCCTCCTGGGCCGTTGTCCGCGCAACTAACGCGCTGCTGGACGCCTCGCTGCGCTCGTATACGCGGCCCGGAGGACCGCACCACGTTTCGAACCGCTAACACGATTCAAGCCACCACGATTCAATCCACCACCAAGATTCAACGCTGAACTTACTTCATCAGCTCCTGCTTCAAAAACGTATATGCCAACGATTGCATGAATGCAGACTGCTTGTTGTTCGCTGCACCACCATGCCCACCTTCCATATTCTCGTAATACCAGACCGAATGCCCCTGCGACTCCATCTTCGCCATCATCTTGCGTGCATGACCAGGATGGACGCGGTCGTCGCGAGTTGAAGTCGTGAAAAGGACTTTCGGATAACGAACCGCTGCATTCACATTCTGGTAAGGTGAAAACTTTTGGATGTACTGCCACTGATCTGGGTAATCGGGATTCCCGTATTCCGCCATCCACGAAGCACCCGCCAACAACTTGTTGTATCGCTTCATGTCGAGCAACGGCACTTGGCATACCCCCGCTTCGAACAAATCAGGATACAAGGTCACCATATTGCCCACGAGCAAACCACCGTTCGAACCACCTTGAATACCGAGCTTTTCCTTGGAAGTCACTTTGCGTGAGACTAAGTCTTGAGCGACAGCGGCAAAATCTTCGTAAGCCCGCAAGCGATTTTCCTTCAGTGCAGCTTGGTGCCATCGCGGGCCATACTCTCCGCCCCCCCGAATATTCGCCACGACATAGACTCCACCTTCGGACAGCCACGCTCGCCCAACGCTTGCGTTGTAAGTAGGTTGCAGCGAAATTTCAAATCCGCCGTATCCATAAAGTAACGTCGGATGCTTTCCGCTGAGTTCAAGTCCCTTCGACGCCACCATGAAATAAGGGATCTTCGTACCGTCTTTGCTTGTCGCAAAGTGCTGGGTGATCTCAAACTTCGATGAGTCGAAGAAATGAGGCAAACGTTTCAGTTCCGCAGGTTGCTTGCCAATCTCCCCGAGCGAGAGAGTCGTTGGTGTAAGGTAATCGGTCGAAGTCATAAAGTAATCGTCAGACTCATCGGCATCGACAGCGCTGACGTTAATCGTTCCGAATGCGGGAGCTCCGACGAGAGGTTCCTTCGACCAGCGAACCTCACCACCTTGCTCCGATTTCTTGACAACATATATCCGATTCTTGACATCCTCTAACACATTCAAAATCAAATAGTTCTTCGTCGCACCAAAACTCGATAGAGCTGTTGAATCGGTTGGCTCAAAAAGGATGTCAAATTTTCGTTTTCCAGCCATGAACGATTCGAAGTCCGTCACAAGCAACGCGCCGGCGGGATAAGTTTTGGAGCCTACCTCCCAAGCCTCTCGCAGTTCGATCAGCAGCATGTCCCGAATCACCGTCTTGTTGGCGGTATTCGGAACATCGATCTTGATCAGCTCTTCGCCATTCTTCAGCCAATACAACTCGTCGTTGTAAAACGCCAAGTTGCGGGTCACGAAACTCCGTTCGAAGCCAGGTGTATCATCATGGACTGCCGAGATCCCCATGTCCTGTTGCTTACCTTCATAGATAAGCTTCGCTGACTTCAAATCTGTACCCCGCTTCCAAAGCTTCGCAATGCGAGGGTAGCCCGAATCAGTCATCGCATCCGACCCGAAATCGGTAGAAACAAAGATGTGATCAAGGTCAATCCAAGAGACACTCCCTTTCGCCTCGGGGAGATAAAAGCCCCCTTCGACGAACGACTTTTTCTCCAAGTCAAATTCACGGACCACGACCGCGTCCGCTCCGCCGCGCGAAAGAGAGACCAAAGCGCGTTTGTAGTCAGGGCGAAGAAGCGAAACACTTTTCCAAACCCAGTTCTCGTTCTCACTCTTTCCCAACGCATCGAGGTCGAGAAGGATCTCCCAAGCGGGCTCTTCCTTGCGATATTCGCTTAGGGTCGTCCTGCGCCATAGTCCACGCTCGTTTTTCCGATCCCGCCAAAAGTTGTAGTAGTAATCCCCGGACTTCGAGACGAATGGAATGCGCGCGTTGGAATCGAGGATTTCCAACAAGTCGCTTCGCAGTTTGTCAAACCCGCCGTCCCCTTCCATCCGTTTTTGCACGATCGCATTGCGAGCTTTGACCCACTCCAAAGCTTTCTCACCCCCGACCTCTTCGAGCCACTGGTAAGGATCAGCTTGCTGATCCTGCGCATCCTTTGCATCTTGTGCCATCATCGAACTCCAGGGGGAAACAAGTAAAGCCGCTGCTAGGAAGTAGACTCGAGACACTTTCATTACTCCGATATGAACGACTGAAAATTGCTAGCCTTAATCCCTACTACCGGCAAAGCTTGCGTGAAGTTACATAGCAGCCTGCATTTACCGGATAAAAATTCGTAAGGAGCTTGATTTTTACCAGTTAAAGAGAAATACAGCAATTGACTCCAAATGTCTCTAGCCGATAGAGTCCATACGTCAAGCCCGGGGTGTCGTGCCTCGTGTTGGAGCGTCAGTAAAGTTTTTTGGAGGTTGGTTTTGATGAAATCTAAGTTTTTGGCATTGGCCTTGATGGCCATGGCGTTCTTCGCCGCTGGTACGGCACAAGCGGGTGTTGTCCTTTCGAACATGGGTGCAAATGGTTTGACCGATACGAGCGGTCCAACTAACACCGACATTTTGGCAACCAATTGGATTGCATCCGGTTTCACCACCGGTGCTGATGCGTTGAAGCTTGATTGGATCTCGATCGTTGGTTTCAACAACGATTTGGGTACTAAGACCGTTGGTCTCTACGCTGACAACGCAGGTTCCCCAGGGGCCCTGATTGCAACTTCTTCCGCCACCACCGTTGCCTTGAAGAATGTTTATCAGTTCAATTTCTCGAGTGCAAATCTCGCTGCCTCGACCTCCTACTGGGTTCTCCCAGAAGTTGGCCTCAGCTGGTACTTGGAAAGTGCCAACGCAGCACCGACAGCACAGAACGCTTCGGGCTTCAGCTACAACGGCGTGAAGACCTCGACCAACAGCGGTTCGTCTTGGAACACCAGCGTGTTCAATTACACCATTGGCATTTCCGCTAGCCCAGCAGCAGTTCCTGAACCAGCGATCACTTCGCTCGTTTGCGTCGGCGGTATCGCTTTCATGCGTCGCCGCATGAAGAAGTAATTGCGTTTTGCTTTCGGGCCCGCGAAGCAATTCAAAATCATAGAAACCCCTCAGTGCTCCTGGGGGGTTTTTTGATTACAGAGCAAATACCTTCAAAAACGTCAAAAACGCTGTCCAAGAAGACGTAACCAAAACACCTGAGCCCCCCCCCCTAAGAAGGGACTCCTCTCCGAAATTTCTTAAATTACTGAAACCATTACAACCGAACCAGTCGACACAACCCATTTTTACGGTATAAACGTCTTTCAGTCCCGGCTGAAATGGCTTCAGCGCGATTTTTTCTTGGTTTCGGAACAGTGAGGATAACATCTATGAAAGCAACCGTATTGGCTTTCGTCGTCGCGGCTATGGCCGTAATTAGCTCTGCTAGCGTTCAAGCTGGCGTTGTACTTTCGAACATGGGTGCAAATGGTTTGACCGACACCAGCGGTCCAACCAACACCGACGTTTTGGCAAACAATTGGTTGGCTGCTGGATTCACCACCGGCTCCGATGCATTGAAGCTTGATTGGGTTTCGGGCGTTGGATTCAACAACGATTCGGGTACCAAGACCGTCAAGATTTACTCCGACAATGCTGGTTCCCCAGGAACTCTCATTGCGACCTCGACCGGTGCACCAGTCGGCGGCAAGAACGTTTACCAGTTCAACTTTTCGGGTGTTAATCTCGCTGCCTCCACTTCTTACTGGGTTCTTCCAGAAGTTGGAATCAGCTGGTACATCGAAGCTAGCAACGCAGCCCCAACCGCACAAAACAGCTCTGGTTTCAGCTCCCTTGGAATCAAGTTCTCGACCAATAGCGGTTCGTCTTGGAGCACCAACCCATTCAACTACACCTTCGCAGTCTCTGCTAGCCCAGCAGCAGTTCCTGAACCAGCGATCACCTCGCTCGTTTGCGTCGGTGGTATCGCCTTCATGCGTCGCCGCATGAAGAAGTAATTGCGTTGTGCTTATGCACTAGCAATGTCAGCCCAAAAGCATCAAAACCCTCCAGAACTCCTGGGGGGTTTTTTCGTTAACGTAGGTTGTGGTGAAGCGGTCGGCCGTAGTCCGCGCAGTCGTGGTGCGGTCCTCCGGGCCGTAGTCCGCGCACGTTTCTAACGGTTCAGTTCGTTATGACGCCTCGCTGCGCTCGCTTCGCGGCCCGGAGGACCGCACTACGTTTTAGGGTGCACTACGTTTTAGGGACCTAA
>JBJONT010000025.1:0-6503 GCA_046051705.1 Planctomycetota bacterium | reverse complement strand
TACGGAAGCTGGGATGACTTTGGGGATTCGTCGCCAGATTTTCGGGGTTGTCAGCAGCTCGGCGGGATTCTCGGTGATTCCAGCTTCGAGTTGCAGGAACTTGTAGAACATGCGCAAGGAGACGATGTGGCGTGCGATGCTTGTGGCAGCCAAGCTTTGTTCTTTTAACCAGACCAGATAATTCGTTAAGTCGTCAATCTTTAGCTTGGTTGGCAAGCGACCTTCGAGCCAGGATTTAAAGTGTTCGAGGTCGCGGCGGTAGGCGGCGACGGTATTGTTTGCCAAGTGGCATTCGCTGCGTAGGTATTTCAAGAATCGCTCGGCCCATTCGGCCGTCGTATCGGCCGCAGCGGGTGCGGGTTGTGACTTCAGCGTAAACTGTTTGAGTTTGCTTTTCATAATGGGAATATACCTCAGGCTATTGCAAGGTACACTAAAACAGCGGTGAAACGGAGCAGGAAACTTCGCTTCGTCGACCAGACCACAACCATGCTGGATAGAAAAGAACGCAAACTCGGACTATTCAGGCGTTAGGGAATCAGCAGGAGAGTCAAGTGCAAGACATTATCATTGAGAAGCCTTACGAGTTTATCCCGCCGCTGCGTTCCACATGGTTCCCAAAGCTGGTGCTCAAGGCTAGCGTGGTACCTTGGTATTTGCGCCGTTACGAAGGGGTGGTTTCCCATCGGCTTGAGGGGATCGACCATTTCCGCGAGTCGCTCAGGCGGGGGCATGGAGTGTTGTTAACGCCGAATCATTGCCGTTATGCCGACCCGTTGGTGATGTCGCATGTGGCGGTTGCGGCTGACACGTTGATGTATGCGATGGCCAGTTGGCATTTGTTCCATCAAAGTCGATTTCAGCGGTGGGCGATACAGACGATGGGGGCCTTTAGCGTATACCGCGAGGGGTTGGATCGACAGTCGCTCGACACGGCGATCGAAACTTTATCGAAGCCCGAGCGGCCGTTGGTGGTGTTTCCTGAGGGGGCTGTTTTTCGGACGAATGACCTGCTGCAACCGCTGCTCGACGGCGTTGCCTTTATGGCTAGGACGGCGGCGAAGCGTCGTGCTAAGGATGGTGGGACAGGGAAGGTGGTGATCCATCCGGTTGCGATCAAGTACTTGTTCCATGGAGACTTGAAGAAGGCGGTCAGTCCTACGTTGGAGTCCTTGGAGAAGCGGTTGACGTGGGGTTCATCGAAATCATCGCCGATTCTTCAGCGGATCGGCAGGATCACCCATGCCATGCTGAGTCTCAAAGAAATCGAGTACATCGGTAGTCCGCAGACGGGGACTTTCGTTCAGCGGCAAGATCGGCTCGTCGATCATTTGCTTGATCCACTCGAGAAAGAGTGGCTGGGTAAAGAGGGGGATGGCCCGATCATTCCGCGAGTGAAGGCATTGCGGATGAAGATCGTTCCAGAGCTTACTACGGGGGAATTATCCGAGAGCGAACGCGATCGGCGTTGGCAACATTTGTCACGAATCTATTTGTCGCAGCAGGTCGCTTCATATCCACCCGAGTACTTAGAAAACCCGACGACCGACACGCGGATCTTGGAGACTGTGGAGCGGTTAGAAGAAGACTTAACGGATCGAGCCGGAATTCATGGACCGATGGAAGTCGTCATTCGAATCGATGAAGCGATTGAAGTGCCAACGGAGCGAGGGCCGAAGGGAGAAGAGGATCCGCTGATGCGTCAGTTGAGAGATCGCATGCAGGGGATGCTCGACGAGTTGGCTCAGTTAAGCAATCCGGTGAGTCTGTAGAAATTCACTTCTGAGTCTCTTGGGTTGATGCATATTCAAGGAGTCGAACGATGGGTAGGTGGGGAACAACACTTCTCTTTGCCATGGGGACAGTCTTTGCGATAGGGGCAGTGCCGTGTGGTTGCTTAATGAGTTTTCAAGCGATTGCGCAAGAGAAGTCGCAGCGCGGTTCGGAGATCGAGCAAGCGGACTTGCGAGGTGAGTTGTATATCGCAAGGCCTTTGACGGCCGATGGAGTTTTTACTGAGGGGATTGAGGGGCCGGCGAGCGATTCCGAGGGGAATGTCTATGCGGTTAACTATGGGCAGCAGCAGACGATAGGGAAAGTTGATCGGTGGGGAAATGCAAAGGTGCTTGCGAGACTGCCTGGAGCAAGCACTGGTAATGGGATAGTCATCGATAGCCAAGGGGATCTGCTTGTTGCCGACTATGTTGGGCACAAGATCTGGTCTGTTGATCCCAAGAGTGGTGCGATGCGAATAGTTGCTCATGAACCGACGATGAGTCAACCGAATGACTTAGCAATCGCCGATGACGGGACGTTGTATGCGAGCGATCCTGATTGGGGGAGATCTACAGGTCGAATATGGCGGGTGAGGGCGGATGGAAAGGTGAGTCTGGTGGCCGATGGAATGGGGACTACGAATGGGATTGAGGTAAGTCCTGGTTCGCAATGGTTGTATGTCAATGAATCCGTGCAGCGTCGAATTTGGAGATTTAAGATCGAAGCCGATGGAGGTTTGACTCAGAAGACGTTATTCAAGGAGTTTCCGGATCATGGTTTTGATGGCATGCGGTGTGATCAAGTCGGTAATTTGTATGTAACCCGATATGGGAAAGGGACCGTTGTTGTTCTTGATCCGCAGGGTGAGCAGATCCGGGAAATAGATGTCTTGGGTTCAAGGCCGAGCAATTTATGTTTCGGTGGTGAAGATGGGCGGACCGTGTTGGTTACCGATGTTGAGCATGGTCGATTGGTTCGGTTTCGCACGGAGGTGGCAGGCCGCAAGCCGGAGTTTAGCGAGTCGTTGCGCAAGGTGGACTGGCTGAACAAGTCTATGCACTGGAGAGATACTTTGGTTTATTCGTATGAAGGAATACACCATCGAGCAGGCAGTCGCATTGCGAGTACCACGGGTGAGGAATGGAAGAGCGAGAATTTGGTCTATCGCAAACGATTTCAGCAGTTACTCGGTCCTATGCCATCGGTCGGCAGTGAGCCGAAGATCGAAGTGCAGTCGAGCGAACAAATCGACGGAGTCGAAAGACGGCTGATCAAGATCGAAGTTGAGCCGGGGGTTGCGATGGATGCTTATTTGTTGATTCCATCGGCGGAGGTTGGATTGGGTTTGATTCGCGATGGGAAGCGGCCTGGGATTGTCGCTTTGCATCCGACGATGAGCAGCACGATCGACGAGATAGCGGGAGTTGGGGAGTTTTCGGATAAGTTGTATGGGCCTCGCGCCACGGGGATGCTCTTAGCCAAACGCGGATACGTGGTGATCTGTCCGAAATGTTTCTTGTGGCAGGATGTGATGAGTTTTCAAGAAGCGGTCGATGGGCATCGACGTCGGCATCCGCAAGCTCGGGGTATTGCGAAGATGGTGTTCGATGCGAGGCGAGCTCTCGATGCATTATTGACGGTAGAGCAGGTCGATCACGAGCGCATTGGGGCTTTTGGGCATTCGCTTGGGGCGAAAGAAGTCATGTATCTGATGGCCGCAGACCCAAGGGTGCTTGTCGGGGTGGCGAGCGAGGGTGGCGTTGGAATGAGTTCGACCAACTGGGATGCGCCTTGGTATTTGGGACCATCCCCCCGATTGAAGGGTGAGGATTGGAGTCACCAGGAGTTGATCGGTTTGATCGCGCCACGGAGTTTATTGGTGATGGGAGGAGAGCAGGGGACTGGTGCGGCCGATGGCACGCAAAGCCTTCAGACGCTTGCGGGTGCGAGTAAAGCTTGGGATTTATGCAAGGAGAACGGCCCAGATTCGCTTGGTTCGGGGGCATTGGGGTACTGGAATCACTTTGATGGGCATGTGTTTAGTGAGCGTCAATGGGAGGGGACATATTGGTGGTTTGACCATCATTTCCGTTTGGGGGCTGGAGAGGACGCCACCCGGGGTTCGGTCCGACCCTAGTGTCAGCATGCCCTAATATCAGTCTAGACTTGTCAGTTTGGGCCGGATGCGAATTGTTTAGGGGAGCGAAGTCGAGGGTAGTTTGTGAGTGACACCCGAAATTGGGGGATGGCTAGCTGGTTGTAGTTGTTAGGTTGAGATGTCTGGCTGCGTAAATTGAGCGGCTTTGTTCGCTGTAGGTAGAAATACAGAGAGTTCGAGGGCTTTAGAAAATACGAGAAGAATTCTTGACTTTCTCAACATAAAGCCCTGCATAAGTCAATGAAATTAGTGATATTATGCACCGAAGCCACAGAGCGTGGGAATGTTTCGAGACCTCTCAATGAAAAGAAAGTTTTGAGTATGGCAATTAATTTGATGGACATGGTCAAAACTGCGATAAGCAGTGGTGTAGCAGATCAAATCGGTTCGGCCGTTGGCTTGGACAAGAGCAAGACAGGATCGGCGATCGAAGCAGCGATTCCTGTGTTGCTCGGTGGTTTGGTCAAGAAGGCATCGAGTCCTTCCGGCCTGTCGGAGCTTGGTGATATTTTCAAGCAACAAGATAAAGAGCCATCGGTTCTAGACAACTTGGGAGGTCTTCTTTCCGGTGGTGCGAATTCGAAGTTGCTCAGCATGGGTGCTTCGTTGTTGCCAATGCTCTTGGGTTCGTCGCAATCGAGCATCGTCTCGGTCTTGATGAAGCTTCTTGGATTGGGCGACAAGTCGGTCATTGGCCTTCTTGGTTCGCTTGCACCGATTGTTATGGGTGTTGTTGGCAAGCAAGCGAAGTCGGCGGGCGGATTTGATCCAAGCGTTTTGACCAATCTACTTGGCAGCCAAAGCAACTTGCTCAGCAGTGCATTGCCAAACGAGCTCAAGGGTGTGATGGGATTGGCTGATCTTGGAAAGCAAGTAACCAACGCAGCATCGAATGCAGCTTCGAGCGCAGCTCGCACAGCTCAAGATGCAGCGAAGACAGCATCGAGCCCCATGGGTTGGCTTATTCCGCTTGCTTGCTTGGCATTAGGAGGCTTTTTGCTTTGGAACTTGATGTCGCCAAAGGCTGAAGAGAAGAAGGAAGGCGCAGCTACTGCAGCTCAGCAAACAGTTCCACCAGCCGATGCTCCAGTTCCTTCTGTGAAGGAATTGTTCGAGCTTCCTGGCGGAATCAGCATGGACGACCTGAAGAAGAAGCTTGATGGCTCCTTCGGTGGTGTTGTTTCGGCTTTGGAAGGCATCACCGACGTCGATACCGCTAAGGGTGCAGTTGGCAAGCTTGAAGAAGCAGCCAAGAGCTACACCGAGTCGATGACCGGTGTTCCCGATGCAGCGAAGGGTGTACTCGGATCGTTCTTCGGTCCTTACCTCAAGACGGTAGGTGGGATTCTTGAGAAGCTTTATGCGATTCCAGGAGTCAAGGAAGTCATTGAGCCAGTTATCGGCCCAATGGTTGAATCCGTAACCAAGATCGCCGGCTAGTCTCGGTTGTCACTTGGGCATTGGCTCAAGAAACGACCTTTTGCGGAAACAGGGATCCTGTAGTAATTCGGGATCCTGTTGAAGAGATGAAAAAGAATTGAAGCTCGCAAGCTGTTTGGCTTGGCGAGCTTCTTTTTTTAGGCTCGCGAAAAGCGGCGCGACAGAAAGTCCCAGTCTGGCAGTTCGGCACTTGAGCTCGAGTTGGGGCTGGGGCAGGGGTTGGCAGAGGGAGGCGGGGTAGCGAAGGTGTTTTTTTCGATTCTATTGGGAAATACCGGATATTTGAGAGAATCGAAGCGAGTTCCTGGGGAAGTTTGAACTGTCGAATGGCTCGGTGGAGCTTATAATACTGAGTACTTTTGACGGTCTAAAGGTTCTTGTGCACGTGAAGAAGCCCAATTGGTTTTCGGGTTTCAAGCTGTGCATGAATCCCTACAGGACGGTTTGCCAGCGAAAAGTTTTGTGGCATTCCTGTCTCGCAGCACTTTGGTTTTATTGCTGCGGTAGAGTCCTGCGACCGCACCTCCCTCCCCCCACGACACTACGCGACTCCCTTGATTTCCATCACCTTCTCAGCCCGTCGTTTCATGATTGCCGGACCGATTGGGTTGGCATTGCTTGTTTTGCCAGTCCAAGTCGGCTGCGAGCCGCCGCCTGCGGTGCGTGTCTACGACGCTCCGAAATCGGACACAGAGTTCGTTGCTGGGCCTTTGGCTGGCACTAGCAGTGCGCCGATGTCGCTCGGCGGTGCATCGGGTGGGGCTGCTTCCCAAGGTGCCAGTTCGCAAGGTAGCGGTTCGCAAGCTGGCGGACAGAATGCGAACAGTGGTCCGCGTCGAATTCTCGGTGCGATTCTCCCGTTGGAATCCGGCTGTTACTTTTTGAAAGCTACCGATACACCGGAGCGACTCGAGCCTTTGATGGAAGGCTTTCTGTCGATTGTTCAGGGTTTTGCGATCGATGAACAAACTGGTCGGCCATCGAATGCATTGCCGAGTGGATGGAAGATGAATCCGAGGAACGACATTGCCTTGGCAGAGTTCGTATCACCAGAGTCGACCGGCGGTGTGAAGTTTACAGTCACTGCATTGGCGATGCCTGGTGAAAAGGATTGGCCTGAATACTTACT
>JBJONT010000024.1:0-2961 GCA_046051705.1 Planctomycetota bacterium | reverse complement strand
AGCAGGTATTGAGGTTTGTACACGAAGGAAAGCGGAGGGAGCTGGAGTTGGTTTCGCCAGTTTGCGTTTCCAGAGGTAGAACGAACCAATCGAGCAATCGATCGATTGACAGAACTGAGCTACGGACAGGTTAGAGGTTTCGAATTGAGCGAGGCGACTCGCCCAGCGTTGGGCAGTCTCTTCACGACGGTGTCTTGGCATGATGAACTCTCAGCA
Source organism: Planctomycetota bacterium (assembly GCA_046051705.1). Classification (GTDB taxonomy): domain Bacteria; phylum Planctomycetota; class Planctomycetia; order Pirellulales; family Pirellulaceae; genus JBKCUI01. The sequence goes on along the minus strand of JBJONT010000024.1, from coordinate 2,745 downwards.
AAGGAATTGGAGGTAAGACGTAACTTGCCAAGTCTACCTACTAATTCAATGCCAAAATGTTGCGGAAGGCCGAGTGATTGTACGCTCACATCTCTGCAACAGTCTTTAGACCGTTGATAGCATCTATGGCCACCTTCGACTTGAAGGTGGCACTAAACGATCGCCTCTTGCGTGGCATAAAGATCCTCCTTGGTGGAAACCCCAAAAAACATGGCATTTTTCGGCTCAGAAAAACACACGATTTTCCAGCTAAGCTCGTGGTCCGAATATCGGGGGCTAATTCATGCCACCGATGACAGAGTTAGGGGAAGTAAATTCGCCATCAGGAAGCAACGATCACCCGCTTTGGTCTTTCGGATTGTTTGTCGTCTTAATCTCGCTTACGACTTTGTTCTTCACGTGGTGTATGTACGCAACAGGATTTTCATCTAGTTTTGTTTTGGATTCGACATGTAGATTTAGAGTCTCTAGTACAACTCTACAGCCTTGAAGGGTTATACCTGCCAGAAAACCAATGAGTGCACCATGATTGGGATCTAATTTCCCACCAACAATACTTCCAAGCAACGAATTCCAAAGTTTTACGTCTAAAAAGGTACCAAACGCACCTTGCATAAGTTTGATTCCGTGCTTTTTGGTGGCATTTTCGTATTCAGTAATCCTCAACTGGATCTCATCTGCAATATACGAAACGGGCTTACTAGCCATCTGAGAGTCAAGCCAGTGAAGCATCCGTTTCAATGCCAAAACGGATTGCATATCTTTACGCACCTCGGCCACTTGCTCCCATGTCAGCTGCTCCTCATCGATCCATTCCAAGGATTCGAGTACGGCGATTACCATCGGGGTAGAACCTATGGCATATGTACCACGCAGGTTTTCTTCGGACGCAAAGTATGTTTGTACCGGTCTAATAGTTAGCTTTTCGAATGCGGGAGCAAGGAGACCAGCAAATGCTTTTGACATGTAAGACTCGGTTGCAGGAGAACGTAAGAATTCATCGATTTCATAACGCTTTTCATCCCGGAAATCTTCTTTTGCTTCGAGCTTTGTGAAATCCTTCATTAGTCCGTCCAGCAATCCAAGTGCAATTTGTTCGTTAATGTGTCCACATCGAAAACCTATTGTCCCCGGTATATCCCTATCGAGGGTCCAAACTCTGTCGAAAAACAAAGCAGCCGATAATGGCCGAGAAAGAGCAATAACCAGGCTTTCCTTTTTATCAACTGGGACCCATTTTTTCTTTTTTACCCAGCCCGTCATCCGTATCGCGTCGCTGAGACCTTCATAGTCGCCCTGGAGTAAGACTCGCTTTAGATCTGGATCATCTAGAACGTCCTCTAGGAATTCACCAAACGCTGCTTCCCGAAGGCTACTGCTCACGACATGCGCGCCAACTGCGAGCATCGCTTCGCTTGGTTGTGTGATTTCGGTTTGCTCAATGTCTTCCAGGGAGATGTGATTCTCCGTGAGCAACTCTAACACAACAAATCCGACTTTATACGGTGGGCCAGCTGAAAGACTCTTCACATGCGGTTGTACGCTCTCAAGCGTAATGAGCGGACATCGAAGTATCTCCGCAAGCTCTCCCAGCGTCTCGACGTCTGGACGATCCATGAACTTGTTGAACAATTTTGTGTCCATATGTCCCTGTGTGCCTTGTCAATGGACGCCTGCCTTGGTTTACAGGCAAGTGGAATTTATAACCTAGATAGCTAACGCAGTGGAACGACCTCCTTCATGGGAATTTCGCCCAGTCGTGCACCGAAGGCTTATCGCATACGGCCAAAGTTGGACTGGAGGAGAGCAGACCCAAGAAAGGGCCACGCTATATTCCGACTTTAGACTTCACGACGCCCCGGTTGCACCTCTTCAGATTCCTATTCTTCATAACGACCGTATTATTCTAATTGATCCAAAGTCGCTAGGCAACTTGTTTAGATACAAGCGGTTTCTATTGATGTATCCTGCGAGTCGTTTCAATCTTGGGACCCCCTTTCTTTTTCATTCCCCCCGCTAGCGCCTACATGGCAATCGTTCGGCGTAATGTATCCAATCGCAATGTTTCATCGGACTGTATTGGCGTATTATACCGGATGGTATGCCCAATTTCAGATAGTTCGCCGATCGTCGTCAATGCCCGACTAAGATGTGATCCGCCAAATGCGATAACGCAAGCCTACCAGACGAATGAGTCGAATTCTGCACTGACGTTGTAGAAAACCACGTGCCAACCGATCAAGAAAACCCACTCCCGACATTTGATCATGCTTCCAACACTGCCGCTTCCGCTCACCCGCCGCTTGTCATCTTGTGAACAATCGCGTCGAGCAAATTCGATGCTTTCTCTCGGGAGGCTTCTTGCTGCCGCGCCAATTCGTCAACCAAGGCCATGAGCGGATCCACTTTGGCAACCACCATGCAGTGCTGTTCGGTGACGGAGGGAATGGGAATTGGGAATCCCACTTTCAGAATGCATCGTGCCTTTCATGTTGAACTGGCCTCTTTTGAACGCTCACTAACATCCGGATTCGCTGCATTTCACCGATCGGGAGAAAAATCCTCGTGCTTAACCGTGGCTGGGAGCATTTTCTTAACGACACTCTTTAAGTACATAAACATCGCTAGGTCGCGTTCCTGTTGTGCGGCACTTGCAACACGCCACATCGAGCTTGCTTTGCGGCCCCCCCCCCGGCGAGCAGGCTCCCTATGGCCAACCAATTATTGCGCCATACGGCATTCCGT
>JBJONT010000023.1:0-12241 GCA_046051705.1 Planctomycetota bacterium | reverse complement strand
GACGATCGGACCGCTAGAGTTGCTCAAGCCGATGTTTGAGAGTGAAGGCAAGTCGGGGCCGCTAAGAAGACAACTTGATTCACTTTTGCAATCTACCGATTCTCGAGCGGATGTTACTTTTCTGGCAGCACCGAGTTTTCTTTTCGGGGATGGTAAAGAGTGGCTTGGAGAGCATTCAGGCAAAGTGCGTGACGCGATGCGAGAGATCGTCGACGATCGCGTTCAAGCCTTGTTATGTCGTGTGCATTTCGAGCCCGAGTTCTATTTGGAATACCGAACCTTTGGGAACGACTTGCAAAGCGCATCTCGCGATGCGGTCGACCTTAGAAAGAAACTTGCCGAAGCTGCTGATACAGTGGAAAGTCAGCTTACGGCCCAGCCTGCCGCAACTTATTGGCGTCCGATCGCGAATCGTTTCCCGCAAATGCTAAGAGCATTGCACAAGTACTCTCGATCCGGCGCTGAAGATGGCCAAGTCGTCTTCAATGCTTACCTTCCTAAAGAGTCCGCTATGAATCTTGCTATCGGATCATGGATGGCTTTGCAAGTCGGAAGCGATGTCGCGCTCAGTGGTGCTGGAAAGTCTAAGACGGGAAGCGACAAGCCAACAACGACTTCTACCGCACCGAAGACGGCTCCGAAATCAATCGATGACTTGCTCGCAACCAAAGTGAAATTGCGAATCGAGCAAGAGTCACTCGAAGTCGTCTTGCAAGCCATAGCGACGGAGTTGAAGGAAAGCCAAAGCGCAGATACCGAACCAATACCGATGGCTATCAACGGGACAGCCTTTCAAAAGGATGGTATCACACGCAATCAGCAAATTCGCAACTTCGATTACTCCGACACCCCTGTCCGCGACTTGTTAACCGCGTTGGTCCGCCGTGCAAACCCAGTGACGACCGTTCAGAATCCCAATGAAAAAGACCAGAAGGTCGTTTGGTTGTTGCTCGATGACCCAAGCAGTCCAACAAAGAAGAAACTTGAATTGACCACGCGTGCTTGGGCTGAAGGTAACAACGCGGCTCTTCCCAAAGAGTTCGAGCTACCTAATCCATAAGCCAATCAAACAGACCTTTCAACTTTTGCCAACAACAGATTACCTAAGGCGTTATTTTTTGCCAGTTTCTGTTGTGCCTCGATTCGATTGATTCCCTCCGACGATCCACTGGATCAGAAAGCGAAATTCGCGTGTTGTTCCATGAACTTCCAGCTCCCGAAATCCGAGACTTGGCACCCGACACCCCCATCGTTTTTCCGATAGCTGCTATCGAGCAACACGGTCCGCATTTGCCTGTGATGACCGATACGTTGCTAACCCAAGGTTTGATCGATCGCATTGAACCGCGATTGCATGATCGAGTCCTGTTCGCACCCGTGCAGTGGTTTGGAAACTCCCACCACCACCTCGATTTCAACGGTACGCTTTCCGCCGCACCAAGAACGTATCTCGATATGCTCTGCAGCTTGATGGACAATGCCATCGAACAAGGATTTCGACGTATCGTCTTTATCAACGGTCACGGTGGCAATGATGTACCTGCAAAGCAAGCCACATTTGAGATTCGGCAGAAGTACTCCCATCGCGAGGACCTTCTCCTGTTGATGACGACATATTGGGGGCTCGGTGTTGAACCTTGGACGACCGATCCAACGATCGTTCAGCGCGACATGGGTCATGCTTGTGAATGGGAAACTTCCATGGTACTGCAACTTCGCCCCGACTTGGTTCGCGACTACAAGGGGCTTGAGTCGGTCTCAACAGGGAACCCGTTCCGCCCTGGAGTTCGAGCTTGGAAGACCCAGGATCGCACGGTGCCTGGTTACATCGGTGAGCCCCGATTCGCAACTAAAGAAAAGGGTGCATTGCTACTGGATCTCTTCAGCGATGCGCTAGTCGCTTGGCTCGAGCGCGTGGTAGCTTGGGATGGTCAATCTTGGGATGGCTGAGATAGGGTTCCGAAAGGTTCACAGGTTCCCTTTTTTGGTTATTCAGGGTTTTAGTGTCTAGCGATATCTTGAGGGTTATAAAGTGTCCGTAGGCCTCGAAGCAGTAACCCGAAGTGTCAACGAGGCAGCTACAGCACACGCCCCATCGCTCATCCGCACGGCCATTAGCCGTGTAAAATATCTTAGGTTTTTTGCGCAATTTTCCATGGCGACCGGCTAGGGTTTCTGCGACATTGTTGGGATGAAATCCTTGTGTAAACCTTGGCGGAATGGAACCTCATACGCCACTAATCGCTTGGAACGGTGGTTTCATTCGGTCGCTTGAAACCACTTTGCGTCGAAACAACTACTTAAAAAATCCTCTCCCACTGAACATCTAGGAGCATTTGAATGGCGAAAAAAGTTCGTGTTGCAATGATCGGTCTAGGCTTCGGCTCGGAATTCATTCCGATCTATCAACGGCATCCCAACGCAGAAGTTGTCGCCGTGTGCCGACGCAACGAAAAGGAATTGCATGAGACGGCCGACAAGTTCGGGATTCCGAATCGGTACACCGACTACGAGCAAGTCCTTGCAGATCCGACCGTGGATTTCGTTCACATCAACTCACCGATCCCCGATCACGCTTGGATGAGTCTCAAAGCCCTCAATGCGGGTAAGCACGTCATGTGTACCGTTCCGATGGCTACAACGATCGAAGAGTGCGATCAGATTTGCGAAACAGTCGCGAAGACCGGATTGAAGTACATGATGGCCGAGACGGTCGTCTACAGCCGCGAATTCCTCTTCTTGAAAGAAATGTATCAAAAGGGGGAATTGGGCAAGATCCAGTACCTTGCTGCATCGCACCCACAAGACATGGAAGGCTGGCCTGAATACTGGGAACGCATGATCCCCATGCACTACGCAACCCACGTGGTTTCCCCAGTACTCGGACTTCTAAACGGTCGCGCAGAATACGTTTCTTGTTTTGGCTCTGGAACCATTCGCTCAGATCTGGCCAAGAAGTCCGGGAATTCCTTCGCGGTCGAATCTTGCCACATCAAGATCAAGGACAGCGATGTGGCCGCCCACATTTGGCGGTTCCTCTTCGATACCGCACGTCAATACCGCGAAAGCTTTGATGTGTATGGAACCAAGAAGAGCTTCGAATGGTCGCTGGTCGAAGGCAAGCCGCATATTATGCACACGGCCAAGAAGCCGGAACATGAGATCGCTTCGGAAGTCGAAGTTCCCGATTATGCTCATCTGCTTCCTGAACCGATTCGACCATTTACGCAATCCATTCAAGACGCGGATCACCTGTCGTTCATCCAAGGTGGCGGCCACGGTGGTTCCCACCCACACTTGGTCCACGAGTTCGTAAGTGCACTGGTAGAGAATCGAGATCCATGGCCCAATGCTGTTACTTCGGCAAACTGGACCTGCGTCGGAATCTGTGCTCACCAAAGCGCCGTCGAAGGTGGCAAGATTGTTCAACTGCCAGGCTTTACCCTCGGCTAACTTTACCCTCGGCTAAACAGTCGCCAAATAGAAAACTAACTCACCGGTGCCAATCCACTAGTGAAATCAACCATTATCAACGATCCTCAGGATACCATGATGTTTAATATGCTTAGGCAATTCTATGGCAAGCGCAGTTCCTGCCGCATGCCACTTACCGCAGGGGGCCCAATGCTGGTCGCTCTCCTGCTTACCTTCCTGTTATCCTCGGTGAACGTCGGTCGTTCGCAAAACAACGAGACGACAGGTAAACCGCTAAAGGTTCTCTTCCTCGGAGACCAAGGTCACCATCGTCCAGCGGACTTGTACCGCGTTCTGGGTCCATCGATGAAGAAGTTCAGCATTGAGCTGACTTACAGCGAAGATGTACCGAGTTCTTTGAACGCAAAGCGACTTGCAGAATTCGATGCGTTGTTGATCTATGCAAATATCGATCAACTCGGGCCTGAACAAGAAAAGGCAATGCTCGATTATGTTGCCGAAGGCCACGGGATCGTTCCTTTGCACTGCGCATCGTACTGCTTCCGCAACTCGAAAGCCTACGTAGAACTCGTCGGTGCTCAATTCAAAGAGCACGGTGGCGAACGCTTCACAACCCATATAGTCGAACCCGAACACCCCATCATGAAGGGATTCGGTGGTTTCGAAAGCTGGGATGAAACCTATGTGCACCACATGCATAACTCCAAGGATCGGATTGTTCTTGAAGAACGCCGCCAAGGAAAACTTGCTGAAGGGACTTCGGCCGAGCCTTGGACATGGGTACGCACCCACGGAAAAGGTCGCGTCTTCTACACCGCTTGGGGACACAACATGGATACTTGGGGTAACCCGGGCTTCCAAAACCTCGTCGCTCGCGGCATCTCTTGGGCTTGCCAACGCAACCCGGAAGCCCTCCCGGCTTTCCGCGATTCGAACCGATTCGATATCCCTAAACTATCGGCTGCTCGAACTGATGTAGCGCCCTTTACCTTCACCGAAGTTGGCAAGGAAATCCCGAACTATCAACCGGGCGCTCGAGGTGGCCAAGCTGAACCGATGACTAAAATGCAGGACCCACTCACTGCAACCGAGTCGATCAAACACTACGTTGCTCCGGAGAATTTCTCCGTCAAACTCTGGGCAATGGAAGCCAACACTCTCGAAGGCGAAGCCGACTTGAGCCTCGCTGGTCTCGGTGGAAAACCGATCGCTATGAACTGGGATCATCGCGGCCGACTCTGGGTTTGCGAAACCGTTGACTACCCGAACGAACTACAACCGCAAGGTCAAGGCCGAGACCGCATCCGAATTTGCGAAGATTCGAATGGGGACGGAAAGGCTGATAAGTTCACTGTCTTTGCTCAACACCTAAGCATCCCAACGGCCATCGTTGCCTATCGAGACGGTGTCGTCGTCCAAGACGGTACCAAAACGGTATATCTCAAAGATACCAACGGCGACGATGTCGCAGACTTCCGTCAAGAACTCATCACCGGATGGGGAATGGGCGATACCCACGGTGGCGTAAGCAACTTCCAATGGGGCCTAGATAACTGGGTTTGGGGGATGCAAGGCTACAACGATTCGCGACCCGTCATCAACGGAGAGCGACAACAAGGGTTCCGCCAAGGCTTCTGGCGATTTGCTCTTACCGCTGGCGCTTCGGACGAAACAGCACCAGCATTCGCATTGGACAAAGAAGGCAAAGCTTCCGCCGACCGTACCGATGATTTCAATAAACACTCCGTGCGTGTTACCAAACTCGAATTCATTCGATCGACGAACAACAACACGTGGGGGATTGGAATCAGCGAAGATGGGTTGATCTTCGGTTCGACCGCTAACGGCAACCCGAGCATTTTTATGCCGGTACCGAACCGCTACTACGAAAAAGTTTCAGGGTGGGCTCCACAAGTTTTGAGCAACATCGCTGATGGTTACAAGTTCGCGTCGGTGACCGATAAGGTTCGTCAAGTCGACTGGCACGGTGGTTACACCGCTGCGGCTGGCCACGCACTGTACACCGCTCGAAATTACCCCAAGGATTGGTGGAACCGAATCGCTTTCGTTTGCGAACCAACCGGTCACATTGTCGGTGGTTTTGTTCTCAATCGCGATGGAGCCGGATACCGCTCGACAAACCCATTCAACTTGGTCGCAAGCGACGATGAATGGGCTTCGCCAATCATGGCTGAAGTCGGTCCGGACGGGAATGTTTGGTATCTCGATTGGTACAACTTCATCGTTCAGCACAACCCTACTCCTAACGGTTTTCAAACCGGTAAGGGAAATGCATACGAGACCAAGCTGCGAGACAAACGCTTCGGCCGAGTCTATCGCGTTGTCTACAACGGTGAGAAAGGGCTTTCAGCTCAAGAGTTGGCAGCTTCCGATGCTTTGGTCAAAGGTGGCTTGAACGCTTCCGATGAGAAGAAACTCGTTGCAGCACTTCAGCACACCAACATGTTCTGGCGCAAAGCTGCCCAACGACTCTTGATCGAGAAAGCGACGTTATCCGATGAGACTATCAAGGCTCTCGCGGCTCTAACCCTCGCGTACAAAGTCGACGCTATCGGAAACGATCCAGCTGCAGTCCATGCAATTTGGGTGCTAAGTGCCCATGGCAAATGGAACGGTGACGCATTGCTCAGTACACTCAAGCATCCAAGCGATGCAGTTTTGCGCAATGCGATCGCCGCCGCAGAACCCAACAGCGCTACCTTGCAAGCGATTCTCGGTAGCCGAGCGTTGGAGTCTGATGACCCGCAATTGCGATTGGCTGCAATGCTCAAGCTCGCAGACTGCCCAACCGAAGCGGTCTCCACAGGGACCAAGTCGATCGGTGAACGGCTTTCGAACCCAAGCTTGGTAACCCTAGGTGGCGGTCCTGAAGATCGCTGGCTACTCGATGCGTGGACAAGTGCCGCAAGTGCCCACGCTCCGGAAGTCCTACCTCGCTTACTTCGTGAGAAATCACTTCAAGCGTCCCCTGAATTCTTGAATCGAGTTTCCATCGTCGCCGAACACGCAGCGCGAAACAAACTCTCCCCTCAAGCGTTCGGCGGCATGATCGCTAAAGACTCCAATCCACAAATCACCGGTGCTGTGATTCGTGGGTTAGTCGAAGGTTGGCCGAAAGACTACCAAGTCACGTTGCCTGAGGATATCAGCAACCGGCTCGTCTCTGATTGGCTCTCCGGTGACATGCCTCTTGAGACCAAAGGTCAAGTCGTTCAGCTCGCAACCGCCCTTGGCGTTCGCAAGCTTGACGAAGCTATCGCATCGATCCGCAAGGAACTTGTAGATCGCTTGGGCAAAGCAGATTCGCCAAACGATGAACGACTCCAAGCTGCCAAGCAGATGGTGATTCTCGAAGCGGTGAATCCGAAGGTTGTCGATACGCTGCTTGATCAAGTCACGCCGCAATCGACTCCGGAATTCTCGTCCGGAATCGTCGCAGCTCTCGGCGCATCGAAAGCTCCAGGTTTGACGAAGACTCTGATCGAGAAAGCCAAGTCGCTTCCACCAGACTTCTTGAGAAACAGCATCCGAGTCATGTTGGCTCGTCCCGATTCCACCAAGGACTTGATCGAATCGATCGAAGCGGGCGCGTTGAGCATCAACGATCTGCAACTCGATCAACGCCAACTCCTACGCGATTATCCCGATGCGAAGATTCGGGAGAAAGCCGTTGCGATGATGAAGTCCTCCGGTGGGATTCCGAACGCCGACCGACAACGACTCGTTGCCTCGTGGACCGATACGACCCACGACAAGGGGAATGCAAACAACGGTAAGCTCCTTTATCAGAAGCATTGCGCCCTGTGCCACAAGCACGGCGAAATGGGGAACCAGATCGGTCCTGAGCTCACCGGAATGTCGGTTCATCCGAAAGAAGAATTGCTCATCAACATCCTTGATCCGAACCGTAGCGTCGAAGGCAACTTCAGAACCTATAACGTTCAGACCACCGATGGTACGGTTGTCACCGGGATGATGGCTGGCGAAAGCAAGACGTCGATCGAACTGATCAACGTTCAAGGCAAACGAGAAGTTGTTCTTCGAGAAGACATTGAGCGAATGACTGGTTCGCAGAAGTCCTTGATGCCAGAAGGCTTCGAAAGCCAGATGAACAAGGATGAAATGAAAGACTTGCTCGAATTCCTAACGAGCAAAGGAAAGTACGTGCCACTCTCGATCGCTTCGGTTGCGACATCGATCACCACCCGTGGAATGTTCTTCGATCCAGCTGGTATGGCCGAGCGATTGGTCTTCCCAGATTGGAAGCCCAAGATGTTCAAGGGTGTTCCATTCGTTCTGATCGATCCACAAGAGGATCGAGTTCCGAATGCGATTATGCTCAATGGCCCGAATGGTGTCATGGCACCGAAGATGCCAAAGAGTGTGGATGTGACTTGCAATGCTTCGGCTGTCGCGATTCACTTCTTGAGCGGTGTTGGTGGTTGGTCTTATCCAGCGACACGCGAAGGATCCACAAGCATGATCGTTCGGATCACTTATGAAGATGACACCACTGAAGATCATCCGTTGATCAACGGTGAGCATTTCGCTGACTACATCCGCCGCGTCGATGTTCCGAAAAGCGAATTCGCTTTCGATCTCGATGGTCGTCAAATCCGTTACTTCGCTGTGAATCCAAAAGAGAAGAAACCGATGAAGAAGATCAGCTTGGTCAAAGGTCGCGATGCTTCGGCACCGGTGGTTATGGCGATGACTCTGCAGACTGAGTAATTGCAGTTGCAGTTGAACGAGCCCAAACGGGGAGGTGGTTATTCCATCTCCCCGTTTTTTTTCCTGCGTTCGCTTCTTGACCTGCAACTCCCTTGAGCCAGCCCAATGGCTTTCCCTGCCAGCAAGCCAACGTCCATCCGGCTTGTACGCTCTGCGAGCTCGATTCCTCGATCGCTTGCCCTTGAACAAAACGTTGTGCTTGGACATCGTCGAGTTCAACGCGAGAGTTCGACTCAAACAGGTGTGATTGAAGCATTGCCATTGCGTGGTACGGCTCTAGAGGGGCGACTCCTTTGGAGTTCGCACCAGACGATTTGCGGGCTGATTGCGGTTTGTTCGTTGCGAGCGTCTTGTAAGGGGCGACGTTCTTATATGCGGCCAGGGTGGTACCTTGTCCGATATGGGGAAATTCCTGATGGAACGCGTAAGCTCCTCGCTCAAACCCAATTATTTTCGAATCCTGAATCTCCATCGATAGGTTGCATTTGCCGATCGCAGCGGTGATTTCAAAAAGTTCATCGAAACCCTGATCACCTTCGGTGTTGTTTTTTCGATTCCCAGCTTTTTCCTTACGCTTCGACGCATGGCTGCGTCCTCCTCGATCTTCTCGTCGCTCCTTCCACTTCTCCCCATGGGTATTGGTAGGTTTTGTTTGGAGCAATTGGTCTGCACAAGCTTGATGAGGATCCCAGTCAGATCCAGCTTGCAAGCCAGCGGCGAATCCGCCTGAGCATGGATCTCGGTGAGGCCAAAGTCGATAAGCCCCCTCTTGGACCGGCGATTTCCAAGGAGTCAGTGATTGAGACAAGAGAGATTCGCAAACCATGGGGTGGAACTTGCCCGGATAAAGATCCAGCATCCATCGCACTTGATCCTCGTTTTCTTCGAGGGAGAAAGTGCAGGTCGAGAAAATCAGTCGCCCACCGGGTCGCAGCAACAACATCGCTTGGCGAAGTATCCGCTGGGAACGGGCAGCGCAGTGAAGCACATGGGTATCGGAGAATGCGCTCTCGCTTTGTTGGTCTCGCCCCAGGAGCGACTGTCCGCTGCAAGGTACATCCACCAGAACTTTGTCAAATCGTCCGCATAGTTCGATCGCCAACCGCTCCGGATCCAAGTTGGTCTGAATGAAATTCGCTCGACCTGTTCGACCTAAGGAATATCGTAGGACATCGACGCGGCCAGCGATCACTTCGTTAGCGACCAGCACTCCCCCCTCACCCAGCGATTCAGCGATCGCTGTCGCCTTGCCACCCGGTGCCGCGCACAAGTCGCATACCCAATCATCCGGGGATAGATCCAAGAGTTGCAAGGGAAGCATCGAAGCTGAATCTTGGATGTAGTAATCAGCAGATGCATAAGCGAGAAAAGAACCAGGCCGCACCGTAGAGTCGAGCAATTGACGTCCATAGCGAGGATACCAAGGGACATTCGAAGTTTCGAACGGGAGTGATTGATCACAGCGGTCTACTCGGCAACGAACCGATTTCAAGGGCCGAAGTTGAAGACTTTGGAGGAAATCTCCAATTTCTGATTTGGTGAGCAAAGAATCAATGCGAGAGATCATCGGCGGGGGGTTGATTGTGAATCGCTTTTCATGCACACTCGTGGGGTATACTTTCGATAGACTATCACGCCGAATCCAATGCGGCGAGATAACCCAACAATGACCCACATCCTGACTACGAACAACATCAAGACGAGCGCACGATGACTAGCATTGTAGACCTAGAACTACTTCCCGCCAAAACCATCGATGGGAAAACGCCGAAACGAGATCAAGTTCCCGAAGGAGAATGCCTTTGCGATTATTGCACGGCGAAATGTTGTAAATATTTTGCTCTTCCCATCGATGAGCCTTCCAGCGAACAAGACTTCGATTTCATGCGTTGGTACCTGCTCCACGATCGGGCGAGCGTGTTCGTAGAAGACGATGTGTGGTACCTGCTCGTCCACACAACTTGCAAACACCTACAAAAAGACCACCGCTGCGGAATCTACTACACTAGGCCACAAATTTGCCGCGATTACTCGACCGACAACTGCGAGTTTGACGAGGATGCTGTCTACGAAATGTACTTTGAGACTGCCGAGCAAGTCGCGGAGTACACCGAAGCTCGCTACCACTGCACGGGGGATTCCATCCGTTCACCCGAACCCGAATTACTACCGCTGCTCTAATTACTATCGAAGCTCTAAATCGCAATTGGGACCACAGTCCCACGCTTCTACTTCCGTACCGCCGTTACACCCTCCCTCCGTGTCTCTGTGTTTCAAGAAAAGAGTCGCAGATCAATAACGCATGCGCGGACTTTGGAAACACGGAGGCACAGAGTTCACGGAGCCAGCCAGCTCCAATCTAAAACCTACGCGCCCCTTCCCTACGCGTCCCTTCCCTACGCGATCCTTCCCTCTTCCCTCTTCTCCGTGCCTCTGTGCCTCTGTGTTTCAAAAAAGAGTTCCCCTGTGTTTCAAAAAGAGTATTTGATAGCATTCACTAGCCCCCATTTCGGGATGTAACTGATCGCAGCTCCTTGAGTTGAGATCCGCATCGTCCGGACTTCCTCGCTGTTTTGGGCTTGGTTTGCGTGCAAGTAATTTGCTAATACCGATGGTCTATGAAACCATGGCTGCGAAGTTACGAATCCCTCAGAATTTTCTTGGTGCGCAGCAATGCGCAGACCAAGGTTGCACTCTTTTTTTGCTCGGCGATGCTGGTCGTCGGAATTGCGTTGCTAGTTCAAAATTCAAATGGATTCTCGCAACGGATGGAAGCTTTGCTCGACGGCCAAGACTTCTCGGTCGAGCAGCTTGATCAATTCGAGTTTGCGTTCAGCAATGCAGGGCTAAAAGCGTATGAGCGATCCACAAATCGAATGCGGATCCCAACGGCTTCCCGAGATGCCTATCTAAAGGCTTTATCGCAAGCGAAGTGCTTGCCTTCGAAATCCCTGGCAGACGAACAGTTAGCAGGCAATACGCTTCAGATTCTTGAACCGAGATCCCTTTCCGAGCGACGAGATCGGCAGTATCGCATCAAGCGAATCGAAGACACCCTCGCGGAATTTCCGTTTATTCGTCAAGCGATTGTTACTTATGACGAAAAAACCGATGGCTTTGCCGCCGAGCGAAAAAGATCTGCAACCGTATCGATTCAGCCTCGCAGCCATGTTGAGTTAACGCGGTCGCAAAAGGGAAGTATTATTCGGCTGGTACTAAAGTCCTTTCCAGGGCTTAAAGCTACCGATGTTGTTCTGGTGGACTTGAAACGCGGAGAGACTTACGCCGATCCAAGTCTTGAATTTGAATCTCTCGCCGATGCTTCGAATACTGCGAACGAATGGAAGTGGGTCGAACTGCGAAAACACTTTGAAGAGGATTTGCAAAAAAAGGCATTGGCTCTTCTGGCTGGGTATGGCGATGTAAAAGTCGTTGCTACGGCGGATTGGAATGCAGAGGCGAGTCGTTCACAATCGGCAATTGAGCATCACGCCAACACACCATCGCAAACCACGAAACCGGCAGAGACACTTGCCGCCCAGCAGACCGAGAAAACAGGGGAGGAAGCATCGGAGAGCAAGTCGGATAATGCTTCCGCTTCAACTCCAAGCTTGATTACCAATCGCCGAGCTACGCTGGGGACACGAACTACAGTGGCTCATTCGAGGGGGCAGTCCAAGGGACAGGCGACAAATCAACCTTTGATAGAATTGAGCCCAACGGCCGTTTCTTTGGCCGTATCGCTTCCTTCGTCCTACTACCAAAAAGCCTACTTGCAGCAATGGCAGTGGGAAAACCCAGGACAGTCGACTTCAACGGCTCCAGCGATGACTCCTGCAACTTTGCAAAAGCTTCGCGACGAGACAATCCTTCGAATTCGCAAGACGCTAGCACCATTATTACTGAGTACCATCGGCACAAATGAGCTAGTCGATCGAATCGCTGTTTCAGAACATTACGATGCCCCGGTTTCGGCGATTGCCGGTATTGGTAATCCCCAAGCGATCATCGATTGGCTTAATGACTCGTGGCGCATGTTATCGATGTTGGCTGT
>JBJONT010000022.1:0-3417 GCA_046051705.1 Planctomycetota bacterium | reverse complement strand
GATCCTATTTCTTCTTGCGCAACTCACTGCGAGCTCGCCGCTTGGCGGCTTGAACACTGGCAACGACCGCTTTGTCGCGCCGCTCTTGCTCTCGATACTCTCGAACCGCTTCCGGATGATTCGCCCGCCAGCGCTCATGAAGTAACTCCTCAAGCTTCGCTGTCCCCCGAAGCCGATGAGTGATGATGCTCTCGAGATACATCGATACATCCAACTCCATCCGCAACGCACTTGCTACCAAGCTCATCAAACTCGCATTGCGGTTCCCCGTGCGCAGGAGGCCTATGGATAACCAGTTCGTGCGTCCGATCGCAATTCGCTTCATCAACCTCGCGACCTGGTTGTTGTCGATCGGCAAACGACCATCTGTCACATAGTCATTCACCGCATCCGAGTGGTTGCGGAGGTAATGTACCGGATAAACATTCGCAGAACGAGAAATCTATGCTTGTAACCTTGGAAGTTGGAAATTGGGAAAAAGATCAGAGATTTTTGGAAGTTGTGACCAGAGGTGTCACACAGGCTTGGACACTGGGAGGCTTACTAGTTGGTTCGATGGAAACCGGCTTTACATATGTTTTTACAAGAATTTCAAGTTGCGAGATGTCCATGAGTAGCGCCCCGAATTTCGATCGTTTGATTTGTCCAAGCTGTTCGGCAAAGTTTGTCTCGACCAAGACAGTCAATCTTCCTGACAAAACTATGGTGAGTTGTGCGACTTGCAAGTCGAAGTTTTCGCTGGCTCAGGGTCGTATTAAAGGCGACCGCGTCGACGACCGCGAAGAACCAGAGTCGGAATCGGAGTCGATAGAACCGAGCAGTTATCTTGAAGATTCGCCTCCACCTTTGGACATCCCACCTTTTGTGGCCGACTCCTTTGAAACAGGCCCTAGTGTTAGTCATTTTGAGGGTGAAACGCCATTTTCGATGAGAACCGAAAGGCTTGCCAAGGAGGTGGTCGAAGCTGTTCGCCCAAGACTTGGGGAGATTCCATCGGATATTGCTGAGGCTCTTGATGAAGAAGATATCATCTATGCGAGTAATCCGTCGGGAACGGCGAAGGTCTTGATGCGGGTTTCGCTGCTGATTATCGCGTGCCCCTTTTTGGTGTTCATTCTCGTACAGTTGTTTTTTCTGGTAACGGGAAGTTTTTCGATTGGGCTGTTGCTGATCATTTTTCTGGAACTGATTGGTTTAGCGATCCCGTTTTTGTTGCTACATCTTTCCTGGAAGAACACATTCTATGTGATCACACGCGACAAAATCGTGGTTCGTTCGGGGATCTTCAATCGTGCAATCAAGATCGCTTGGATAAGAAACATTCAGGAGATTTCCATCAATTCCGGAGTCCTGGATCGCTGGTTAAATCTTAATACCATCCACTTCGCCACGGCGTCGAGCGGGCTTGGGGGTGTACTTTTGGGCTGGATTCCCGGTTCATCGCTTGGTGGAATTCACTTTCGACATGTTGAGCTGAAAAAGGTGCTTCGAGCATTGAAAACGCTTGAGTTGTAGAAGAGTGACGTTACCATCGAAACCGAAAGGTTTAGAGACATCGTGAAACACGAATAAACCATGTTAGCGAATGGTTGCAGAAGTGCACTGAAGTCCGAGTATTGCGATTCTTAGTTCAAAAGTGGTTAAGGACGCTGCTTGGACGATCTAGCTAAACGCAGTACAAGTGAGGCGTGTGGGGATCGAATCCACACATTTCGCTAAATGGATAGCATTACGGAAAGTACGCTTTGCTATCGTACACCACAATCTCAAAAAAGCTTATATCGACTTAGTCCTGCTTCCGATACGGAGAGCCTGATTCCAGAGAGAAGCTCAAGGCTCGGGTTGTGAGAGTTGGCAGAGATCTTGGACCTTTGGTCCAGAACTTTAGCTAGGCCCAGGGCAAGCACCGCCGCGATGTGTTCGCGCCACTGCTGGCTTGGAAGATCCGAGAAAAATTGATTTGAAATGGCATACTCCACCGTGGTACGGAAACGCGAGCCGAGCGTGTCTCAGCTCACCCGGGTTATGGGTGCCGTTTGGGAGAAAATGGGCGCGGAGGATTGAATGTGACGATGGCGACACTTTCCATATCTTCGGCGAATAGAGCGAATTCGCGGTCGCGGGTTCACTGTATCGCGAAACAGCCAGTACCAAAATGGGTTAGAAGAACGCCAACCTGCGCAGCGAGATGACGCGACTGTTGCGCCGCGCCGGCGTTTCGGGTTGGCCACGCTTGTTCCATTCGATGCGAGCCAGCAGGCAAACGGAACTGCAACGCGAGTTTCCGTTGCACTTGGTTTGCTCTTGGCTTGGAAACTCACCACGCATCGCTCAGCAGAGCTACCTGCTTGACCGAAGACGATTTCGCGAAGGCCGCTGGCGTGCAGAAGGTGATGGTGAAGGGGTAATTTCTAAGGAAGAAGCGCCTCGGTTTTTGAACAACCTGGCCTGGAACGTTACCGTTTTGCACTGTACAGAGCAATTCTCGATTGATCCATCGAACCAGGAGCTAAACAACGATGCCACGTCAGCTTTCCGTGTTTTTATCAACCTTATTGATGATTGGGATGATCCTACTGGATCGTCAGGTATTCGCACAATCCCCCAAAGAGATCATCAACAGCATCGAGATCAAACTGGTGCTGATCCCAAATGGGACATTCATGATGGGCTCGCCGGTCGAAGAGGAAGGGCGATATGACAATGAAGTGCAACATAAGGTCACAATCAGCAGAGACTACTACCTTGGTGTGACGGAAGTCACCCAAGGCCAATACGAGAAGGTGATGGGAACCAACCCGAGTAAATTCCAGAATCAAGTCATCCTCAATAAAGACAGTTCGATGCACCCTGTTGAGAAGGTATCTTGGGAAGATGCGGTGTCATTTTGTAAGCGATTGTCTGAATTGCCTGACGAGAAGACTGCTGGTCGCGTGTATCGCTTGCCGACCGAGGCGGAATGGGAATACGCTTGCCGCGCTGAGAGTGAAACTGCATTTCATTTTGGAGGGAGTTCAAAACTATCGGACGACTTTGCATGGTTTGGAAACAGTAACAAACAGACCCACCCAGTGGGTCAGAAGAAGCCGAATGCATGGGGCCTATACGATATGCATGGGAATGTCTTTGAGTGGTGTGGCGATTGGTTCAACGAATATCCCAAGGGTGCCGTCAGCGATCCAACGGGCCCGAAAGAGGGCGTTCTTCGAGTGTTCCGTGGCGGCAGTTGGGAATTCGGTGCCGCGTCTGGTAGGTCAGCGACCCGCTTCTTTACCGCCCCGTTTGGCCGCGGCGATTGGATTGGCTTTCGCGTTGCCCTGAGTTCCTCCGGCATCCCCAAGTCGCCGGAGGCGGACAAATAACGCGGAACGGTCGGTCATAGGCACAGGAGGTCGCGATGGGGCGGATGCCCCGCGA
>JBJONT010000021.1:0-4653 GCA_046051705.1 Planctomycetota bacterium | reverse complement strand
AACAAATAGCTGAACAAATTTTCGTAATGGTGCTTACAGGCCGCTTGGCACGACGCTCTTCATCTTCTTCAGACCCAAAGTCGCATTCTCGAGTGGATCCATTTTCCAATACTCGCGATTGAACAACTCAAGCGATAGCACGCCGCGAAATCCAGATGCAAAGACCGTCTTGAGGATCTCTCCGATCGGCGCGATTCCATCTCCAGGATAAACCCGATCCGAATCGTTGATCTTATCGCGTGGCATGTCGGGATAATCGTTCATGTGGAACACATGGATCTTGTTACCAGCAAGCAACCCGAGATCACTGAAGTTCGAACCACCCTTGTACAGATGGTAAACGTCTGGCAACACGCAAGCATCCGGATGCTGAGCCGCAGCCGCTACATGCAATACCTCGGAAAGCTTCGATAGATTCTTGGAAAATCCCCAGACTTCTAACTGTGGCAAACATCCAACTTGCTTTCCTAATTCCAACAGTGCTCGGTATCGTTCCCCCGAGAGGTTCAAGTCAACCAAATCACCATCGGTCGCTCCTGCAGGAGGTGCAGCAATTCGCTTGCCACCCAACGCAACGACAATTTCCATCTCTCGCTTGGCTTGCTCAAGTGCTTTTTGATGGGCGGATTTGTCTGCAAGAATCCAAGGAGCAAACGCGATGGAGCTTTCCAACGTCAACCCAGCGTCCGCAATCCGCTTCCTCAAATCGCTCAGAGTTCCACCGCCTGAGGTGTACTTGTCAACATCCCGCAACCAAATCTCCATCGAGTCATATCCCGCCTTCTGCGCGATGGCGACTTGCTCGACAATCGGTATGACTTCCCCATGAATGGTGCTCGTGTTCAAACAGTATTTCAAGGGTCGTACTCCTTCGTTGCTCAAAGTTTGCGGATTAGGATTCGGTTGCGGATTGGCTCGTACTTCAGTTCCCGCCAAACCCATCAAGACACACGTGCCACCAACCAGTCCACTTCCTAGGAAACCACGACGATCGACAGCACCATCACCAGAGTCTGCACAAGACGCTTGCTGATCAAACAAACCAGCCGTTTTCGGCTTATCCATATCGGTTTCCTAGATTACTAAGTATGAAAGTGAACCAGTTGGCATGAAAACGATTTCGAATCCGGGCATGAAAAATGAAGAGCGAATTGTAACAGGATTTTTTCCCCGCGTCGCAACTTCCACTCACTCGCTCCTCGAGTTCCCTTGAAAAGCCAACAAGAAAACAATCACCATCCCACCCATCATCCAATCACCGGCAATCACAACCAATCCGATCGCAAGCAATGCCGAGCTAATCACCGCGAATCCCCAAGATCGACGATTCACCAAGAAAATCGCTGTTGAAAAATGTACGACAAGTACCCCAAGAGTAACCAATTGCCCCCAAAGACTCGACCTTGGCACCAAACCCACCATCCCCGCCCCTTGCTCGGATAATACTGCCGCCGCAGTACCATTCCACCAAGCAACCTGCTGCAACATGCTCGTCGCGGCCAAGATCAACCACAAAATCCAGTGGACCTGCATGCACCGCATCGCCAAATTCGCCAACACGCCAGACTCAGCCGCAGACGATTCTTTCGGCGAACTAAGGTCACTACCGCTCGTCCCCACCCGACTCGATCCTACCTGACCCGATACCGACCGCCTAACTGCAAACCGGTTCACCCCCGGTTCAATCGCAAGATATAACAAAGCCGCGATCTGAAGCGTCTCGGCTGGGAGAGTCAACCAAGGCGAACGCTGATGGATCATCACCGCACAACCCCAGACCAACAAGACCACCGCTCGACCACCGTAACCGATCACCATCAACACACTCGCCAACAATCCAGCAATACATATCCCCCAAGCAACCCCGCTTGAACCGATCACATAAAGCAACGACCACCGATACTCGCTTCCAGTACCCTCCATCCCTTGCCCTATTAAATGACGCCCAACCGATTCGTTCAGCCAACCGTTGCCCGTCAACCAACTCGGAACCCAAAGGCAATGCAGAAGAAACTGCAAGCACATCACTACCCCGAGCGCCATTCGGACTGTGGTGTTAACCGAGTTCGATGTGGAGGAAAACCAAAAAGCATCCCAGACTCGAGCAATGTTGCGGTAAAACTCCAACGTCCACGGCTTGTCAGATCGATCCAACGTCATCCTCGATTTCCAATCCACAAAAAAACTCTTGTCTTGCGACCCATTGGTCTCTCATAAACCACAGGTGCTGCAAACCACCGGCTCCGCAACTTACGGCTTACCAACAACCGGCACAGTTCTAGTCGGCTCCAACGCAGGCACCAACGTCGTCTCGCCATCCTCTAATTCAACAACCGCTGCTTCGAACAATGTCTCCGGCTCGAGCACTTGCCCATCCGCCGATGTGGTCTGCTTGCCAATAAATCGAATCGCTTCAATATCGATCCCCTCTGCCTTCCCTCTCGCCACCAAAGAAAGAGCAAGCAAGCCGATCCCTTCTTCATCGTCGTTGATCGCTAATGCACCGGCGACTTGCATCAAACGTCGCCAACGCGCATCGCCCCCTACAGCCTTCCCCGTTCCTGATCCTTCCCAGCTATTCCAAACTCGACTCTCCCTATCGGATTTGATCGAGACCTCTACCGGTCTGTCGTATGTTTCGGAACCGATCAACGACATCGGAGCAAGTTCCGTATACCAACCAAGGGGAATCGTATAAGCCTGGATGGCTTGCAAAGCGTCGTCCGCCCAAGGCATTCGACGCAAACTGTTGTTCGAAAAGTAAATCAAACCGATCACGAAAAAATGAAAAAGTAAAACCAGTGAGAGCACCAGCTTGAGCAAGCCCCCCATCTTGCCTGAACCCGCTATTCCATCAGCCGACTCCGACTTCCCTGTCGCAATATGCGATCCGAGAGAAACTTGAGTTTCTTCTTGCGAGCCAATTTTCCGATCCGGGATAACTTGCCCGGGTATCGATGAATTAAAACTTTTCTGATTAGAACTATTCGGTGACATGCGCCCTGAGTTCGCTTCCTTGCCGTTTCTTGCGGTTGGTGATGAACGAAATTCCTGTCCAGCACAGATTCGGCGAATACTCGATCGAGGCTCCGGCGGGGATTCGACGGTCTGGTTCGACAGACCATTCGGCGGACTATCCGGCGGACTCGTTCGACTGTGAGAGAAGAAGTCGCTAAAGTGATCCTGGATTGGAATTTGTAATGGTAATCGGATTCCAACATAGAAAAAGCCACAATAACTTCAGGAGCTTGCTATGGAATCCAAGGATTCCCAACCAACAGCATCCAAGGAAATCTCATCTCCACCCCCTCCAATCATTGAATTGGAATCCACAAGTATTCCTTGTTGCCCGGTTTGCTCGGGGCGATTGATCGAAATCCGAGCAAAATTCCAGTGTTCGAAATGCCACCGAATCTGCGAAACATGCTGCGAAGGTGGTCGCGGATAACCGTCGAGGGTAAGCGGGTAACCGCCGCGGTTAACCGGGTAACCCTTGACGCATTCTGCCCTTGGGGCATAGACTCTAGACCTTTTCCAAGCCACTTTTTCAACGAGGCATTCTTGTGCCAGCGACTTGCGTAATCGGTTTGCAATGGGGTGATGAAGCCAAAGGTAAACTCGTAGACCTTTTGGCTCCAAAACATGACGTCGTTGTCCGCTATCAAGGTGGGGCAAATGCCGGCCACACCGTCGTAAGCGGCAAAGAAGTCTACAAGCTTCATCACGTTCCCTCCGGAATCCTAGCTCCACAAATCCAGAACGTGATCGCTCCGGGTGTCGTGATCGAACCGAACATGCTCATCCAAGAGCTCACCGGTCTCGAAGCGCGAGGCATTTCTCCGCGAAGCAATTTGAAAATCAGCGAACGCGCCCACGTCGTGATGCCTTGGCATCTACTCGAAGACCGGGCGATGAATAAAACGGTCGTCAGCGGCGAGAGCATCGGTACGACAAACCGTGGCATTGGCCCATGCTACCGTGACAAAGTCGGACGAACGTATGCGATGCGCATGGCAGATCTGGTGAGCCCAGAACTTCCAAATCGCATCGAAGAGATTGTCCGAGCCAAACGCACGTTGCTCGCTTCTTTGATCTCCCCAGAAGAACTCGCAGAACTCGATGCTCAGAAGATCACCGCCGTATGCCAAGGTTGGGCTAAATCCCTCGGTGGAATGATCGGCGATACGACTTACTTCCTCCACGACCAACTCGATGCCGGAAAGAAACTCCTTATGGAGGGAGCCCAAGGCTCCTTGCTCGACATCGACCACGGAACCTTCCCATTCGTTACCAGCAGCAACGCTTCAGGCGTCGGGGTTTGTAGCGGATCAGGCGTTCCACCACGGGCTATCGGACGAATGATCGGGGTCGCGAAAGCTTACTCCACACGCGTCGGCGGCGGTCCGTTCCCAACAGAGCTGACGGATGAGACCGGTAACAAAATCCGCGAAATCGGACGCGAATACGGCACCACTACTGGTCGCCCTCGCCGATGCGGATGGTTCGATGCCGTCGCCGTTCGCTATACAGCGCGCTTAAGCGGTGCTGACTACCTCTCGCTGATGATGCTCGATGTCCTGAGCCATTTCGAAGAACTCAAAGTATGCGTCGCATATGAAATCGACGGCGAACGAACCGATCGACTTCCATGCC
>JBJONT010000020.1:0-19982 GCA_046051705.1 Planctomycetota bacterium | reverse complement strand
AAGGACTAAACCCATGGGTTCACTGGCTTAGCGATGGCAAAACTGTCCTAGGTGGACTCTTCATCGGGTACCTTGCCGTCGAAGCAACCAAACTGGCTTTAGGGATTAAAGTCAAAACTGGCGATGCGTTTGCCATGCCAATCGCTGCGGCGCTATGTGTGGGACGTATCGGCTGCTTCTTCGGCGGCTGTTGCTTCGGTAACCACACCGATCTGCCATGGGGAGTCTGTTTCCAATCAGCAGGCGATGCGATTCCAATCCCACGGCATCCGACGCAACTCTACGAAGCTCTCTTTCATGCGACTTGGTTGCTGATTCTTGCGATACTCACGCTCGGTACATCGAGAAACCCAAACGGCTTCGCGAATGAATCACCGACTGCTGAAGTGAAACCGAATCAAACTCGTAGGAGCTTACTGGAGTTCAGATGGCTTGAGGGACATTTGCTCAAAGCCTACTTGCTGTGCTACTTGGCATTTCGATTCTTCACCGAATGGATTCGCCCAGAACCTACGCTCGTATGGAATCTAACCGTTTACCAATTCGCTTGCATACTACTTGCCATTCCACTGATGGTGCAGTGGAGGTGGCAAGTTGCAAGCGAAGCAAAAACGTGATTCGGACGAACGATCCCTAAGCGATATCCTTCATGCTCATCGAGCACCTGAATGCTCACCCTAACGGCGAACCGCAGATGCTTTCTCTTGGGCTAGCTTCTCCGCCGGTACGTAACCGAGGTAGACCATCAAGTCGCGAATTTCGCTCGGAGAGAGCGTATCGAACAAACCAGCTGGCATCACGCTAGTTTTGCTCGATTGGATTTCGTCGATCTGTTCTTCTGGCAGCACAAATTCTTTGTTCTCGCTGACGCGAACAGCAAGCCCCTTAGAGGTCTTGACCAAAATCCCTGTGTGCACCTCTCCATCCTTTGTGAGTACCTTCTTCGTGGCGTATTGATCGCTGATCACATGGGAAGGATAAAGAATGGACTCCAGCGTTTCGAGGCGTGTGAAACGGCGGTTCAAACTGGTCAAATCCGGACCATATCCACCACCGGTTCCATTCATCTTGTGACAAGCATTGCAGCGAGCTTTCGCGAAGACTTCCAAGCCTCTCTCAGGAGATCCTTGTCGACCTTGTTCGCCGTTTAAATATTGTTCGATGAATTCGATAGACCACTTTGGCTGAGCCGTCTCGGAAGGAAGAACTGCCGGAGGAGCATCCGGGAACTTCGATTCGTACCAACGTTGCCAAGCCACCATTGGAGAGGCTGGTTCTTCTTCAAGACTTGGTTCGGATTGTTGAACTGCTACTGAATTCGCATCCGAGACGGCGATGGCGACCGTTGCTGCCTGCTCGTCACCGGTGGCTTCATCGACACTGGTCAACTCACTGGATAACTCACCGCCATTCAACTCACTGGTCTTTGCACTCGATTCAGCCTTGGCCGTTGGGTTCTCCCCGGTCCAGTATTCAAGCAATCGCAACACAGGGGCTGGATCTTGGTTGGCTTCGACTAACTTGCATCCCTGCAAAATCGTTTGCCGTAAAGCTTCTGGATCCTCGGTCGCTGCATCGATGTTGAGCAAGCAGTTGCAAACATCTGCTACAGCGAATAAATCCAAAACCGACATGGATCGGACCAAGTAGTCCCAGTTCTCTTCGTTGGGTTTCATCGACATCGCCAAAGCGATGGTCGCTCTTCGATCGGGACTCTTGCGCCAACGTTGACGCAGATGCTCCATCGCCGAAGGTTCATTCTGTTGGGAAAGAATTGCGGTGATACCAGTCTTCAAACGCTTGTAGACGTCGTCTTCCAAGCCCCCCTGATCGATCGCGACGTCGAGCCGAATCAATTTTTCGATCTGCTCTCCGCTGAGTTGCTCTGGCAACTTGAATAACGAAGTCAATGCTGCGTTAGGGTACTTCTCCCCAAGATCGATAATCTGAATCGCTTCACGCTCAGTCAAGTGAGTCGAGAGCGACTCCGAAGCTTTCATCACATAGAGCGGGAACGAGCCACCTGTGGTTTCCTTTAAGCAGCCTTCGAGGAACTGCAAGGTCGCCATTCGTTCGGCGGAAGTCCAGCTATGCGGCATCATTGGTAGATGCATCGCAATGAGCATGCGATCTGACATGGATGCATCGGTTTTCAAATATGCGACCGCTTGTGGTACCAAGTCTATTTGGGCAAACGTTGCCAAGCGGATCAGTTCGCCGTTGATCGTAGCATTACCGGTTGGGAATTCTTGCTGAACGAACGCGCCAACCTCTGGATAATCGGCCGGCTTGGCGTTACTTACATGCAATGCGACTTGCATGGTTCGAAGCAAATCCAAGAAGTCCGCATCGCTGACGAAGCCTTGAGCCACTCGATTCAAATGCTCCATGGCTTGGGAGCAAGTTGTCGGGTCGCGATCGCTGTTTACTAAAGCCAAAGCCGATTGGATCACAACGCGGGTGTTTGCATCGGTTAAGTACTCACGCCATTGATTCGATGGGATGTTCATCAACAAGCGACGAGCAAGGAAACGCTCTTCTTTCGATTCGCTTACCAGCAAAGGCCTGATGAGATCCGGAGAGCAGACTTCCCCAGTTCGGATCAATGATTCACAAGCTGCAATACGTATCTCTTGTACCTCGTCTTGCGCCATCTCGCACAATCGCTCAATAACCAGCGGGTCAGTGCCGTGAAGGCCCATCAGTCGAGCCACCTTTGCCCGAACTTGGTCGTTCGTTGTGTTGGATAATTCAATCAGAATTTCGGGAGTCGGGATCGGGCCGAGAAGCTGCATCAAGTCGAGCGCTTGAGTTCGATACCTCGCCGGATTCTCTTCGCTGAATGCAACGCCGAGGACTTGCTCATCCCAGTCTTCGCCGATCTCGCGTTTGAGAATCGCGACTGTTTGCCTTGAGTAAGCTGAATACAGTTGCGGTTGGCGGATCGCTCGTGCGATGCCTTCTCCTAAGTTGCGTACAGCGTCAGGAATCTTGCCCTGCCAGCGAACTCGATAGATTCCTCCTTCGGTTCCTCGGCCACCGGTGCAGAAATACAAAGCCCCATCAGGGCCGACTTCTACATCCGTAACATTCATCGGGGTTCCTACGACGAAATCTTCGGCACGCACTTTGCCTCGGTCCAACGGATCTACCGAGATCGCAAGAATCCGACCTTCCGACCAGTCCGCTGAGAAAATGGCTCTGTGGTATCTAGCTGGGAAAGCGAAGTGGTTGTAGACGCAGATTCCGGTTGGAGACCCGCGACCGGTATTCGCAAGAGAGTTCAAGCGGTCAGGGTAGTATTCAGGCCAGTTCGACCATCCACTGCGCCAACCGAACTCGCCACCTTCGACAACTTTGAATAGCCCCGTTGCCCGGTGCCAAACACTGCCGATGTCCGCTTCCATGTCACTGTCATGCAAGTACATCGATCCACTTGGGTGAAATGCCAAGTCAAAGGCATTGCGAAGTCCACCGGCGACAACCGACATTTTCTTTTGCACAAGGTCGTAACGTACGACTGTCCCACCTGGAGCCTTTACCCCAGTGGCGTGTCCACCCGGATCCTCAAACCGAGGGCGAACCAAGTCCCCTTCGTATGGTGCGTGCAACGGTTGATAGCCTTGAGGCGTTTCTGCCAGACCTGCATGATTGCCGATGGTCAAATAAAGGAATCCATCAGGTCCAAATGCAATTTGGTGCGCTCCGTGCTCGCCTGGAGTGCCTTTGAATTTCGCAAGCAACTCGTATTGTTCAAGCTCACCATTGCGGTCCGTATCAACGAGCCGGTAGAAGCCCGATCCGTCTGGCCCTTCTCCGGTGACATAAACGTCTCCATTCAAAGCTAATAAGCCTTGTACGTTTTCGACCAAGTCACAGTAGGGGCGGGATGTATCAGGTACACCATCTTTATCTGTGTCGTACATCAATACCAAACCACCACCTTCGACCGAAGCGATGATATGACCGAATTCGTTGAAGGTCATCGCGATCAACGATCCGATCGATGGCTCAGCGACTTGCTCGATTTCAAAGCCGGGTACGATCGTAAACCGTTGATCAAGTGGATTGCTTTGAGCAACAAAACTCTCTTGGGATGCGGAAGCGAATTCTGCCGGTACTCCTGAATTAGCCGGTAATCCAGAGTTAGCCGGTACTCCAGAGTTAGCTGGTACTCCTGAATTTACCGGGGCTGATGAAGCGCCAGGTACTGTTGAGTTAGCTGGTGCACCGGGAGCTGTTGCAGTAAAGCCACCGGGAGCCATTGCTGCTAGACCGGTGGGAGCTGGAGCGCCGCTGGGTGAGGAAGGTATCGCAGTGGGCTTCACTCCGGAACCTGTCACTCTCGCATTGCGATTAGCTAGATCTTGGGATTGCGGTGCATCTTGGTTAGCTTCAGGAGAAGCCAGCAGGTCGACCGCGGGCATCCAACCCTCGTCGTTAAAACCTAACATCTGCCAGTTTCTTGGAGCACCTTTGCTTGCTCGCCATTCGTTATCCGATACCACCAACCGCCAGTTTCCTTGAGTTGGTTTAAAATAAAATTCGACCGCAACCCCTGGTTGGTTCATACCCCGAGATTGCACGGCAACAGCTAGCACATTGCGGCCAGGGCGAATAACTTTCTGAAACTCGAAACGCTGCTTACCATTGCCTTGACTCGTGGGGCGAACGCGTTGTCCGTTCATGTAGACTTCAAGGCCAGCGGTAGATTGAATTTCTACAAAGCATCGCTCGACCTCTGGGAGTTCCATCACTCGTCGGAAAAAGCAGTCGCCAGGAACATTCGCGTTGGGACTTCCTGGATCAGCCCAAATCAATTGTGGTTCAGGCCGAGCCGCATCAGCGTTGCTGCGTGCATTCGTGGCGTTGCGATTTTTGGCGCCGTTTTGAAACGGCTCTCTGGAAGGTTCGTCCGAGGGTAGCGGATCGAGCTTAGCAGAATTGTTTTTCCCAAATGGAAAAGAGAACCAAGCCGGTCTCTTTGGCTCTTGAGCTATCGCAGCGGTGCTGCAGATACCTGAGCTTGCGATCAGCAATGCACTTGCAAGCGATCGATAGGGAGTCCAATTGGATAGACTTCTGTGGCATGGACCGGCAGATTTCATTGCATCTTCCTTGATAGCAACAACGGCGTGCGGAGCTTGTTCCAACGCCACTGGACAAATAGCCTAACTTTGATGGGGGTAAAACCCACTCAAATCGACAAACTAGGGGAAAGGCTAGGTGGAAATCAAGCCCGAAATCTCAAAGCAATCCAGAGTAGGGTTCGATGTAACCCTTAAACACCCCTTAAGAGTCCTAGTATCTTCAGAGCATGGACGTACTGGAGCGTGGACTTATCTGAGGTGGACTTGATTGACCGGTCAGTCGAAGAAGTTGCTCGTGCTCGTGCTCGTGCTCGTGCTCGTGCTCGTGCTCGGAGTTTCGATTACGAGTACGAGCACCATTTCATTGAGCACGAGCAAGTTCATTGCGCACGAGTAGGATTCCGTAGCAGTGTTTTAAAAATCGCAACTTCAAAAGAAATCAGCGAGGGGTCCATGTTGAAGCGCCGTTTGAAAAACGCTTCAGCGGTAACGTTTTGCGATTGACCATCGTAGTCCCATCTTCCAATGTGAATTTTACGTACACTTCGACCTGTGACGTAGTCGGAGGATGCTCGAGCCATTCGACTGGCAAATGAATACCGGGTGCCGAGCCGATCGGCTCAAGCAGATCTTGAAGCTCATCAGCCCCATATTCCCAACGTCCAACCCGCGATACCGATCCGTCGGCGATCGTTTCTTCGACGACCAAAGTTAAATTGCCCACTTCCGGAACGAATTCACCAAGCGAGTTTCGTGGTACGAGAACAAGATAAAGGCCATCATCGCCAGGTTTGCCGTCGGTGTTTCTTGCGCGACACAACGATGGGTGCCAATCGATTTCTCGAATTCGCCGATCCTTCGGCCCAATCGGTTTGATCAATGGTTGTTTGGATGATGGTTGTTTGGTTAATGGTGCCGTGCCACTGGCAAGCTCAACACTTCCGGCGGTACTTGAATTGTCGTCCAAACGCGGGGCATTAATTCGACGTCGGGGATCCATGATTTGAGCACTATCGCTTGGCAATCCGTTCGGTGCCGGTTTCAACAGTGAACTCCTTCCCTTGGGTTGGTCTTCCCCATCACCTGAGGATGGTATCACCCCCGGTACTGTGGGGGGTAAAGCAGGTGGTTCGGTGGGAGGCAGTATCGAAGGTGGAGGAGCAGAGGGTGAGTTAGGTAGCAGCGGTGCGGGCTCGGGCAACGTCAATGATGGGGGTTGACTATCCAGCGGTTTGCTGACACCTTCCAATGTTTCTTTGGTTTCCTTGTTTGGTGCAGGCACCACAATTTCAGGCAACACCAAAGGAATCTCTTCTGCGGTATTCGCACCACCGGATCGGTTCGAAGGAAGCTTCAATGGGGCAGGGGACTTCCTAGCGCTGTTCTCATCGCTAGGAGATTTCTCTCCTCCATTTTGCAACGGTTTTGACCCGGTAACTCGCGGTTTGTCGCTCGGCGAGCCTGTTGCATTTGAACCTAAAGGTTTTGAACCTTGCGTATTCGGTCCGGTTGAACTTCGCGATTCGAGACTGCGCTGTCGCTGCACTTCTTGCAACCTGCCCTGCAACTGCGCATTCGTTCGACGCAAATCCTCGATCTCAAATTCCATCGCTTGATTCTCGGCATCGAAATCATAAACGAGGTCTTCCAAAGCTCGGTTGCGCCGCGCCATGTCCTCGATGTACAGCTCCGTAATCGCTCTCTGACGACACCCCGAGCCCATCGAGAGAATCATTGCCAATGCGCACAGCCACAGCATTCCGATCGAACGCGCCGCAACGGATTGTCTCACCAGTGCTGTTTTTGATCCGACCGTGTGCAAGCCGATCATCCGTGGCCTTTCATCTCTACTCCACTCTTTTCTTACGCTTCTCTCCGCGTCCCTTGCAGTCCGCTAGAAACTCACACATGGGAGTAGTCCATTTGCACGGTACGCGTCAAGCCAGATTCAGAACCGACATGAAGCTTGAGAGCAAAAGTCCAGAATCAATCCGTCCGCAAAGTTTGCCTAATGCCTGCCGTCCCCCTAACCGATACCAACGAAACAAGCGGTATTAAACGATCCTCTTCAAATTCGAACCGATTTCACCCAAGGATCCTTAAATGGATTGGATGCATGTATTGCTAGCAATAGCAAGGACAAAATCGGGATGGTGTATCTACCGGCTTGCGGCCTTGTGCCTTTACATCCTCATCCTTCCAAGCTGTGGATTTGGGCCTAGGGCTCTGGTTCAGACACGCTTACCGTACAACGAAGCGGTCAAGCGAACCTCTGAGGAACAGTTCCTTCTGAATATCGTTCGATTGCGCTATACGGACACACCCAGCTCGCTGGCAATCTCTTCGATCGCGGATCAGCAAGAGCTATCGACGGGTTTGCACGCGATGCCGTTTCTGGTATCGGGTGATGGAGGTGGCTTCCGCACGAACTTACTTCCCCAAGCGGAGTTGACGCGAGCTTCAAGGCCGACCTTGAGTTACACACCGCTGGACGACGAAGAATTCACACGCAGACTCTTCACGCCGATCTCGCTTCAAGGGGTTCTCTACCTTTCGAAAACGACTTGGCCAATTTCCACGGTCCTTCGACTCTACTTGGAAAATTTGAACTGGGTTTCCAATGCGGAGACTGCTAGCGGTCCTACACCAAAAATCGCCCCGGAGTATGCCGAGTTCTTAACAGGGATGATTGCCTTGCAAGAGCTTCAAGATGCACAACTTGTTCAGTTGCATCTCGATGAAAAAGAGGAAACGGTAGCTGGGCCTTTCGCTACGCCACCGAACCCTGCCGAGCTTGCGCTCAAAGCGGTCGATATGAAGCTTGAAATGCGCAATACGGACAACGGTTATGTGTTGGTTAAGAAATTTGACCAACCGCTTCTGGCTGTCGATGACGCAGTTGCAAGTCACCCTTCATGGGAGGTGTTTTGCAATGCGTTTCGCCTTGATCCCTCTTTGCGATCGATTGAGCTTACGAATGAGGAACTAACCCCGTATGAGTACGAATCCTCTGGCAAACTGGTTGAATGCCTTGACATCGAGACACGATCACTTCTGCAAGTCCTCTTTTTTGTCTCCCATGGTATCGATGTACCTGACGAGCACATTCGAAGTGGAAAGGCTCCGGTAACTTGCACGGCGGACGGTTTGCCGTTTGATTGGCAACAAGTTCTCTGCGGTATTTTTCACGTCCGAAGCGTTCAGTCCAAAAAACGTCCTGCTAACGCTTATGTGGCCGTCCATTACGATGGATATTGGTACTTCATCGACGAACGCGACCGCGAGTCAAAGTCGACCTTTGCACTTTTGCTCGAGGTCTCCCGCTTGGAACTCCAACCTACCGAGTCCCGAGCTCCACTGCTGACGCTTCCAATCGGACGCTAAGCCACCTTGAAAGCGCCGCTCTCTTAAAGGCTGCTGATCGATTTCGCATTAACGTTTGAAGACGGTATTACCTTCCTTGATCGTTTCAACGACAACAATGTCCTTGATCGTTGTCGATTCGACTTTCAGAGGGTTCTTGTCGAGGATCACCAAGTCCGCCAATTTACCGACTTCGAGAGTCCCTTTGCTCTTTTCCTCTTTCAGTTGATAAGCGGCCATGGAAGTCACCGCTCGCAGCGCGTGGTACGGTGGGATTCGTTCGTCGGGTCCAATCACTTGACCGGTTTCCGAAATCCGATTGACCCCCGCATCGACCAGCGACAGGATCGAAGGGACCGGGGATACAGGTGCATCGTGGGAAAAAGTGAAAGTCAGTCCGGATCGAAGAAACGTTCTAGACGCCATCGCACCTGCAGATCGCTCTGGGCCCCATAACTTCACCACGGAATCCCCACCAAAGACAATTCCGGAGGTGAGGAAACTTGGAATCGCTCCATAGGTTTTGACCCGTTCAATTTGGTCGATCCGCAACCAAGCACCATGCACAAATACAGGTCTAGCATCTCGCATTCCGTACTTCTTGACCGCCTTGCTTATCGAAGACAAAGCTTGATCCGCCGCAGCATCTCCATTCATGTGCATGTGGATCTGAAAGTCGGTTGTCCAATACTTGTCAAACACCGCATCGAGCACTTCGTCAGGAATCTGTTGATAGCCGGAAAATGGAGTCGTCTTGCCCTGAGGCGTTTGCGTGTATGGCTTGGTAAACCAAGCCGTATCGAGACTACCGTCCAACCAGAATTTCACCCCGCCCAGCCGTGCGCGATTGATATATCGGTTATCCAGATCGGGCCTTGCCGCTTTGAGCTTCTCAACAACTTCGCCCGCTTTGAGGTTGTATTGTGTGGAGATCGAGTAGGAGGCTGCCAAGGTGTCGTCCAAGGCTGAGTCCTTTGCGGCAATATACAAATCGATCGGCAAGAGCTTGGCATCGATCGCATGAGTGACGATCTGAATGTCGTCATTACCGAGTCCAAGGCCCGCTTCCATGGCTGTGGTCTGTCCATAACTTGCCCAAACCTGGGCAGCCCCTGTAATCGCTTGAGCTGCCAACTCATTCGAAAACGCGGGTCGCATCGCACGCACTGCATTCAATGCGGTCTCTTCCATCGGCCCAGCTAAACTCTTGCCGTCCTCTTTGCGGGTAAAAGCTCCCCCGGTCGGATCAGGAGTCTCTGCGGTGATGCCCGCTGCGAGAAAAGCCGCACTGTTGCCAACCCCCATGTGCCCCGACGAGTCGACAATCATCACTGGCACGTCTTTGGAGATCTGATCGAGCTCTTCGATCGTCGGTGGCCTTCCTTCCTTCATCCCGCGCGGCTGGTAACCAAAACCGACAATCCAAGCATCCTTAGGTGTGCGCTCGACTTGCTTCTTCATCCTAGCGAGCAGTTCTGGTACGTCTGCACAGTTGAATAGATTTGCGTCCACCAAGTTCTTGCCGAAATAGACAAAGTGGCCGTGCGTATCGATAAACCCCGGCAGCATCGTCTTGCCCCCAAGGTCCACTAGCTGCGCTTTCGCTCCAAACTTGCTCTTCGCTTCGGTAACTTTACCGGTATAGAGAATCTTGCCGTCGCGAACGGCCAAACTCTCGACGTATTCAGGCTCCATCCCACGCATCGTCAAGATCTCTCCACCGTGGTAGATAGTCGTGATCGACTCTTCCTGTCCCATCGCCCTAGAGCCAAATCCCCCGAACCCATCATTCCCTGTCCAATGGCTTCCCAAACAACTCATCGCGACGAGAGAGGCAGCGATTACCAAGAACTTGCGGATTGAAAATTTCATTACTGAGCCTGCGTAGAATTACTCATTTGAATGGAAGTTGGAAAGTCCCACTCTAAACAGCGAGCTAATCGTAAGCAATCCCCCCTAACGAACGAGAAATAATCAGCGATAGATTCCTCTTAGATGCTTCGTTTCGTCGCACCGAATCCCATCGGAATCCCTAGGAGTAAACTTGCAATTGTGGATTCGTATATCCATAATTGATTGGGTGGAGTTCTCGAATTCAGAACAATGCATAGTCTCGATGTTCTCAAGCGAAACAGGTGCTCAAGATGCAAGCCTCACGAAGCGTGCATTTCCCAGTTGCCCAAGGCTACGGGTCGCAGAATTGGAACTGGTGGTTCGTCGGTTTTCGAATGACTCTCTGTCTGTTTTGTGCGACCGTCTTCAGCCCATGCAGGCGAGCGGTCGCACAAGATAGTTTTGATCTTGCGCCAATCTTCTACAGCGCAAGTGAGTCTCAAGATCCAGTTGCGCAGTTGCAAAGGCGACTTCAAGCTGGCCAAACGGTACTTGATAAGGACCCTGAGCATGGGCTGTTACCAAGCCTGCTCAAAGAGCTTCGTATACCACTGGAGTCACAGGTCTTGGTCTTTTCAAAGACGAGTCTTCAGATCCACAAGATATCGCCGACGAATCCGAGAGCAATCTATTTCAATGACTCGGTCTACGTAGGATACGTGCCGGGCAGCACCATTCTGGAACTTGCTGCAAACGATCCGAAGCTTGGAGCCGTTTTTTATACCTTCGATACTGCAATTCAAAGTGATACGACCCAGACGAATGGTTCATCCGCGAATGGTCCGTCATCGAATGAGGCATCATCGAATGAGGCATCATCGAATGAGGCATCGAGCGGACTGGTGCGGGATCGCGGTCAGTGCTTGTCGTGCCACGCGACAACACGCACGGAAAACGTTCCAGGATACCTTGTGCGATCGATTTACTCGGATCGAGCAGGACGGCCGAGAACGGGCTCGAGTAGTTTCACGACGGATTATCGCAGTCCATTTCAGTCTAGGTGGGGAGGATGGTATGTCACCGGGACGCACGGATCGATGCGACACCTCGGGAACTTGTTTGCGGTGGATCGTACCGATCCACAAAAAGTCGATTTCGAATCGGGTGCAAATCAACTTCAACTTCCTTCCCGAGTAGCCCCTGGATTGCATCCACAGCCGTATAGCGACTTGGTGGCACTGATGGTGCTTGAGCATCAAATCCGCGTCCACAACCTCATCACGAAAGCCAACTTCGAAACCCGGCAGGCGATTGCCATGGATGAATCGATGAACAAGGCACTCGGACGCGACCCACAGTATCGCAGTGAGAGCACTGAGCGACGGATCCAGTCGGTTGCGAATCATCTCGCCGACGCTTTATTGATGCATGGTGAACCTCCACTCGAAGGGGCAGTCAGTGGAACAAGCAACTTTGCAGCAGTCTTTCCGTCCACCGGACCGCGTGACCAGCAGGGGCGTTCGCTGCGCGACTTGGACCTCAAAACCCGCTTGTTTCGATTCCCCCTCTCTTACTTGATTTACACCCAAGAGTTTCAGCAACTTCCCTCGGATGTCATGAAGCTGATCCGAGCCAAGCTTGCAACGGAGCTTGATCTGCCTGAACGTCAAGCTGAGCGCGAGATACTGAATGAAACTCTTCCGGGATTTCTCAGTGGCAAGCCATCGACAAACGCGCTTGATAACCCATGATGCAACTGGTCTGATTTCGACTGTAAACGAGATGACGCCTACGATGCTATTTTTTCCGTGTGTTGAAGAGTTTGTAAACCTTTAATGCAACGATACACGTGGAGCTCTGAAAAATCGATCGTATTCGTTTCCATCGCGAACTCCATCAATTTCGATCCAGCGATGCAGCCCATCGCAAGGGGCTTAACTTTCAGAAGTTCGCCGAGAAGCTAGCGATAGTGAGGTTTTCGAGGGCCATCGCTGAAACTGGCGAATTCACGATCAAGAGTTCTGTGCGTATGCCTTGACGAGGCGGGGTGTTATAATCTGATCTGAGGTTCTCGGTCGCTTGCCAATCGTTCGCGAATTTGCGAGAAGCCAGAAGAAATTGCGTTGGTATCTCACTTTCGATCAAGACATGATGAAATCGACCAGCAAAGATACGAAAGAAATAATTAATGAGACTTGAATCGCTTCGCTTGAAGAATTTCAAAGCGTTTCGGGATGCAGAGCTTCGTGATATCCCACGCATGTGTGTCCTCGTTGGAGCAAACGGAACTGGTAAGTCCACGGTCTTCAACGTTTTTGGGTTCTTGAAAGATGCAATGACTGAGAATGTTCACTTTGCATTGACTCGCTTGGGAGGTAGTCGAGGATTTCAGGAAGCGCGTAGCCGGAACTCGGTGGGTCCCATCGAGATCGAGCTCAAATTTCGAGAAAACGAAGATTCGCCACTGATCACGTACTACCTTGCGGTAAACGAGAAAGACGGCGTACCATTTGTAGAAAGAGAACTACTCAAATACAGGCGTGGCAGTAAGGGGCTACCGTGGCACTTTCTCGATTTCAGCAACGGCGAAGGCCAAGCTGTCACCAATGAACCGGAGCAAGTTCAAGACGAAGGCCAATTACAGCGAGAGCATCAGGTGTTGAAGTCGTCTGACACACTTGCTGTTAAGGGACTGGCGCAGTTCAAGAAATTCCCTGCCGCCATGGCTTTAGGAGAACTGATATCCAATTGGCATATTTCAGATTTTCAGATCCAGCACGCCCGTCCAGAGCAAGAGGCTGGCCATGCAGAACACCTTTCCACGCAGGGTGGGAATTTGGCGTTGGTTACGGAATTTCTCTTCAAACGCCATCGGATCACCTTTGAAAAGATACTCAAGCGGTTGGCAAGCCGCGTTCCAGGAATATCGAAGGTCGAAGCTAAGACGACCGAAGAAGGACGAGTTTTGTTGCGATTTCAAGATGGCGCATTTGCCGACCCTTTTCTTGCACGTCATGTCTCTGATGGCACAATCAAGATGTTTGCATATCTGATCCTGCTGTATGATCCAAAACCGCATCCTCTACTTTGCGTGGAAGAACCTGAAAATCAGCTTTACCCAAAACTACTTCGCGAACTCGCTGAGGAGTTTCGGGACTATTCCCAACGTGGGGGACAGGTGTTCATTTCTACGCACTCACCGGATTTCCTGAATGCCTGTAAGCTTGAAGAAGTCTTTTGGCTTGTTAAAGAAAAAGGGTACATCACTGTTCGTCGCGCATTGGATGACGAGCAGATTGCCACTTACATGAACGACGGGGATCAGTTGGGCTATCTTTGGAAGCAAGGGTTTCTTGGTGGAGCAGATCCGCAATGAGCGAATTGGTATTTCTGCTTGAGGAAGCGTCTGCGGAGGAGATGCTCAAGGGGCCCTCGGTCCCAATGGCACACTGGGACAGAATTGCGCACAGGGACAAAATGATACCCGCGATGGTTTGACGGTCAGCTTCTGCGAAGCCACCTGCCAACTTCGGCACGCCCAAACTTGGGTAATCGACTTTGCCAACGGACACGGCGCGGACAGCCAGAGCAACAACCGCTTTCTGGCACTACGTGAACTGAAGATCACCGGCCTGCAGGTACCGAGCTATAATCGTCGTGCCGATCTGGTCTGCTGCGGTATTCAAACCGATTTCCGGGTATCCTAAAGTATCGAGCTCTGGCGAGGGTTCGACCCAATCAAGGTCACCACTTCGCGGGTAGCCTCCTCGTTTCTACTTTCTTGGTATATAAGCAACGCGTGTAATTCATGATGGTCCAGTTTCAATCGAGTTGCCGAACTCGCAATTGCGCAGCAGATGTCCGTGGCAACGGTTGTTCTTCGGTAAAGCAAAGTGATCTTCTCTTGAAGGCAGCTAAGTCATTCGTAGCGGTCTTGGTATGGATGTTGATCGTCAACGTACCTTGCGGATGGAATGTAGCTGTCAACGCAGCCCCACCGAACATTATCTTCATTCTCGCCGATGATCTCGGATACACCGACTTGGGGTGTTACGGTAGCGAATACTATGAGACACCTAATATCGACCGACTAGCCGCGCAAGGCGTCCGGTTCCTCAATCATCACCACTGTCAGAACTGCACTCCAACACGCGCTGCGATTCTCAGTGGTCAGCATCCTGCTCGCACCGGGATCTATACGGTTGGAAAAATCGATCGATTCGATTGGTCAAAGCGTCCTCTGCGTCCCGTAGAGAACCATCTTCAATTGCCACTCGATCGAGTGACCATTGCAGACCAACTGAAGAAGGTGCAATACGCCACTGGCATGTTCGGGAAATGGCACATCGGGACCAAAGATAAGTTCCACCCGAAGTATCGAGGTTTTGATGAAGCGATTGAGACATCTGGTAAACATTTTGATTTTGAAACGGATCCTCAAGTGGACTATCCCAAGGGGCAGTACCTTGCAGACTTCCTTACCGACCGAGCCATCGGGTTTATCGAACGCAACAGAGACAGACCTTTCTTCCTCTACTTGCCGCACTTCGGTGTTCACTCGCCGCACCAAGCCAAGCCGGAATTGATCCAGCGATTCAAAGAGAAGAACCCCATCGCCGGTCACAACAACCCTAAGTACGCTGCGATGATCGCTTCGGTAGATGAAAGCGTCGGACGGATCCTAGATAAACTCGACGAATGGAAACTCTCAGAGAACACCATCGTGCTGTTCGCTTCGGATAACGGTGGCGTCGGTGGTTATGTGAGAGAAGGGATCAAACAGGATGGGGATATTACCGACAATTTCCCTCTTAGAAGCGGCAAAGGAAGCCTCTATGAGGGTGGAACCAGAGTCCCACTGATCGCGAGGTGGCCCAACAAAATACCAGCGGATTCCACTTGCCATCATCCAACCATTCACGTCGATCTTTTTCCCACACTCCTGGAAATGGCTTCTGCTCCAACCCCAAAACAAACCCTCGATGGAACAAGCCTGCTTCCTCTGATGCTTAAACCAACTTCAGACTTCGACCGACAAGCCATCTTCCAACATTTTCCCGGTTACCTCGGCGCTGGCGAAAATGCATGGAGAACCACTCCCGTGAGCACTATTCAGTCCGGTCCTTGGAAGCTGATGGAATTTCTCGAAGATGGCCACCTAGAACTCTATAACCTCGATCGCGATATCGGTGAATCGTTCAATCTCGCGGCAACCGAACCTGATCAAGCGCAAAAACTTCACCGGCTACTAGTTGAATGGCGCGATCAAATTCAAGCTCCGATGCCGACGAAGAACAGCGGATCGGAAACTAAACGAAAAAACTAACCGGAAGAAATAAAGAAGCGATTGGCTTACCGAACGGTCGCTCGACAACGTTTGTTTATCCTTGTCGTTGGATACTTATTTGCGGAAAATTGACCATGATGAATCCTCTCAATCGTCGATCCTTTCAAACCAAGTTACTTGCAGCAAGCGCGCTGACCTTCGCACCTGACGTTTCATCCGCTGCAATGCAACGAAGGTTCCGAGTTGGGGTCATCGGAGCAACCGGACGTGGTGATTACGGACACTCCGTGGATGTGCCTTTTACAAAAATCCCCAATGTCGATCTTGTTGCCGTCGCCGATGCTGACCCTACCGGTCTTGAAAAAGCCAAAAGCCGATTGAAGCTCGATCGAGGATATGGGGACTATCATGAGATGCTGGAAAAAGAGAAGCTTGATCTGGTCGCGATCTGCCCTCGTTGGATTGACCAGCATCACGCAATGCTCATGGCAGCTGCTCAAGCAAACTGCCATGTTTACATGGAGAAGCCATTTTGTCGAACGCTCTTGGAGTGCGATGATGTTGCTCAAGCTTTCAACAAACGAGGATTGAAGATTGCCATCGCTCATACAGCTCAGTATTCTCCTGTCCTTCAGACCGTGTTGCAGCTCGTCGATGAAGGGGCAATTGGCCAAGTTCTCGAACTTCGAGGTCGCGGTAAAGAAGACCATCGCGGAGGTGCCGAAGATTTATGGGTACTCGGTTCGCATATCTTCGGATTGATGCGATCCTTCGGAGGAGGGAATCCCATCGAGTGCTTTGCTCGCATCACCAACAAGTCCAAGCGAATCATGAAATCAGATGTCGTCCAAGGCAACGAAGGGCTTGGGCTGCTCGCCGGCGACCATCTACAAGCTCACTACCGATTTGCCAACGGAATCGAAGGGAGTTTCGCATCGCGCAAGGGAGCGGCTGCAAATCCAAGTCGCTTCGCGTTACAGGTATTCGGCTCCAAGGGGACACTCGAAATCGAAAGTGGATACCTTGCGCCGGCATTCATACTTCGCGATGGGAGCTGGTCTCCGGGTCGATCCGGAAAATCATGGGAGAAAATTAGTTCGGCCGGGATTGCGAAACCCGAGCCGAGAACTGACGGGAACTACGAAGGTGGACATCTTGCAGCGATCCATGATTTGCTTGAAGCGATCGAACAAGACCGTGCGCCTAAGTGTGGACTCCTCGATGCGATAGCGATCACCGAAATGATCATGGCTACCTTTGAATCCGAACGGCTTTCAAAGCCTGTCGAGCTGCCAACCGCCACCCGGGAACATCCTCTGAGTCTACTGACAAATTGATTTGGGGAAGTTGCCGCAATGAAGCCACTTTTGATTGCGAACCCGGCCGCCGGAAGAAGCTGGCAGTCGTTCTCGAAAATTCAAGAAGCGTTGCCGGCATGGTTGCCGAAGTCCACACCTCTGCGCATTACTGAATCCATCGGGGATGCAAAACGTATCGCGATGGAAGCTTGCGAGGAACAATTCGACACCTTAATTGCTATCGGAGGTGATGGAACGATTCACGAAGTCCTCAATGGAATCATGGCGCAACGAGATTCCGATATCCAGCTTGGGATTTGCCCTATGGGTACCGCGAACGACTACGCTTCTACACTGCGCAGGAAAGAGAAAACAACTGAGCCATTTTCTCTCCAAGTTGACATCGGCAAAGCTTCGTGGCAACAACATCGGCAGTACTTCATCAATGTAGCTGGTATAGGTCTTCCGGGGCGGGTCGCTCAAGTCGCTCGCAACATGAAACGATTGCCAGCGAGAATTCGATACACATGTGCACTGGCCGGTTGCATGGGGGGCAAGTACCGGACCGATCCGATTCACTGCTCTGCTAGCGATGGGGATAGCGTTGCTGTATCCAATCTGCCTCGTGCGTACTTGATGATCAGCGTTGCAATCGGACAGCGGGAAGGAAGCTACCTCTTGTCACCAGAAGCTCAACTCGATGATGGAGTGTTCGATGTTTTAGAAGTCGGGGCCTTGCGCCGACGAGATATCGTCAGATACTTTCCAAGAATTCTCCGTGGTGATATTCCTACGAGTGACCCGCGAATCATCACTTCGCGTGCGTCGAAGCTTGTTCTTCAGAGCCCACGTCCGATCCCTTTTCATCTCGATGGCGAAGCCCCTTGCAGTGAGGCTCTGCACGGCGAGAGTTCTTCCGGTAACCCGCAACCCAGTAGCCACGAACAGAACTTCGAACTTTGCATCGAACTTATTCCCAAGGCGATTCGCGTCGAACTGGTTGATCTCGCGCTATCGATCTGAGGACAGAGAGTTCAATTCGATTACATGACTCGTTGCTTTTCGGCTGAGTAAAAGGGATTTTGGAGCGAATGCGAAACGATTTGGGTTTCGAAAACGGATGTAACTTGAGCGAATCCCGAAATTTTCGCCACATCGCTCAAGTTGGTACGGAATTTGTGGATAGTTCTAACGTCCGCAATGCGGTGGGCTAGCAAGGTGTGTTAGCCCAAGGTTTTTGACCATCGGTTTGTTCATTAGTGGTTTGTTTATTTGCGAGGTATCGAAAGCCTCAAGGAGTCCAGCGATGTTTCGGCCAATCCTCTCGGCACCATCAATAGGTCTGCGTACCGTGAACTTGCCCACAGCAAAGTTACCAACGTTCAGCTCGTCGCGTTCCATTCAGACCAATTGGAGTGTACGAGTATTAGCACTATGGGCTTTGAGCATGCTGCTCGGCAATTGGGCGAACGAAGTTCAGGCCGGAAACCCTTGGGTGTCAGCAATAGGTGAAGCTCGCGTGGTACAGCATCGCGCCGAAGACATTGCGAACCGCATCAAACGGACCGATCCTCGCAATTACTTGGTCCGCGATGCGATGGAATTCGACCGTGTGGCTTGCGCCATGGTCGAACTGCTTCGAGGCACTACCGTGTGCAACCGCACCTCGTGCAATCAAGTCCAACAACTGTACCGGCAAATGGAAAGCCAATGGGGACAGCTTCGTTTCGCACTTTGCTCCGACCCATGTTTGAGAGGAGATCGGACTCTAAAAGGGTATGCCGATAGCATGGATACCCGTATGCGAAACCTCTGCAAAGCAATCGATCGAGTCATCGAACGGGAATTGCGATATGCCCCTGTCCCACAAACCGTTTACAGACCTCAATACCCAAGCATCCAGCCACATTTCGAGCAACACTTCGATTACCACAGTGGGCACCACGGCGGGCAATACGGCCAAAACTATGGTGGGAGCTACGGCCAGAACTATGGCTATTCAGCCGGACCATCCTTCGGTTATCGCCCTCAAGGTAGTATCGAACTGCGATTCTCGACGCCAGGCAGGATCGTCAATCCTTATGCAATTCCTGGGCATCCAAGCTTTGGGGTACCAAGCAACGCAAATCCATTCGGTGTGCCTAACCCATACCAGCAACACGGTTTTCATCCTGGCCCACGGCGCTCCTTCTAATCGCCCGGTTTTATCGAACGGATGCGGCTTGGTTGAACTCATACGGCTTAGCTTTCGGAATTGCTAGCACTCCGCTTCGTGAAAGAAATCCTCATGGAGGGGAAAGCTAAAGGCCGAAGAACCGGAATAATCGGAAAAGCCCATGCAGTTTGCGTGGGCTTTGGTCTGTGGCGACTCGAAAGCGTGATGCATCGAGCCAAAATCATTGTTCAGACGCAATCCACTGGGGAAATATGATCCGAAGCACCCTCGGCAAGCACTTGGTGCTCTTTGGCTTTCTCCTTGCGATCTGGTCGGCAAATCTGTTCCCGGTCCAACGCGCCGAACATGTTTTGCAAGCGACAGCAGTTGTATCACCCCAACGGCTCACCGCCCTTCAACGGCTATCGGCCAACCAACGGATCTGGGACGGTAATCTATCAGAGAGTCGCAACCTTCGATGGGTCCGTTACTCTCGCGCATCGAAACACTCGACAAAGTCACAGTTGGATGCATCGGTCGAGCACATTCTTCTCGAACTCGGTGTCCATGCAAAAGCCGGTCTTCGCGAAATCGAACAAGAGCTTGAACAATTGACTCTTGTCGATGACTCGAGTGTTTTGGTCAATGAAGAGTCGAAACGCATCCGAGCGGATCGTTGGAAGTTGGCCTCTATTGAGCATCAAGTATCGCGATTTAAGTTGGATCGGGATCGAGAAGCTATTGCGAAAGCTGCCCGTCTAACGCAAACTCCGGAAGAG
Organism: Planctomycetota bacterium; assembly: GCA_046051705.1. GTDB lineage: Bacteria > Planctomycetota > Planctomycetia > Pirellulales > Pirellulaceae > JBKCUI01. The sequence goes on along the minus strand of JBJONT010000020.1, from coordinate 177 downwards.
CTAGCCAACAATGCAACTTCGGATGAAGCTTTATCGACCGCAGGTTCACCTGAAAAGAAAAACGACGTTCCAGCGGTAACGATCTCTTTTCGCCAACCCAGTGATTCCGGACTTGCCGACGTAACCAACGCAAACGTCGACGAGGCTGCTTGGTCGCCTCAAGATAAACAGACTTGG
>JBJONT010000019.1:0-14990 GCA_046051705.1 Planctomycetota bacterium | reverse complement strand
CCACCGTCCCGTGGCCTCGCAAGTGAAACTGCTCGGTTCGAAGCTGCAATGCGCCAAGCCACGGCTCAAGCTGCTCACCGAGTTGCTTGGCAATATCCTCACTGATCGCCGGCAACGATTTCTTGTCCTGGGCTTGTAACCCGCCACACCCCGATCCGATGGCGAATCCGATGGCGAACAAGATACACAGTATTCGCAAGTAATGATCCCTAAGTTTTGCGATGCATGCCATCGGATAATCTCCTGTTGCGCTATGAATGTTGCGCTATGAAATGTTGCTCGGTGAAATGTTGCTCGGTGAACTCGGTGCAACCGAACTGCAAATTCGTAATGCTCGAAATCGACTTACTCGAAATCGATTTAGTCGTGGGTGTATCTCAGCCGTTGGCTTTTCCGCCAGAAGCCTACTCTACCGCCAAAGCCAACTCTACTTCGACATGATTTCCTTGGCCCGGGCGATCATCCCCTGCGCCAGCTCGCGACTTGGTGCCTCGGCGATCAGACGAACTAAAGGTTCGGTATTGCTGGCCCTGAGTAATAGCCACCCATCTGGCCAGTCCAGCCGCACACCATCCTCCAAGCTGACGGTGTCGGCTTGCATGCTCTCCTGTAGCTTGCCGATGGAAGCTTCAAGCTCCGTTTTGCTCAACGTCATCTTGTCTTTGATCATCGACAAGTTTGGCAAACCCGCGACCAACTCCGATACTTGTTTTCCGGTGGCAACCATTAAATCCAAGACTTGTGCCATTCCAACGATGCTATCGCGGACCAGCACCACTCGAGGATCAATCGGCCCGCCGCTCCCTTCACCCCCATACATCGCACCGTGGGTCAGCATGCAATCCACCACGTTCGCTTCACCTACTTTGCTGCGGTAGAAAGCCACCCCGTGACTTTTCGCTAAATGGGAAGTCATCGAACTCGAAGCACAATTCGTGACCAACGCACCGCGCCGCTGCATCAGTGCCCTCTGCATGCACAAGACCGATGTGTACTCTTCGCCAATATACTGGCCAGCTTCATCGAGAATCGCTAAACGATCTGCATCGGGATCCTGACAAAATCCAACTTGCCAACCACCACTGACCACCGAAGCACCCACTTGATGCAAATTCTCCATGATCGGTTCAGGGGGATGCTCGAAGACTCCATCGGGACTGCCACCCAAGATCTGGTACTGACAACCTAATGCTTCAAGCAACCTTGCAGCGAGGATCGAGCCCGCACCGTGATTGCTGTCGACCAACACCCGCATCCGTTTGCTTCGGATCGCTTCAACATCGACCGTCCCTAACACTTTCTCCAAATGGACGCTGTGTGGGTCTTCGATCCGCTTTCGCTTCCCGATCCGCTCGACTCCGACCCAGCCAGCGTGTGCCCACCCCGTACCGGGCAGCTCCTGCTGGATTCCGCGATATCGGGTCAGCACCCGAATACCGACTTCTGCCGGCAACACCCGTCCATCGCTCCCGAACAACTTCATCCCGTTGTAAGGTGGCGGATTATGACTTGCTGAAACCTGGATCGCCCCTGCCGCTTTAAAAGCGCCCACCGCCACCCCAACTGTCGGAGTTGCCGCAACGTCGATGTCTAAACAATCCCGACCGCTGGCTAGGATCGCCGAAGCGATCGCGTCGCAGAGCATTGGTCCGCTTGTGCGGCCATCGCGTGCGAGCAATACCGGCCCGGGACCAATCTCTCCACAAAAAGCGGCCGTGTACTCAATCGCAACTCTCGGCGTGAATTCGCTTCCCAACACCCCGCGCAGACCACTGACACTGATAATTGGCTCCCCGCCACCGGTATTTTTTGCGCCTGTCATTTGAAATCCAACGTTCTTTTTAGTGTTCTTAATCGGTGTTTCTAAATCGCCAAGTCCGTCGATCACCAGGCCCAAGCTCATTACAGGCGTTGCTCGGGGATGAGGATTTTTCGGAAATCTTACTGCAAATTCCGCACTTTTGGCAAAGTCTCAGGCAATACTTAAAGCCAGTGCAATCGGTACCAAACCCCAAGGTCACCTAATCCACCTTGCTTGACACCCGAATTTCACCAACTTACCATCGGATTCGGCGCAAAAAATACGGGAGTACCAAATATTTCCAACTATGCTAGGGAAAGCCTAGTTGGCAGGGCGATGATTACCGATAGCGCCGTGAGACCAACGGCTTTTCCGTTTTCCTAATTTTGATTACCACTTCACGGCTGACCTCATGGACTTAATGGGAATCATTGTCTGGCTAGCGGTCCTCGTGTCCCTCGGCCTTTTTATCTGGATGCTCGTCAAGTCCCTCAAGGGCTGGGGTGCGTTGCATACCACTCTCCTGACTTTGCTTTTCCTCGAAGTCTGGTGCTTCTTGTTTTTCACCGCCGGCGTTGCAAGCCGCCGCAATGGGTTTGTCAAAGCCTATGAAAAACTCAAAGCTGTCGTCGAGAAACGCGAAGTCGAACTCGATCGTGCCCGCATGGGTGACAAGATTGATCCGAAGACGGACTACTCGAGCTTCATCCCGCTGACCAACGAACTGAATCGTCTGCTCGTCGAACGCGGTCGCGTTTGGCGCGGTGCTACCGTCACCGGCATCGGGCAAAACGAAGCTTCTTTGCAATTGGGATTCGGTGGTATGGTCGCCGGAAACCCAGCCGCACCTGCTGTTGTTGATCCCGCCGCAGCACCGGCCGCCGCAGCACCCGTCGCCGCTCCAGCCGTTACCGATGCCGGGCTCTCGGCACAATCGGTCGTCCACGTATTCGGAGAGACTGCAGATCCACGCGGCCTAATGCCATCGGCTTACCTCGGGGAATTTGTCGTCACCGAGTCGAATGCCGGGGTCGTCAAAGTCAAACCTACTGGCTCCCTTACCCCTGAACAAATCGCTGCCATCGGTTCGGGCACCTATCCTTCGTGGGCTATCTACGAACTGATGCCCCTCGACTCGCACAATGCTTTTGCTGCCGAAGGTTCGAAAACCGAAGAAAACGCAATCTTCGGCCGAATGGACCTCAACGAAATAGCGACACTCCTGGCGATCGATCCAAGCCTCGCAACCGCCGAACCCACCGGCCTGAGTGGCAAACAAGCCATCAAAGCTCGCGTTTTGCAATCCTATCTCAATGATGGTGCAAGGCCACCCGAAGGAACCCCGCCAGAACAAGTCTACGTTCGAGTTGAATTCCTCAAAGATCACTCCATCGAAGTCGACGCGCAAGAACAACGCAACGCGACCGAAGGGGGCTTCTATGACCTCAGCGGTCGATCCGTTGACGCTCGGCTCAAACGGGGCGAAGAAAACGCCAAAGTCGCCTTCAAACAAGGTGACCAACTCGTTTTTGACTCCGCCACCGCAAACGAACTTGGGAAACAAGACATCGTCAGAGCCGTCGCTCCCGTCTTCGTTCGCCAACTCAACGACTACGAATATGCTTTCCGCGAAGTCCGACGACAAATCACCGCTGCACTCCAAGACGCGGTTTTGATCCAACGCGAATTAGCCGAAATGCAAAAGTCTCAAACCGTCGCCGACAACCAAGTCCGACTTGGACAAGACGAACGAGCCAAACTCGATAAAGATGTGGCTCAGTACCGCAAAGAACTCGACGTGATCAACACCGAAGCACAACAGCTTCAAGAAAGCCTTCAAACCGAAAAAGCTGAAATCTCCTCGACATTCAAGCAAATCCAATCCCTTCGAGACCAGATCGTATCGCGTCAACGGGCACTTTCCGAAGCGATTAATGCTGTCTCCGGTGGAACGAATCCATAACGGCTATCCTCTAACATAAGACTGCAGACCGAAGTGAGTCGAAGAAATCCCTTAATGATTTCTTAACGATTCACTGCGCAACCTATTGGATTTTCTTGACATCGTACCCCCAACCCGTACGATTTAAGAAGGGGAATGGGCGATGGTTGCCAAACCGCTGTCGATCCACCCCCGATGAGTACGGCTTGCCACACAACCAGCGAGACGTTGTCCTTTATTATCCATCGTTCTATTTCCCTTTTCTGAATGACGACAAACCCGATTGCCCAATAAGCTACAAGGTCCCTGTCTGGAGAATTAACACATGCTTGCTCGCAATCCACTCTTGCGTCTCACCGGCCCACGACGAGGTTTTACCCTCGTCGAACTCCTTGTCGTTATCGCCATCATCGGCGTGCTCGTTGGACTCCTTCTGCCGGCGGTCCAAGCCGCCCGCGAAGCGGCCCGACGCATGTCCTGCTCGAGCAACGTTCGACAGCTTGCCTTGGCTTGCACCAGCTTCGAAGGTGCCCGCAAGCAGCTTCCAGGGAACTATGGTTCAGTGTCGAGCACTGCCGACATCATGACCGACCCATTGCCCGCTCAAGCAAATGTCGCACAAACGTCGTGGATGACCAATATTCTCCCGTACATCGAACAAGGGACGCTGCATCAAAACCTCGTGCAAGGTTTCGACGTTTCGAACGATACTCGCAACACCGGCGGACCTGTTGCTCCTACCGTGAATACAACTCCTTGGATCGCACAGCAAAAGATCTCCTTGTTCCGTTGCCCAAGCGATACAACGCCTACCGTCTTGCCAAACCGAGCACAGCGAAGCTCCTCGGGGCAGCAATATGCTGTTACGAGCTACAAAGGTGTAGCAGGATCGAACTGGGCGTGGGGTGCACACTGCACAAGTGCTAACTCGAATTTTGGATCCGATCCGTTCTTCAAAAACAACGGAAACGGTCTTGGTAATGGCAACGGTATCTTCTTTGCCGGATATCAAGGCGTTGCACCAAATCCAACCTGTTCTTTGCTTCCAAACGCGGTTGCAAATTACAGCGGAGCTCCTTGCAACACGCTCATCGCATCGATCAAGGATGGTTTGAGCAATACGTTGATGGTCGGCGAGTCGGTTGGCGCCTACACCCAACACAACTGGTGGTTCTGGTTCAACGGAAGCGTGGCAACCGTCGCAATTCCTTTGAATGCTCCTCCAATGTGCGATATCGACGCCAGCAAGTCTGTACGCAAGCGATTGGAAAACTGCTCTGCGGATTGGCAAAACAACTACGGCTTCACCAGCGACCACGGAGTTGGAGCAAACTTCGCTAGTGCTGATGGAAGCGTTCGCTTCATTTCCAACGACATTGATCGCGATGTATACCGAGCTCTCGGTGGAATTTCTGATGGTTTGATCGCCAACGTACCAGAGTAGTGCAGAACAAGCGTCGTTCTTAACACGACTCATAAGCGGCAAGCATTGCATAAGCGGCAAGCATCGCCGAAAAATTCAAAGGGCTGGAGGAATACACCTCCGGCCCTTTTTCGTTTGACACACCCATCTTCCATTTGCCGTTTAACGATCTGGCCCTTGCGGACATACTCAAGGAGCAACCTGACGTCAAAAGCCACATCCAATCGCACTTTTATCGCAATATAGCTTGTCACAATTGCTTAGGTTCGTATACTTTCTTGTCTAAAGGGCTGACTTCTGGCCCTAGACTACTAGTCGTAAAGGTCTTGAAGCCATGGACTTAGCAAAGGCATGTAATCAAAATCCGACCCGGCCAGTCGACCAATTAGTGCTCGATCTGCTTCGACGCTACGAAGGCCTCACCGTAATCGATCTGACCGACAAGCTAGAAGTAACCGCTACGGCCGTTCGCCAGCGGCTTGATCGATTGGAAAGCGCCGGATACATCGAGCGTCGCAAACATTCCGTTGGCCGTGGACGCCCGACTTACTCCTACCTTCTAACCGACCTCGGTTGGCGTCAGGTAGGGGTCACCTATACCGACCTCGCCGTAGCACTTTGGACCGAAATCTCGGAACTCGAAGATCTCGCGGTGAAGGAAAAACTGATCGGCAAGGTTTCGAAGAGAATGGGGCGCGTCTTCGGCGACTTGCTACCCGCCGGTTCCTTGGACGAACGGATGCGCGCACTGGCCGGTTTGATGGCCTCGCGTAGAATCCCTGCAACCTTCCTGAATGTCGATGGTTTGCCAGTCCTTTCCGTTCACGCTTGTCCCTATCCTGACTTGAGCGGTCGCGATGCTGAGCGCAGCCTCTGCCAGCTCGAGCAGCAAGTTTTGAGCGAAGCCATCGGCCAGCCCCTTGAACTTCAGTGCTGCAAACTTGATGGACATGGGACTTGTCAATTCAAGCCCGTTCAGAAGAATCCACCGTCCTACGATGCGCCTGAAACGACTTCACTGCAATCCGCAGCAGCGGCTCAATCCTAGTCGCCCCAGCAGAGCACTTGGTCCATCAAACAATTCACTATCCTTAAGTATCACTTACCCAACTACAAACAGAATGATCCACGTACTACGCATCGAGAACTTGCATGTCAGCGTCAACGATAAGCCGATCCTGCGCGGTGTAAACCTAGAAATCAAGTTCGGAGAAACGCACGCGCTGATGGGACCGAACGGTTCTGGCAAGAGTACGTTGGGACTAGCGATTGCAGGCCACCCGAATTACGAGATCACCGAAGGGGCGATTTATCTCGACGGCGTGGATCTGACGCAGATGCAAGCCGACGAGCGAGCCCGAGCTGGGATCTTCATGGCTTTCCAGCGTCCTGTTGCGATTCCTGGTGTGAAAATGGCGGACTTCTTGCGTCACGCAGCAACGAATGTGCGTCAGCCGGATCGTAAAGAAGGCCAAGAGCTCATCGCGATGCGAGAGTTTCGCAAGGAGCTGAAATCCAAGATGGAGCAGCTCAAGATGGATCCGGAATTTGCGCGTCGTTATGTCAACGATGGTTTCTCTGGCGGTGAAATGAAGCGTGCAGAAATCTTGACGATGGCCATGCTTTCACCGAAGTTCTCGATCTTGGACGAAACCGACTCCGGACTCGATGCCGACGCCGTTCGACTCGCATCGGCTTCGATCGCTGAGATCGGTCGTGAGAAGATGGGTCTGCTGATCATCACGCACCACGACAAGCTTCTCGAACACAATCCTCCGCAGTTCACGCATGTGATGCTCGGTGGACGTATCGTCGAGACTGGCGGCCCTGAACTTGCTCGCGAATTGCACGACACTGGATACGACCGAATCCGAAGAACTTACCCTGATGCCGAAGCGGCTAACCAGCAAATGTTGGCGAAAGAGGAAGCAGCGGCACTCTAGCAATTTGCCAGAGCCATTATCTAGGCAATGCACGGATCGGGCCCCCACCCGCTCCACCCAATATCGATCCCTTACTTACTTCAACCAAGCAATCAACCATGTCTACAGATACCGCTTCCCAAGACGCCATCGGCGAAATCAACAAGTACGATTTCCGCACCGAAAGCAAAGCAGTGTTCAAGGCCCGTAAGGGACTCGACGTGGATATCGTCAATCAGATATCCGAAATGAAGAACGAGCCGCAATGGATGCGAGATTTCCGGCTCAAGTCCTTGGAGATATTCCATTCCAAGCCGATGCCGAAGTGGGGCGGTAGCATCGATGTAAACTTCCAAGACATCTTCTACTACCTCAAACCCACCGACCGTCAGGGTCGGACTTGGGACGAAGTCCCACAAGAAATCAAGGACACCTTCGATAAGCTTGGTATTCCCGAAGCGGAAAAGAAATTCCTTGCGGGGGTGAAAGCCCAATTTGAAAGCGAAGTCGTATACGGATCCTTGAAAGAAGACCTTGTTCAACAAGGTGTGATTTTCACCGACACCGATACAGCGATCAAAGAGTATCCAGATCTTGTGCGCGAGTACTTCGGAACGATCATTCCGCCGAACGACAACAAGTTCGCTGCGTTGAATTCCGCAGTATGGTCAGGTGGTTCGTTCATCTATGTTCCTAAAGGGGTCAAGATCGACTTCCCACTCCAAGCTTACTTCCGTATCAACGCGGAAAACATGGGGCAATTTGAACGAACACTCATCATCGTCGATGAAGGTGCAAGCATCCACTACGTCGAAGGATGTACCGCACCGATGTATTCCTCGGAATCGCTTCACTCTGCCGTGGTAGAGATCATCTGCAAACGAGGTAGCCGTTGCCGTTACACCACAATCCAAAACTGGGCGAACAACATTTATAACTTGGTGACCAAACGCGCTGTGGCTTATGCCGACGCCACCATGGAATGGGTCGACGGGAACTTGGGTAGCAAGTTAACCATGAAGTACCCTGCGGTTTATATGCTCGAACCAGGTGCACGTGGAGAAATCCTCTCCATCGCTTTCGCGTCTGCAGGCCAACACCAAGACGCTGGAGCTAAGCTTGTGCACGCCGCTCCCCACACAACCGGTCAGATCATCAGCAAATCCATTTCGAAGAATGGTGGCCGAAGTAGCTATCGGGGGTTGGTTCGCGTAGAGAAGGATGCCGCAAAGTCCAAATCAAACGTCGTTTGCGATGCGTTGATTCTCGATTCGAGAAGCCAAAGCGATACCTATCCGTACATTGAGATTCTCGATCAAGACGTCAGCATTGGACACGAAGCGAGCGTATCGCGGATCGGCGAAGAGCAACTGTTTTATCTGATGAGCAGAGGCATGTCCGAAGCAGAAGCGAGCACGATGATTGTCAACGGGTTTATCGAACCGTTGGTAAAAGAACTACCAATGGAATATGCAGTGGAAATGAATCGATTGATCCAATTGCAGATGGAAGGATCGGTAGGCTAATGACCTTCGCGTCGACTCCTCATCCAACTTCTACTAAGCCCCATGACGATACGGAATTAGGTGTTATGTCTTTTGACGACAATGGTTTTTCGAGATTCATCGAGCGACGTACCGAACCGACTTGGTTGACCGCTCGCCGCAAAGAGGCTTGGGCAATCTACGAATCCCTCGATTGGCCAAACCCTCGCGACGAAAACTGGATGCGATCTGACCTTCGAGGTTTTCGGATCGCCAAGTTTGCTCCAAACATCGATGAGTCCGTTACGATTCCGAGCACCACGCCGGTGCGGCTCCGAACGGTAACGACTGCATCCGGAACCGATGCTGCCGGAACCGAAGTTACAGGGACTCACTCGAACGGCACAGACACCACGTTGGAAGTCTCCGGAAGCTTGCAATCGGTCAATGGAATCGTCATCGCCGAAGCTTTGGATCCGCAATTGGCTGCGAAGGGAGTCATCGTCGGCTCCCTTGCGCGATGCGCTCGGGATCACAGCAAGCTTGTCGAAACTCATCTACACAAGACAATCAATGCGTCCGCAGACCGTTTTGCCGCTTTGCAACAAGCGATGTGGAGCGATGGGTATTTCATCTACGTACCGAAGAACGTGCGAGTCCCTCTTCCGATTCACATCCATGCAGCGATGGGAGACGGGCAGGTTGACTTATCCCATACGCTGATCGTGCTTGAAGATGGCGCCGAAGCGACAGTGCTCTTCGAGTCAGCGAGTCCGAGTGATCAAGCGAATGGGTTTCATTGCGGCGGAGTTGAATTGATCCAACGTTCCGGTTCGCATCTGCGCTACGTCAACTTGCAAGATTGGGGACGCAATGCTTGGCACTTTGCGCATCAACGCGCAAGTGTCGGCCGAGATGCTTCGCTTCAATGGACAGTCGCTGCGATGGGTTCAAGGTTCGCGCAAGTGGACCAACGAGTCGAATTGGTCGAGCCAGGGGCGACGAGCCAAGTCAACGGCGTTATGTTTACCCGAGACAAACAGCACCTCGTTTACAACACTCTGCAACATCACAACGCTCCCCTTTGCAGAAGCGACTTCTTGTACAAGAGCGTTCTACAAGATCGATCTCGCACCGTATGGCGCGGGATGATCAAAGTTAGCGAAGGTGCACAAAAGACAGACGGTTACCAACGCAACGACAACCTCATGCTCAGTGATACCTCGCGAGCGGACTCCATCCCCGGTTTGGAAATCAACGCCGATGATGTGCGATGTACCCACGGTAGCACGAGTGGTCGTGTCGATGAAGAACTGATCTTCTACGCACAGTCGCGAGGATTCACAAGGTCTGAAGCGGTCCGAATGATCGTCACTGGTTTCTTCCAGCAGATCTTTGACCGGATTACGATCGAGAGCGTCCGAGACGCATTGGGTGCTGCCATCGCACGTCAAGTGCGTCAGTACGAATAATCGCACGGCAAGTGCGTCAGTACGAATAATCGCAAGGCGTTTGCACGGATCTAACTCAATCAGCTTGTTGCTTGGAAAGCTTTCAATCGTATGCTCGACTACCAATATGTTTGCGAACGGGACGAATTGCCCGAGAACACCCCAAAGACCTTCGAAGTCGATCAGCGATTCGTTGTTTTGATTAATCTCTCGGGTGAGATCTTCTGCATCGAAGACATGTGCACGCATGACGGCGGCACGTTGGGAGATGGGCAACTCGATGGCCAGTGCTTGGTCTGTCCCCGTCACGGTGCGAAGTTCGATGTGAAGAACGGCAAAGCCATGTGCATGCCGGCCACCGAGGACACCCCAAGCCACACCGTACGCGTCGACGGAACCAAGGTTTTTGTAGCGCTGAGCGATTCGTAAGCTGTTCGCGGTAATTCGCTTTTCGAATTCCGCTTGATCCCTACGAAAACACACAGCAATACCAAGGTCACGGCGTCCGCAAAGTTATTGCAACAAAGTTATTGCAACTTGGCGGGTAATAAAGACAAGTGAATGTCCGGTGCAAGCGTTGGTCGTTCCTTCCCTCGCGGCTACAATACAGCACTGTAGCCAAGAACTCCTGAAGTACCTGACAGACTGAAGCACCTTTGTGGGCCGACCAGCTTGGCGCACTGTTCAACTTTCCATTCCCCAACGATCCCATTCGAGTTACCAAACGGTTGAAACATGGCAATTACCGAAGATCAAGTTCGCGAAGAGCTCAAACGTGTGATCGATCCTGAGTTGTTCGTCAACATTGTGGACCTTGGGCTCATCTACGTCGTCGACATTCAACCTGGCGAAGAGGGCAAAGAAAACGTCTTGGTCGAGATGACCATGACGAGTCCGATGTGTCCTGCCGGCCCTCAATTAGTAGCCAACAGTCGGCAAGTTGTTGAGTCGATTGAAGGAGTCGGGACAGTCGACATCAAAGTAGTCATGGATCCACCATGGGGCCCTGACAAGATGACCGAAGATGCAAGAGACCAGTTAGGAATTTTCTAGAGATGAGCCAATCGACACAGCGGATCGAGCTTGATGATATCCGCGAAGAGATCGCCGATCTCGATACGCCGCAGGAGCGTTTGGCTTATTTGATCGAGTTAGGGCAAAGCCTGCCGCAATTAGATGAGCGGTACCAGATCGAAGAATTTCGGGTGCTTGGATGCCAGAGCATGGTCTGGGTCGTACCCAAACTCGGTGAGCAAACCATCGAGTTCCAAGGATCCAGCGACGCACCGATGGTGCGTGGGCTCGTCGCCATCCTCATCGCAGTCTACTCGGGCAAGAGCCCTTCTGACATCGTCGCTTTTCCCATCGAAGAGCTTTTCGAAGAGCTTCATCTAAAAGCTTTTCTTACTCCGATGCGAAGCAATGGACTGCACTCGATGGTGCAGCGTATTCAAGGAATTGCTAAGGGCTATTTGGCCGAGCAATCCTCGACGAAGTCGTCCTTAGGAGCAACGTCGACCGATGCAGCAGGTTCGGGGGAAGGTTTGTTAGCCGGCAAAGTGATCAAAGTGGACAAAGGGTGTCCGCTGGATCCAACCGGAACGCATGCGCCTTGCGGTGCTACGCTGCAACACGCGGCCCCTCCAACCAAGGTTTTGAGAGCCGATTGGGCCAAGCTCCCTACGATTCCAATTTCTCAGTGCCGTCAAGATTTCCCAATCCTCGATGCGAAGCTTCCATGCGGCAAGCCTTGGATATATCTCGACAACGCCGCCTCGGCGCAAAGGCCCGTCTCTGTACTCGATTGCATGGACCGTGTTTACAGGAATCATTATGCGAATGTGCATCGAAGCGGCCATCAGTTGGCAGCAGAGACGACCGAAGCGATGGAGGCCGCTCGCCAAGCTTTGTGTGATTGGATGCACCTGGATTCTGCTTCGCAAGTAATCTTCACCTCAGGCACAACTGCATCGATCAATCTGGTAGCGAGAAGTTGGGGTGATGCATTCCTGAAGGCTGGGGACGAGATCGTTCTAACGGAGATGGAGCATCATTCGAATATCGTTCCTTGGCAACAGCTAGCTCAACGGACTGGAGCTGTGATCCGATGGATCGGCGTTCGAGATGACTATCAACTAGATATAGAGTCCTTGGATAAGGTCCTTGGCCCCCACACAAAGCTAGTGAGTCTCACTGCGGTTTCCAATGTGCTTGGAACAATCAATCCGGTGAGAAAGATCGCGGATGCAGCCCACCGCGTCGGCGCGAAAGTGCTTGTTGATGCAGCTCAAAGTGTCCCGCATGGCAAAGCGACTGCGGTCGACTGGGATGCAGACTGGGTAGTCTTCAGCGGACATAAAATGCTTGGCCCAACCGGGATTGGAGTGTTGGCTGGAAAGCGGGAAGTTCTCGAGTCGATGCCACCGTTTCTCGGTGGAGGGAACATGATCAAATCTGTCAGCAAGAATGGATTTGAGCAAGCGGACTTGCCCCATCGCTTTGAAGCAGGAACGGCAGCGATTGTCGAAGCCATCGCAATGAAACCGGCTTTGGAGTATCTGCTACGAGTCGGTAGCGACCAGATCCTAACGCATGAGCAGAACTTGACTCGTCGAGCGATCGAAGGACTGCAGACGATCAAGAATCTTCGAATCTTTGGGCCGACAGAAGTAAACTCAGGGGAGAAAACCGGGATCGTTTCGTTCGTCATACCGGGAATTCACGCCGACCAAATCGGTCAGTACTTGAATGCATCGGGTGTTGCCATTCGGGTCGGCCATCACTGCGCCATGCCCTTACACGCCCGATTTGGCTTTGGGGTCAGCGCACGAGCCTCCTTCTATTTCTACAATACCGAGCAAGAAGTCGATGTTTTCGTCACTGCCGTCGAACGAGCCTGTCAGCTCTAAGCCGGTGCAGTTGCGTTAAGATCCTTCGCTAAGTCCTACTCAAACAATCCCTTTTCTGGAAAGCTTGAACCGATGCTTATCACCGACCTCTCATCGCCACGCATGATGGCTGGCATACCGACACTCAATGCTGGTTTGTACCGATCGATTCGATTTCTGGTCGGTGACCCAGTGGTGTATATCGAGTGGCCGCAAGCCGATGGCAGCATGCAGTCCACGTTGATTTGCCGAGACATTGAAATGGGCCGAGCCCGGGTCAATGCGAATGTCAATCAAGTCCACTGCCCGGCAGATTTCACACCTTCGCAAGGGCTATCCGGAGACCGAGAGACCGCGACGGCACAAGCGGCGGCAGAGGCTTTTTGTCGTGCAGGGATCAAGCGGGTCGTGGTAGATCGATCCTTGCCGATGATTTACACCTCGATGTTGCAAAAGGCCGGGATTGCAGTCGAATGCGATCTCCAATGGGGTGTCATGGAGCGACGCATGAAAAACGAAGCGGAACTAAAGATGATCCGCGAAGCGCAAAACATCACCGAAGAAGTCATGGAGATGGCTTGCTCAACCCTTGCAAGATGCTCGGTGGATGCAAAGGGAATCTTGCAACATGACGGGGCCCCGATGACAAGCGAACGGATGAGAGTGCTCATCGATGTCTGGTTGCTTGAGCGCGGTTGCGTAAGTCCCGATGCGATTGTTGCAGGTGGTCCTGTTGGGGCGGATTGCCATGATCATGGACACGGGCCGCTCTATACAGGCCAGCCGATCATCGTCGATATTTTCCCAAGGGTCAAAGCGACGCTGTACAACGGAGACTGCACTCGAACCGTCGTCAATGGGCAGATTCATCCAGACGTCGCGCGAATGCATGCCGCAGTCGTTGCAGCAAAAGCAGCAGCGATACGAGCGGTCCGTGCCGGGGTTACAGGCCAAGAGGTTCACGAAGCCACGATCCGATCGATCGAAGGCTCCGGTTACCAGATGGGACTCCCCGGTCCGGATGCACCTGAGACCTTTATCAGCATGACTCACGGGACCGGCCATGGACTTGGACTAGAAGTCCACGAACCACCTTTGTTGGCGGTCGGTGGCCCTGAACTCGTCGAAGGAGATGTCGTTACCATTGAACCCGGACTCTACGGGAAACGCTACGGAGGCGTACGGGTCGAAGATATGGTAGTGGTCTTAAAAGATGGTTGCGAGAATTTCAATCGACTGCACGAAGGGCTCGATTGGAGCTGAGCGAATCAATAAACCCCGAGCACGATGTTTGAGAAAGCAGCCAGTGGGGCATTGAAAAGAAGCTCACGCCAGTTTGCATCCGAGAGGAACCTTACGAGAAATAGTCCTACCCACGTCCATAGAGCCCAATTGTTTAATTGCTCCACACGTTTTGAGATGCGAACCATTCGCATCGCTTCGCGCGAGCCGATTGCACTCGTTGGACCTGTATCCCTTGCATGGTGTGACAGATTCTCGACCGGACTCGTTGCAGGCTTAGCGTAACTTGTGGCGTAACTTGTGGCATCGCTCGTAGCGTCATGGCGAACTTCGATGGTTCCAAAGCATTTGATCTGATGCTCAGCCATCAAATCGGAGATATCACTACTTCGTATTTGGGATGTGGAGATCTTTGGTACAGACCTTCGAGAAGTCGTTGAAGTGTTTCTACCCGAAGGTGAGCGAAGCAGAAATCCAAGTCCGATCGCTCCAGATGTGCTTAAAGCAAGAATGCTGATGATGTGCGAAAGCGAGGCGTAGCCACTGACAACCCCATAACGCGGAGCACCGGTGATAGCGATGGTCCCAGCGGCTTGCATGCGAGCCATATGCATTTTCTGTTCAGCAGCTTCGATGCTCTTGATGCATGCTGCTTTGCTTGTAAGCAAAGCGTTCCAAGTCTGTTTATCTTGAGGCGACCAAGCAGCCTCGTCGACGTTTGCGTTGGTTACGTCGGCAAGTCCGGAATCACTGGGTTGGCGAAAAGAGATCGTAACCGCTGGAACGTCGTTTTTCTTTTCAGGTGAACCTGCGGTCGATAAAGCTTCATCCGAAGTT
>JBJONT010000018.1:0-11616 GCA_046051705.1 Planctomycetota bacterium | reverse complement strand
TCCACCATACCCCGCATGATAGGGATGCGTAAAAGCAGATATCGCATAGCTTGCTGTCGCCCCTCCCGTTTTCGATTCCACCGGCTTGGTAAAGGTGATCCTGAACCCATCTGGCTCAATGGTGACGCGATTGATCTCAAATGGCATTTTGCCACTCCACTCAAGCCTCTCTAGTGCAAATGGTTTGATCCCTCGCACCGGCCAGCCCCGGTTCGTGCCACCACAGAGCAAGTTTCCCCCAGGAGTAAACTCAACGTTGAGGATCCCAGTAGAAAGCCCCTCACGAAAGGGATAACAAGCTCCCTGCCAGACGCCGTTAACCTGCTCTGTCGTCGCTCGCATAATGATCGACTGCGTATAGTCGCCAAGAAAAAGCTGATTTTCAAACGGACCAAACTTTCCCTGCGTCCTGTCCACATTGAACGCACTGATCGATCGCCCCATGCGAATATAGGGAAAAATCACAGCGTATGGAACAAGCTGCTTCACGCGATTCTTCTCTGTCACAATCCGTGACCCTGAATTCGGCATTTGAGGTACTTCCCCTAACTCCGGCGAATAGGGATACCAATTGAAACTCGCGGGATGACCATGAAAGCTATTCTCTGAAACCGCTTTCAAGCTGCATGAACAATTCCATGGCCCTTGGCTCTCAATGTAAAACAGCGAACCGTGCTCGTCGAAGCCAATCCCCCCCGGACTCCGCAATCCGCTCGCATACGCGGTGGTCTTGCCATCGGCAGCCACCTTCATAACGAACCCCCGATTCCATGCATGAGAGTAGTAAGATGCAGACAAACCTAAAGCGACGAATTGATTCCCTTGCTCATCAAGTTTCGAGCCGAACGCATACTCGTGATAGTTCGCATACCCCCAAGCATCCGAAATGGTTTCAAAACGATCCGCTACTTCGTCTCCATTCGAATCGCTTACTCGCGTCAACTCGCAACTCTGGGTAACTCGCAATGCGTTGTCGTGCCAAACCAACCCAAAGATCTCATCGAGCCCCGACGCGAAGCGATGGAACGATGGAGTCGGCTTCAAGGCATCGATCCCATCGATGAAATAGATCTCTCCATGTCGCGTACCCACCGCAACGCGTCCATCGGGCAATACGGCAATGGCACCCGCTTCAATAACCGTATCCTTAGGCAACGGAATGTTGACGATCGGATAATATTCCCGCTCCCGCTCCTCGGTTCCCCACCGCTTGCCGACATCCTCAGCGCGCACGCCTCCGACGACAAATACCGCTAGCACCACCAACATGCACCAGTGCCGCAAAAAACTATTTAGCAAGCGGTTCATACAAGAACTCCAGGGTGGTTTTGCCTTGAGGAATTTCCAAACGCAATAGCAACTCGGACTTCGGTGGCTCATCGGATAGCGACCTCAAATTCGCTTCCAATCCAGGAATTGTCACTCGCAATCGACCGCTGCGGTAGACGTTGTCTGACTCACGAACGACTTCTCCTACCAACACGCGGAACCAAAGTCTCTGCGGCGAATCTGCCTCAAACTGCAAAACCCGTTTGAGTCCTCGCTGCTCCGCGTCACCATCAGCTTGACAACGATCCTCAATATCAACATCGCCACTGCGATACTGAAAAGTAGGTATTGAATCCTCGCCCAAGTAGTAGCCTCGAAACTGATAGCCAACGTTCTTCGGATAAAGCGGATCTGGATTGGCCGGCGCCTCTTTGGTCATGACCGGCAGCAATGGCCAAGCAGCTTGATCGTCAGCCAAGGTTGCAAATGAAACGTCTTGAGCAAGCGTGATCGGTTCACTGGCAGGATTAAAATCGCCCGAACCCTGCCCACTCCAATTCACCCCAACAAAGTTCCCTTGCCAAATCGCCGACAAAGTCCCCGTCTCCGCATTAAAGGCGTAACTGATCTTCTGTGGCAAGCCGACTGCAATCCCACGATAGCCCGCCACACGACTACGTCCCCGATGCAACAAGGCTTGCTCCCCAACTTCCAACCGTGTGCTCACCGATCGAACACCCGATGGATCTGCTGCCGATGTACCAAGCGACAGGTAATACCAAATCGACGCAATCTGCTCATCAGAGTTGCCATCGAGGATGTTTGTAAATGCTGATACACCATCAGGCCAAGCGCTAGGCATGACCGTACGGGGACGAAACGCACCTGGGTTTCGCAAGTAATGATAGAACCAAGCAGGCTCAAGCCGCTCGTAGCTCGTCAACAATTCGATCCCTTGATTGACGTTGGCACCCTTTGAATTGAATCGATGACAAGCGACGCAATTTGCCCCTTTATCACCAAGCAGCTCACGACCAGCAGCACGAAGTACCTTCTCTCGCTCGCGCTCCGTCTCGTTGCGACTCTCCGGACTCGGGATCTTCATCTCCGGTCCAGCCAAAACATCGAGCCTTCGGAAAAGCCCCGGCAAATGGGCTAAGTTGGCCGCCCCATACTGAGGCATACGGGTTTCCATGTAATGTCGAACACTCTCACCATCATATAAAACTTTCTTCATCCAGTTCGCTTGAAGCTTCGCTCCCACAAGCGTCAGCGGTGGAGGAATGCGACCATCATCACCAAGATTCAACTCGCTCCCCTTAAAAAATGGACTATGCGATTCATGAACCCCTCCAAAGCCATCCCGAACATGGCATGCGATACAACGAAAAGCTGTTAATGATTTCGATAAAGCCACTTCCTGAGAATCAAGGACCGGATCAGCTTTTGAATTTTCCTCGATCGCCGCGCGTATTGCAGCCAACTGATCTGTATCCAGATCGAATCGCAGACTCTTGTCACCTTCCTTTTTCTCAGCACCGATGGATAAACATCCACCACCTAAGTCTGCTCCCTTCAGTGGCCCGACCGCCTCTGCGGCTTGCATCCCAGGAATCGCATGACAAGCTGCACAATTTAGCGATTGGAAATACTTCCTCCCTGCTTCGACCAACGCGCCGTCGGGCACAAGCGGCGTAAAGCTGACCGCTTGATCACCGACCAAATACCCTGCAATCGCTCGCGATTCGCTCGCTGTCAATTTCATATCGGGCATTACCCCAGAACTTCGCACTTGCAGCGGATGAAATAGATACTCACTTAACGACTCGACACTATACTTCGATGCCACATGCCCAAGAGATACCTCCATGGGCTTGACCTTCTTCTTCGAATCCTTCGCAGCATTTCCTCGCTCGCTATCGCCGCTATCACCATCCCCGCTATCAGTAATCCCGTCATCGGTAACCCCGTCATCAGCATCAGCCCCTTCATCATCATCGGCAGCGTTGGAGCTGGACTGCATTTCCGAAGCGAGCTCACGCGGGCCGTGACATGCAACGCATCCAATGGAATGGTACAACGCTTTACCCAGCGTCAGGTCCACCGGTTCAGACGATTTGATTGCTACCTCTCGAGTCGTTTGCGAGACCAAGAAATGAGTCAGAGCCTCTGCAATCGCTTGCCGCTCGACATCGCTCCGTGATGCCAACACGTCGGGCATCGTTGTCCCGGGGTGAGCTTGCAGCGGAGAAGCCAAAAAACGGCGGAGATACTCCGGTGATACCCGCGCTCCGACTGCTGCTAACTCCGGAGCCTTCTTCTCTAACTCAGACGACTGCTGAATTCCGGTATGACAAGCGAAACATCGCAGTTGTGCAATCAGCATACTCCCCGCTTGCCCCTGCGTAAGCGGATGATCCCCAGGAATCGCCGGATCACCCGCCAATGATGTGAGGTTGCCAATCAACACGGCAATCAACAAATAAAATCGATTCATGGCTCCCGCTTATCGGTAGTAGGAAATAGGACGAGGCTTTACCCCAAGATCATCGTAGTTGAAACCGCTTTCAAGAGGCTCGTAACTCCCAACAATCTCCACGCTGCGATCGGCAGAAATATCTCCCTCCATCCCCATGCACCAATAAGCAGAGTTGATCACAAGTCGCCGCAAGCCAGGGTTCTTCAAGTCGATCCCACTACCCATCGTGCAATGAAAAACACGCGAGATCTTATCGCTGCTCGTCTTCCAAGGCTTAACCCAAGCGACAGGAAGGGGCTCGAGCTTCTCATTCGGCAAGTCGTCCGGTTTGCGCCCCATCAATGGCTGCCCCCATACAAGCGGAGTGCATCCCGCCGGCAGACTCGTCCCTTCTTTGTAGGTCCGATAGACATCGGAGTCACCCCAAATATCCGCCACCCCCGCAAGGATTGGATGCTGCTGATTTTCCTTATCGAAAAATCCACGCGTCGAGTCTGCATGCCATCGCCCATGATGATTGAGGAACGTCCCACCCAAAATATCCTCACCCCATCGCACTTGCTTTCCATTGATCTTGTAAGGTAATTGACCACGAAAGCCATGATTGGCCGTTCGCAATGCGATCATGGGCTTACCCGAATCGATGTAATCGACGATCCGCTGCATCTGAGATGGAGGCAAGGTAAGTAACCGCGTGAAAAAAATCACAAGGTCAGCACTAGCAAGCTGCTCAAGGCCTGGAATGCTGTGCTCTTTGAACTCAGCTTCTTTCCCCTTCTCTGGATAAACGGGCATCGTTGGATCCACCTCTCCACGATCATTAACCCCAAAAAGGATAGTGCAATCAAAACCATGATGCTCGCTGAGTATCTTCGCCATCATCGGCATGGACTGCTCACTGCGATACTCTTGTTCCGCCGAGATCAACACGATGTGTTTACCCTTCCCAGGCCCATCCCCACCGGGATATTTCAACCAAGAAACGCTATCCGCTTGCGTTGGAGCAGGTTCATCTACCGTACCTTGATTGTAAAAAACTGCATTCGTCGCTTCGCTGCGGCCTTGAACAATGTCAAGCCTCCCATCTGAATTGACGTCCCCCACCGCGATCCCGTAAACGGCCCCCTTGCCATCCCCAAGTGAACTCTCTTTGAACTCAAATCCGGACCCATCATTCAAAAACACCTTGCTGCCACCCTTGGAGTACCCAACAATCACATCGAGATGCTGGTCTTGATTCAAATCAGCCACAGCAATGGCGTATGCCTCACGTTTTGCTTCGCCAATCACCACGGACTTCGCGAAGCTTCCACTCCCATCGTTAAAGTAAACCTTCGTTCCGTGCCGCTCATCGCCGACGACTAAGTCGACCGCGCCATCGCGATTCAAATCGCCGGATGCACAAGCACGCGTCGAAGACACCTCGGGTCCAAAGGTAGATGTCTTCTCAAAGCTCGTGGTATCATCGTTAAAAAAGATTCGACTCGCCCCACCATCGCGATGCGGAGCTGCAATGTCCACCAAACCATCTCCGTTGAAATCCGCAGTCACCATCGTTGCCGCAGATTCCGCTTTTAAACTCCTCCAATGATCCTTGGTGAAGTTTCCCTTCCCGTCGTTAAGGATGACATAGCTTCGACTTTTGCGATTGGCTACCACAAGATCAAGTCGATCGTCGCGATTGATGTCTGCGAGCACAACGTTTCGCGTATTCCAAGAGGGATCCCCCCAAGAGCCCGCAAGCGCAAATTCCCCACTACCGTTGTTGAAATAAACCTTCTTTTCATCCGGGGCATCATTGCTTACAACAACATCCAAGTCACCGTCGGCATCCACATCGCCTAACGCCGCCGAATAGCTTCGGTCGGGCTGCTCGCCAACGCTGCGAACTTCAAACTTTCCATTTCCCAGATTGAGAAGTATCCGATTGTGCAAGGGCCAGTGCCTACCCTTGGCTAAGACGATATCAAGGTCACCGTCGCCATCGAGATCTCCAGTGCTGGCATTGGCCGATGTTTCTGCTGACTCTTCAAGATCCACTTGTTGGAACACAAGCCCGTTCGTGAGCGGTTCCTTGCGCTCCATCTGTGTCACTGGTGAATCCGCCGCAGGGCTCTGCTCGATACAGTAAAGCTTGCTCCAACTTCGCAAGAAAAGCTGATCGTCCACAGCGACCGCAGAAGCGTCGATGACATCGTCCAGATCATTGGTTGCTACAACATCCAATGTATCATTGTCTTTCACTACGACGGTCGTACCTTCGCGACTCGTAAAGTAAAAATGGCCATTGGCGAAGATAGGTGATGCATACATATTGCGAATCCCATCTAAACGCTTTCGCTCACCGAGCAACTGTCCGTTCGTCGCATCGATGACACTGAGCAAATTCGTGTTACCCGCTGTGAATAGCAGCCTTGATTTGCTCAAAACCGGGGAAGGCACATACGGTGTACCTTGATTCACTTTCCAATCAATCGCTGGACTGTCAGTGATATCTCCTCTTGAACGCAAAGGGATGGAACATGCTAGGGCTCCTCGGTAGCCACTGGTGCAGATCACCGAGTCATGAAACCTGATCGGAGAAGGGATCGCGTTTACCGTTTGTCCTCCGCATTCCCATAGCAGTGTCCCATCCTTCGCGTCATAACTCTTAACCGATTGCGTCCCGTTGACGATGACTTGCTGCTTACCCTCATAGCGGGTGACAAACGGGGTGTTCCAAGAAGTTACTTCACCCGAACGATCCACCTTCCAGATCGGTTGCCCAGTCAGCTTGTCAACTGCGGCGATGAAAGAGCCTTCTTCTTGATCCCAATTGATGATCAATGCTTCATCGGTCAAGACCGGCGTGATGGCTTCACCCCACCCGTTGCGCGTTCGCATATCCCCTAAGTCGATTTTCCAGATCAAAGCTCCATCGAGTGAGTAACAGAATACACCGCGCGATCCGAATGAAAAATACAGTCGCTCTCCGTCGGTTGTCGGCGAACCGGAAGCATAAGTATTCGTCTCGTGTTTCCCTTCGTGAGGCACTTGCTCAACTGCGATGCTACTCCAAAGCTGCTTTCCTGAACGTCGATCGTAGCTAGAGACGACGAACTGGTAATAGAATTCATCCGGTATCGTTTTCGCGCGCTCGTCATTGACGATTGCAACCGAGCTTTTGCGATCGGTTTTTACCGCCGACAAGATGAAGATTTGGTTTCCGAAAACAATCGGGGTCGCGGAGCCTTCGCCGGGCAAATCGACTTTCCAAGCGACATTTTTTTCTTTACTCCATTCGATCGGTGGCTTCGCATTCCCCCCGGCCTGACCATCGGCACTAGGCCCTCGCCATTGCACCCAGTTTTCAACTCGCGGCGATTCCCATGCACCGATGGTTCCGGCAAGCAATGGGATCAAAGAACTAAGGCAAACTGCTACCGGCCAAAGAAGTAATCTCATGTCGTGGTTTTCGTAGGATTCGAAAGAAATTCGATGGGGTAGGGGAGGGGGGTAGAATGCAATGTATCAGCGAGTTGCGTCGCATGGTAGGCGATGATGCCGGATCATCATAAAACCAAGACCTTTTTTGAAACACAGAGGCACAGAGGCACAGAGTACAAAAGGCTGTCATCACCCACTCTTCCATCACCCACTCTTTCCACCAGCCCTTGTTTTCCATCAATTCTGGCTTTCCAACAATTCTGGTTTTCCAACAATTCTGGTTTTTCAACAATTCTGGCTTTCCTCTGTGTCTCTGTGCCTCTGTGTTTCGATCCCTTCTGCCATTCAATCCCAAGTTCTTTCCATCACTCTATTTCAACTTCCAAACCCTTATCCTCCCGTCCGCGCAGCCCGTGATCACTTGCTTGCCATCGGATGACATCGCAACGGCAGTGACCTGTTTGGGGTGCCCTTCGAATACCTTGAACTCCTTGCCCGTTTCAACATCCCACAATCTCGCCGTGCGATCTAAACTCCCCGAAAGCACCCATCGCCCATCCACCGAAAAGCATACCGATACGACATGATTGCCGTGCCCTTCAAACACCTGTACTTGCTTTCCTGTTAGGACGTCCCAAATTCGCACGGAGTTGTCTTTAGCTCCCGAAACCAAAAGCTTACCGTCAAAGGAACATGCGATCGACTCGACACTTTCCGTGTGGCCATCGAAACTTCGTAACTCTTCACCGGTATCCAAGTCCCATAGACGGATAGTTGTGTCAGACGAAGCCGATGCGGCGAGCCTTGTCCCTGGTATAAATTTCGCACTTCGAACCATCAAGGAATGCCCACGCATGCAAAGCTTTTCCTGACCAGTGGCGCGATCCCAAAGCTTCATCAGTTTGTCGTCACTTCCCGTGAGAATCTCGTTCCCATCATGCGAGATCGCTACGGTCGATACTGGCAAACCAGAGACATTAATTCGTTGGACTTCTGCTCCTGCCAGGGCATCCCATACCACCACTTCGTTATGGATTCCAGGCGTGAAGATACCATCGACGATATGTCCACCAGTACAAGCGACAATCCACTTACCGTCCTTCGAGATATCAACACAGCGAGCCCAATCGACCAGCCCTTTGAACTCCTTCTTTGGTTCCCAATTTTTGCTATTCCATATGCGTACAACATTCTCGATTTCGCTGGTGAGAAAGTTTCCATCTGGGGTTTGAGAAATCGAAGAGATTTGCTCAGCCCCTTGAACTTGGACGGTTGCATCATGGATTGTGAAAACCTCCTTTGTTACGCTCGGACGAAACAAGGCAAAAGCGCTTGTAGTGATCGCCAAGATCGACAGCAAAGCGATACCGCTTCCGAAGAGCGAGCTCTTTTCTTTGATGCATCCTTTCAGGTCAGCCGCGAAATGGGCGGCTGATTGGTACCGTTCATACGGATCGTGCCGAAGAGCTTTGCTGCATATGCGTTTGAAGTCGGAAGAAAGGGATGGACTCGAAATGCTTTGCACCCCCTTGGCGATTTCACGTCGAAGCGTGTTTGGATCGGTGGACGAGTAGGGGATCGTACCGGTGAGGATTTCGTGAAGCATCACACCTAAGCTGTACACATCCGCGCGTGCATCGGTAGGCTTGCCCTCCAATTGCTCGGGAGACACGTAGCTAAGAGTTCCGAGAGACAGAGCATGTTCGGCAGATTTACTAGCGGATTGAGCGATACCAAAGTCAGCAAGTAATGCGCGGTGATGGTGGTCGATCAAAATATTCGCTGGCTTGATATCCCGATGGACCACTCCGTGGGCATGGGCGTACTCCAGGGCTTCGGCAATCTCGATCATCCAGCGGATTGCTTGGTCTTGATTGGGACGATTCTTTTTTAGTTGGTCAGCAAGGCTACCACCTTCGACGAATTCAGAGACGATAAAGCACGAATCACCGTCCCGCCCCGAGTCGTAGACTTGGATGATCCCGGGATGCTTCAATCTTGCCACACGGCGAGCTTCTGCCATAAACGAGTCGAGCGACAGAGCTCGATTAGGCTTAGGGACTTTGACAGCCACGGGTCGTTGCAGTTCTTGATCGAATCCAAGCCAAACGTAAGCAAACCCACCTTCAGCGACCAGCTTTTCGAGTCGGTAGCGGCTTACGAGCGTTCTTGGTTCATGAGTTGTTTGCAAATCGTCGAAGGGCGATTCGTCCTCTTCCAGGTGTTCATCGATCCAAGCGGTGGTTTTCATCGCATGGATGCGTTGGGAGAGTTCATCGATCAGGTGCGGATAGGCTTTGCACAAGTCGCTTGCGGCGAGGTCTTGGCCAGTCTCGTGCAATTCTTCCCATTGCAGGAGCAAGTCCGAGAGAATTTCCTCATCCTTGTTCGTCACGTTGCAGGCCCTTGTAGAGTTTCAGTTTGGCGTTCTGCCAATGTCGTTTGACGGTGCGGGTCGATACCCCAAGGACTTTTGCAGCCGCCTCTTGGCTGAGTCCTTCGTAGTAAAGCAGATTTGCGACTTCTTGTTCGACGGGAGGTAGTTTTTCGATTTGGGTGTGGAATAGAGTCCAGCTAGCGATATCGTCTGGTTCTTCGGCGCGATCGTGGATTTTCCCGCCGTGGTCATCGGATGGTTGAGCATCGGTATGGTGGTTAGCGGCGAGTCCTTCGGGCCCGAAGTAGTGCCGGGAGAGGTCGAGTAGTTCCCATCGTATTTGGAGAGCGGCGAGGTTGAAGAAGTGCCTGACGGATTCGACTTGAACGGTAGCCAGGGCGCGATGGAGTCGGACCATAGAGTTTTGGAAAACATCGTCGGTTTGTTCCCATCGTCGTAGGCTTGGATACGAGCGCAGCATTTTGCGTGTGAGCCGCATTAATCGATCGCAGGAATGGTCGAGGAGTGCATCATGGGCGGACGGGTCTCCTTGGATATTCAGTTCGATCAAGCGTTGGAGTCTGGCGTCAGCATCGGGATTCATGAGCGGTTTCCTGAGAGGGGCGATATCCCCATTTTATCAAGAAAAACGCCAACAACACCAGTGATTGAAAATACGTAAACGCGACCAACAAAGGGACAAATATTTTGACCGTCCAATTGCTTGACGGCGTATCAACCAACATCAACTTCGACCTGCATGATGGCAGAACATCACAACCCACACCATTTCAAATGCTTCGTAGGACAAGCAACGTATCCAACTCAACAATTTTTTGGTGGTCACCACCGCTGATGACTGATAATCAATAGGTAAGTACTTGGATTACCCCTGTATCACGCCACTCTTACACCCTCACATAGATCTTTTTACCTATCCATCAAAGGTATCCGCCCGAAAATTGTTTTCACCGGATTTTCTGTCCCTTTATTCAGCTAGTGCACGTATGCCTGAGTACTGAAATCCGCAAGCACAACATGAAACCAACTACAAAGAGGGCCCCGTGACAATCATTTTCCTGCTAAATGCAGCGATCGCGATTTGGATGAACTTCGACGGCAAGAAAAGGCGCTTCCCCGTGTTGCTCTGGTGCGTCTCAGTGATCATATTTGGCCCGCTGGTTTTTCCGATTTACCTTGCTAAGCGACCGCTTCTCCATGGGGAAATTCGCGAAGGGGGCACACTCTGGAACATATTGAAATACTTTGCACTGTTTTGGACTGTCTATTTGCTTGCTGCTTGGATAGTAGGTGTGAGCAGTGCCTCGCAATTAGACCCATCTACTGATGGCGAAAAAGCTGCTGCAGGTTTCGGAATATTGATTGGAACAGGATTTCTCTTTGTCATTTGGTTCTTCCCGATGCTAAGTGCACTAATCCTCGGTTTGTTTTTGAAAAAGAACTCGATCGTCGAACATGGGCCGACAGTCCACGGGGCAGCAGGAATTTCAGACATGCGCGTCTTGTCACCTTACCAGCCCAATTCGTCCGTAAAAACGGATGGTGAAGATTTGAAATCGCATTCCACGTCATCTCATTTAATGAACTTATTAGCGGATGCGATGTCTTCATTCGGTCAAACATCGAAGGACGCGTCGAGGTTGGTAGCGAGGAAAACAGAACGTACTAAGCTTGTGTACATGACTCTTCCAGCAGCATATCGAGCACTCGGCAAGTACTGTTTTGAGAAAGAACACCACCGCAGTGTGTGTGAAGATTACTTTTTAAAGGCCGAGCAGATCAACTCAGAATTAGCAAAACTGAAGGATTTACCAACGAACGAATCAGCTTCCAAATCGATCAGCCACAACGGGAAATCAACTGTAAAACGATTCACCAACATGGCTCAATCACAAACTCTTTCAGTGAAACTAGGCGCGGTATTTGCTGAAATTGGAAAAGCTGTGTTTGATCATTTTCCGGAAGAGAGTGAACCCGAGGAGTTTAAAAAGCCGCTTCGAGACGGTTTGTCTCGACTTAATATCCTCGACAAGGAACTTGCTGA
>JBJONT010000017.1:0-4560 GCA_046051705.1 Planctomycetota bacterium | reverse complement strand
GAGCGGCGCGACAAAGCGGACGTTGCCAGTGTTCAAGCCGCCAAGCGGCGAGCTCGCAGTGAGTTGCGCAAGAAGAAGTAGGATCTTAGGAACCTACCTCGCAACCCCGAAAAATACACTAGTTTGAGAGCGTCGCTGTACGCTCTCCAATATCCTACCGAACTCGGCGTTCGGCTGCCCGACTCACGACTTACATGGATTCTCTCTCTACGAACCTTACAAATCCGTCATTCAAAATCCGAAATGTTAGCGACCGCCAATCAACGGCCTGAGGATACGAGTCAGAAATTGGTAGCCTCTTTCCGAGCGGAAGGAATACAACCGTAAACGGATTCACCTATGCCGTGGGAGTAGTCACGATTGAACTCATTAGCGGGCAGGTAAACAAGACCAAGAGACTCGTCTTGCCAGTGCATACTGAACAAAGCTACCGCCGAAAGTTTTGGTCCCATCGACGTTAGTAGAATATTGTGGTCGCAAGCAAAAGATGCGAGCGCATACTTTACCGCCGAAGCACCATGGTCATCCGCGTAGGCATCCACTTCAAACATTCGAACACTGGCATCCTTCTCAAATGCTTCCTTTTGCTCCCTCATCTTTCGAGAGTTTTGTGGATCGACACTGTTTTTCTGAAGTCCCAACAACGTGACAGCTGGCTCAAAGGTTGCAACCAAATGCTGGACACGGTCCACATCATACCCTGCTAGCACAACTAGCGCTGTCCTGCATTCCAGCTTCGAAAGTCCAGACATTTTAAATGATAGCCTCGGTTTTCCAGGATCACGACTGAGCCAAGCCCCATAGCCGTCAGGTCGGTGGTAAACATAGCGAATATTTCGCCCCCTTATCCCAAGGAGCCAAAAAACTTGCCAAATAATTTCACGTGGCATTGTCGTCACATCGACCAAAACATCCTCATCGACCGCAATTGCATTCAAAGCAGGAACAATTGAGTTTGTCCATACTTGAGCAGGCTTAGCAAACGCTAGTTCAATCTCGGTGATCGATATACCTCTAGAACTCGCAAATTTAAGCAGATTCATCCGATGGCCAGCAGACCAATCCGAATACTGATCAAGGTAGAACAGAGTAATCGAAGCTATCGCGTTTTGTTCTATTAGTCGTTGCGTTCCTTCCGGAAATCGATCTTCCCAACTCGCTAAAGTAATTAGATGCAACTTACTGTAACTCATCATTGAACAGCTCCATTTGTATTAAATCAGAACCGACCTTTTCGTCAAAAGGAAGTGCCTTTCCTTGATCAGCGGCGGTCCACAAATCAGATGCAAGTAAGGATACTCTCGCATGCTGCCCATGTGGATCAAGTCCTCGCGCCGGCCAGAGCATTCGATTGGGGACGTAATAGCGTTCCTGACGTCCTTTGTCCTTTGCAGAGCCCATTCGCACGTAGAGTAACTGTGAGGAAATAAGTGTCTCAATCACGCGCCTCAGGGGTTTGATAGCATAGCCCTTCTTTCCAGAAACTGTGAACGAATTCGCCCTCGGCTCGGACTGATGTTTCAGCAGACGTTCTCGGAAGAGTATCGCAAGCTGGTCAAGTAATTGGTAGGCTCGATTAGCGTCCTCACGCGAGCACCCTTCTAGGGTTTTGTCTAGCTCTTGTTCGGCAATTTCCCAGAGACGACGACTCTGCTCTATCACTACATCAGATTGTATTAAGGGTGATATACACTGCTTTTTCCAGACACTCGGTGGGCCACCTTCCGTAGAAACTGTTTTGTCGAACATCCAGTAACACGGCAACAAGAGGTTTCGGATTACTCCGGTTGACAGGAAGACGAGCGTGTCGAATCCCGAATACTCCGCACGGTTCGAAGTAGGTGGACGACTTCTAAAAAAATGCGCTCGCTTATACTTATAAACATGGTCAGAAATTTTCGAGCTATCTGCCCCGTATTTCTCCTCTGCCTCACGACGAACAACCGCCTCAGATTCCTTCAGTTTCTCAAGCATTGCTTCGCTAACGGGGAAGAACTCTTCTGGAGTTGCGTTAATGTTGGCTTTTTCAAGTCGCTTCGCGATTAGCTGCTTCGCAAGTCGCCCGAAATCGGCTCCTTCGCTTTGAAACGGCTGAACCATGTTTATTCGGGTATAATCATGTCCCTCTAATATCGTCCCGCCTGACACGGTCGTTAGGGATATTCGATCTAGATTTGTTATTGCAACTTTGATGCTGAACAACGAATGGTCACGGAAAGCAACCCACGAAAAAAGACATTCTCGCTGCTCT
Source organism: Planctomycetota bacterium (assembly GCA_046051705.1). Lineage (GTDB taxonomy): Bacteria > Planctomycetota > Planctomycetia > Pirellulales > Pirellulaceae > JBKCUI01. The sequence goes on along the minus strand of JBJONT010000017.1, from coordinate 2,309 downwards.
GAATTCAAATCTTGTGCGTCATCAATAAGAAATGCAAAGTGCGACTTCTGCAGCTTTGGAATCGTTCTGCAAAGACGTAGTAGAGGCATGATCAGGGTAGAAAACGAGTAAGTCTCAGTGAAGAAAACATCTAGGTCTTCACGTGAGTTGACCTTTCTCTGCGCTTCCAAGTTCTTCTTTTCCAGGAGCTGCATGATTCTCCAAAAAATGCGGTCGCCGGGCGGTAAGGATCCATCGAGTAAAAATTCGACTTCAGCGATGAAATTCAAGGAAACATCTTCGTCGAACAGATCTGGTGCTGAGTCCAGTGTCCTAAAGATGCTAAAGGCGATGGAGATCACAAAATAGTGTTCAGAAACGACAGATGCTCTAAAGTTATCAAGAAGATGCTGTTCCCGCTTGTGATTAAGTGGAGTGTTGCAAGGAATGTAAACGCCGATAACCTCAAGGCCATGTTGCATGCCAGACTTCTCGGATCTAAGGAGTTGCACAGGCAAGCTGCTGTAGAGCAACGTCATCGACTTCCCACAGCCTCTCTCACCCACGAGAAAGACGTTCCTTGTTGAATTTACAAAACGCGAGAAGTTAAAGTCTTCGATATAGTAGTCGAGAATCGTCTCTCTCGACAAATCGTTCGCGCCGACATATTCAAACGGGTTACTAATCGACATGACTTTTCTCCATGCTTGACAGACATTCATCAAGTTTATTGGCAAGTGATTCTGTAGTTCCGAATTTCCGGGAAACAGTCTCTTTTGCGTCGCCGTTGGACCCAGGTATCACAAGGTCATCAAGTTCAAATGCAATATCAAACGCTACGGGAGAGCCGTTTGACCAAAAGTTTAGGCGCACCTCAGTCTTTTTGAAGGTTGACAGAAGTTCACAGTAGTATCGAGTGTATCTGCGTTCCTGGTCGAGCTTTCCGATTCGGTGCTGGATGCAATCAAGTAGTTCAATGAGGCGCTGCCGATCGATGGTCCCGTCCGAAGCGAGATAGTCCTTGAGCTCAATTTCGTAAGTAAGACAGATTCGTCCATGAGCCCGATCAACTGCGACGTGAGTGCAACTTGCATATTGATGAAAAATCTGCGATTCACCATAGCCAATGGTGTTACGGAAGAACTCAGTCGTTCGTTGCGGTCCCTCTGCCAACTCGTCTGCAAATCGCAGCACTGCAGCAATAGTTTGGAGCTTAATGATCTCTCCATTCAAGTGCTCGCGATCGTTTAGTTCGAAGAGGGTGTTCTTGTCACCGGCAGTCGATTGACCTGTGTGAGCTCGCGCGGCTCGGAGCACTAGAGCCTTTTCATGTCGTACATTCGCCGATGTGCCGCGAGCAAAGTCGTATACACTAGCGATCCTATTGTTGTGGTCATGCCGTCCGAATAGATTTCCGACATCATGAAAGAGGACGGCTAGCAACAGAACATAGAGGTCCAATGCATGAAGTTTGTGCGTTTGATCGTCTGTGGAGATGAGCATAAGCACCTGCTTCATCACATCTGCAATATGCTTTGGTCCGTGGTCAGAAAGCTGAGGTTGCACTCCTTGAATCTGGCCTATTTCACCTAAGACCTTTGTTCTGGATGACACATAGTCCGCAAAGTATGCTTCGCCTTTGTCGCTGCCAAATTTGTGCTTTAATTGCGATTCAACGTATATTTCTAGCTCTGTCTTCAACCAGCTCACGGCTATTGCGCCTCCCGTTTGTGTGCCTTCAAAACTGACGCAAATACACTCTTTGCCAAGAGAGGTGGAACTGCGTTGCCAACCTGCTGCTGCTGAAACCCGATCGATCCAACAAACTCATAACTATCCGGAAATGATTGAAGCCGCGCGGCTTCTCGGACGGAAAGACCACGATCTTCGAACGGATGAATCAGCATATTCTTCCGGAAGTTACCAATCACAATCGAAGGCTGGGTACTTTCCAAGCGATGATAGATTCCGGTGTGGCAACGGGAGCGATCCGCATAGTTGCTCATTTTGTCTTCGGGTATGTCCTCCCAGTTGCCGCCCTGCGGTACATAACTGTAGCGCTCCAATACAATGTCTGCATTTTGAGTCACTAAGTGATTACAGCAGCCCTTGCGGCTGCCTCGCATCTTCTTTGCGTAGACCGAAGGCTTCTTGCGACCATATTTCATCCAGCAGGTGCTGTGTCCGTTGGGTAAAGGCGGAAGATCTCTTAATGCATCGTCGACTGTAAACCGCTGGCCGGTCGTATTTGGAAAGAGGAACTCAGTCTGATTCCGTGAGCCGATCAAGAAGAATCGCGTCCTGTCTTGCGGGACGCCAAAGTCAATAGC
>JBJONT010000016.1:0-4248 GCA_046051705.1 Planctomycetota bacterium | reverse complement strand
CTATCCCGAGACTTTTCAGTAACTCGGCCCAACCGACAACTCTTCACCTGTTGTATTTCTAGCGCGATCGTGGAAGATGAACGCTGCGCTAGACCTGCATGCCTTGTACATCGCACAAGCTCCTTTGAAAGGAACACCTTTCCCATGCTCGCACGGATCGTTCTATCCAAAAACTCTTCAACAAATCCAATGCCCCCTCAACGCACGATGGGACAATATTCTATGCTTCGACATCACCTGACTTCGACCACCCAGTTTTCTTCGACTTGGCTCCGGTTCCCTTCGACTTGGTTAAGTGCAATCCTGGCCATCATCGGCCTTGCAGGTGGCTTTTGCGTTTCCGAGACATCGCTATACGCTCAAGAATCTGCACCTTCTTATGCCCCTGATAAACCGATCGAAGGCTCGATCGAAATCGTCGGCTCGACGTTAATGCAACCGATCGCCGCTCTCTGGATGGAAGAATTCTCCAAAATCCACCCAGAACTCAAAAGCACAATCGACTGCCAAGGCTCCGAAGACTCCTTCAAGAAGGTCACTAACCCGACGGCTGTCGTCGGCTTGCTGAGCCGAGAAGTCACTTCCGAAGAACTTGCGTCTCTGAATACCGATGCCAAGAATCGGGTCGTCGCAATCAGCGTTGGATACGACGTCATCTCGATCATCGTTAATCCGAAAAACCCACTAAAAGCCCTCGCATGGGACGCAAAAATTGGTTCCCCACTGAGCCTTGCCGGTGATAAGTCCATCACCAAATGGGGTGATCTCGGAGTCGAAGGTGAACTGGCGGACAAACCTCTCAATTTCATCGTTATCGGCAAAAATCACGGATTGCGAACCGTCTCCGAATCGGTCTTGGCCATCCAAGGCAAACCGGATGTGAAGTTAATTGAGAAGGAAAGCCAACTTGAGATCTTAGAAGCCGTCGCAGCCGACCCGGCAGCGATCGCAGTCGTGAGTTCAACAAGGGTCACCAATGACTCCGTTCGCCCACTGCCAATTGCACTCGACGCAAGCCGCCTTATCGCTTCGAACAATCCACAAGCGGTGGATTTGGGATACCCATTGTTGCGTAAACTCACCGTTGTTGCACGACTCGATGAATCAGGAAAGCTTGCTCCGCAAATCGAGGAATTCATTCGCTTCGTCCTAAGCAACCAAGGCCAAGACTCCCTCGTCAAAGATGGATTTGTCCCACTTGATCGCTCTGATATCTATGCTCAACAGGAACTCCTCGGCTGGGAAGTCCTCAAGTAATCAACCCGAACCATCCATCTACTTGCAAACCATGCCACGAGGCAATCATGTTCCTACCAACAAAACAGAATAGCTCGCATACCCCATACAGTCTCACAGCCTTTTCAGGCTTAGTAAAGTTCTTTGTCCTCTGCGGAATCCTTGCGTTGGGAGCTTCGATTTCGAGAGCTCAAGACGATCGAGATCGAGATGCATTCAGCGAAGATCCTATCGGACAATCACGCGTCGCGATGCCCGGCGGCCAAGAACGCTACCTACCTCCCGGTCAACAGCCCCCGACATCCTTCAAACTCGGGATCTACTCGCGAAATACCTCTACCGGTGTTTTGGTAAGCAACGTGGTGCCAGGTTCGGTCGCCCAGCAATCTGGTATTGAAGCCCAAGACATCATCATCGCGGTCAATGGCTATCAAGTCGGAGTGGTCAACGGCAGAACCTACGACATTGCCGACGAACTGGCTCGACGGGTCGACGCTCAAGGCCGCGCGAACTTGCTCGTCCAAAACCACCGCGATTCGCGATTGGTCAACATCCCTGTTCAATTCTTCGGTAGCTCTCAAGGATTTGGAACGTCTGTCTTCGGCAGCGCAAACACCGGAAATCGCAACCTCGTGCAACCCGGTATGATGCTCATCGCAAGAATCGTCGACGTCACCTATCCACAATGGCAAAACGTTTCCCTTGGGGAAACCCAAGTCCCATATGTCGGTCGCTGGCCAATGGATTTCCAAGTCGATGTCGATCCATCTCAAATCCGACCCAATCACCGATATGCCATCGAAGCAAAAATCGTTCAGCGCGGATACACCGTCTTGGAAATGAACTCCCCGGTACCAGTAAACCTCAACGCCGGAAACCAACGCGTTCAGATGACTCTGGTTCCTCCCTCCAACGCTGTGAACCCGGGAATCCCTACCAATGCAAACCGGCCGATCGACCGTATCGGACAATGGTATCAGCAACTTCTCGGTCGCCCCATGACAGACCGCGAGTCGACGGTATGGCAACGCGAACTTGCAAAAGGAAAATCGATCGATGAAATCTATGCGACTGTTCTAAGCAGTTCCGAATACTACGATCGATTCTACGGAAACGTCGATCGCTACATCAGCGAACTTTACCAAGTTCTGTTTCGTCGTAATCCAACCCCAATCGAAGTCCAAGCGTTGAGAAACCAATTGTCCCGCCCCACGGAACTTCGACTGCCCGTTGTCCTAAACCTTGTTCGACAAAGCAACGCTCGCTAGGAAACTCCTCTGCTTGAACATTGTTCGAGCTAGAGGAACCCGAGAAGCGAACTAGAGGAACATAGGACTTCTAAAACATCGATTAGTAGGAATGCCGAAGCCACTGCTTTGCAACCGGCTGTATTACAACCGCTTGAATTGCAGGGCTTCGATGTTTCCATTATGGGAAAGCTTTGAGTATGACGTTTAGATCGGCAAATAAGACTCCCTGGAAAAACCGCTCGGCAGTCGTCAGCGGAGCTTCCAGCGGTCTGGGTTGCCATCTCGCTCGACAACTCGCCATCGAACAAGCCAACGTTATTTTGATTGGTCGACAGCAAGACCGACTCGATCGACTTCGAAGTGAATGCATCGAGCTCGGTGCCCCATCTGCTGTTTCCCTCTCGCTAGACGTGAGCGATAAAACTAGTCGATGGAGCGAACTGAAATCGATCCTCGAATCTCAGGGATGCGATTTGCTGATCAATGCCATCGGCAAGTCCGATCGCGGTGAGCTATCCCAATTAACCGACGACGACTTGCGATCACTCGTAGAAGTCAATGTCATTGCGACCCATCGCATGACAACATTTTGCTGGGATGCTTTAAAGCAGTCAAAAGGCGTTGTGGTGAACATCGCTTCGTTGGCGGGTATTGTTCCCGGTCCGTCGATGGGTGGCTACAGTTTGGCAAAACATGCCCTTGTAGGGATGCATCGACAATGGCGCATCGAATCGAAAACCCAAGGCATCCATTTCCTCTTGGTATGCCCTGGTCCCATCGAACGCGAGGATTCGCAAGATCGGTACAGCGATTTGGCATCCAGCCGAGGCTTGGATCCGAATACGGCCAAGCCTGGGGGTGGGGTTTCCTTGAAGCGACTTGATCCAAAAGAACTGAGCGTCTCGATCCTTCGATCCGCAGCCAATCGCGACCTGGAGCTAATTCGCCCCGCTAAAGCGCGATTGCTTGCCGCTCTGCTTGCACTTTGGCCCAGTCTTGCAGATAAAGTCCTGATCAAGAAACTAAATCGCTAACCCTTGAACGTCTTCGTTCGTTCACTCTAAGCTCCTCTGCAAACCCAAGTACCAGTGCAAATCAACATGACCAATCTTCTGAAATTCTCCGTGTTGTGCTTCGCGATGCTCCTCTTCTCGTCCTACGCGATCGCTCAAGAGCAAGCGCAACTGACGCCCGACAAGCCCGCGCCCGACAAGCCCGCGCCCGACAAGCCCGCGCTCGACAAGCCCGCGCTCGATAAGCCCGGCCTGAGTCCTGAAGAACTCACTCAACTCGAGGCTTGGATCGAAGAAACACGTAAGGCTTGGGATGTTCCTGGACTCTCTGTGGCTATTGTTTGGAACGACCAAGTCATCCATTGCAAAGGATACGGCGTTCGGCAGTTGGGATCCGCCGAAGCGGTCGACCAAGACACCTTATTTGCCATCGCATCGAATTCAAAAGCCTTCACCGCAGATGCCTTGGCGTTACTCGTCGACGAAGGGAAATTGCGTTGGGATGATCCGGTTAACAAGTATCTACCTTGGTTGCGTTTGTCGGATCCATTGGCAAGCCAAGATCTGAGAGTTCGCGATTTGCTTTGCCACCGCAGTGGACTAGGGACCTTCAGCGGCGACTTGCTCTGGTGGGGAACATCCTATTCACCGCGTGAAGTCCTCGAGAGATCGGTTCATTTGAAACCAGCAACTCCCTTTCGAGCCAACTATGGCTATTCCAATTTGATGTTTCTTGCCGCCGGAGAGGT
>JBJONT010000015.1:0-4180 GCA_046051705.1 Planctomycetota bacterium | reverse complement strand
CGAGCCTGCATGCATGCTACATTCCTATCTGCGGCAACTCCATCTTCCAATCCGTCCCTAGGAAATCTGCTGTGTTCGACTCGACGATTGGCCGCTGGCAGTCCAAAGACCCGAAGAGCTTCGATGCTGGGGATACGAATCTGTATCGCTTCGTAGGTAACCATCCGAGTTACGCGACGGATCCGAGTGGGTTGGAACATCCAGCGAATCCCCAGTCGATGAAAAGGTTTTATTTGCATACATGGGCGACTTTCCCAGGATATGATTCGAATGCGGGAAACTTCCGAAATTCTGAACAAGAACTCGTTTTGGATACAGTCAAAAACTGGATGGCTAATGACAAGCGACGTGCGAAGGAGTTCTTTTCAGCCTACGTTCGCGAATGGGGCGATTTGTTGAAACAAGCTGCAAAGGCAAACGACATTCCCGCAGGCGTTTTGATGGTCGCTATTCTTAGCGAGCTCGTTTCGTTCCGAACGAACGACTACTATGACATCGGAGACTCACGTGGTCCTGGGCAAACATCGACTGCGACGAAGAGTTACTATCGGCTGAATGAGTTTGCGAAAGAGCGTCACCCAGGGACAACGATGACAAGAAGCCAACTATTTTCGGATCGAATGGAATCCTTAAATCATCTCGGACAACTCCATTTACCAAGATACAATCATCGTGCCGACAAACTCTTTTTAATTGAAGATATCTGGATCAAGGCGAGGTTGTTAAGTCTGCAAGCAAGGGAGATCCACATTGCCGCAAACGGAGGAGGGCAACTGGTTGTTGACGGAGATCATAATATCGACGTGCCCGCAATGTCCGAGGATTTTCTGGATGGGCGATTCGTCAAGGGATTTTTCTCAGAGAATCCTGGCGGCAAATCATTTGTTCAGAATCTTGAACGCTTGACAGTCATGCTAATCTCTATGGGTACACACAATCCTGCAGCAACCGGAAGCTACGATAAGAATTCAAGTGATCCGAACAGGCGGCTACTATACGAAAGTCGATTCGACTCGTTTCGTCGCACGCAAGCGAATTTCGCGTATTTCATGTTCGAGAACGGATACTTCAAGTTTGTAAATCAAGAACTGGTGCTGAATTGGTAAGGATTCCTCTCGTTCGGACCGTCGTGTATTCGACAGTTGTGTGTCTAGTTCTAAGCATAGTGTACATTTCGCTTGGCATTTGGAACACGGCTTCGTACCGTCGGCAATTAAACCATTTGGTACGTTCAAAAAGCTTTCCAATTAGCTATGAATCGAGTGACGATGTTTTTTCTGTTAGATTAGGGGAAGACGTGGATTCAAACCGAAGGATACTGCAAGAATTACGCCCTCCTAGTTTCCTCATGGAGAGTTTTTACTGCACGATTGTACTAGAGGTAAGCGATCAAACGGCAGTACCGATGGAATATTTAAACACCGTTGTAAAGGTTGATTATTTGAACGACCCGCTCTCCACCAACGAGCTCAAAAGAGCGTTGAGATATTTCCCAAAATGTAAGAGATTTCTCTTTCCAAGGGTTGAAATTACGGATGCTGTTGTCGCAGAACTTGAGTCTATCGATACTCCGCTGACAATCGATATTTGTGATCGTTCGCTCGATGACGTTTCGTACAGAAAATATGGGAAACACACGATTTTCTGGCTGTTGTCTGGATCGCCTGAAAAAAATTAGTAGTGCTCCGAGTCACATCATTGTGCACTTTTGTGTGCGAGAACTCGGCGCTAGCAGCGTCGCTTATCCTGTCATCGCACTCAGACGGTTCAGCGAGCAGGTGTTGACGCGTCGATCACTGATTTGCTCCTCTATTGATGCTGGAGTCGTATACGATCAGACCGCCTAAATGGCCATTTTACGGCCAGTGCGCGGAAGTGGAGACAGTTGCAGTCAGTACGCGCCCAAGGTGCATCGCAAAACATTTGACTGCGAGCCTGCATGCATGCTACATTCCTGTCCGCGGCAACTCCATCTTCCGATCCGTCCCTAGGAAATCTGCTGTGTTCGACCCAACGATTGGCCGCTGGCAGACCAAAGACCCCAAAAGCTTCGATGCTGGAGATACGAATCTGTATCGCTACGTAGGCAACCATCCGAGTTACGCGACGGATCCTAGTGGGTTGGAGACGAAGGATGGACATACAATTACGCGGATCGGCCACCACGTCGTTCCAGCTTCACTTTGGCAAGAGTTTGGGTTTGATCCTGTTGCTACCAGTGTTTGGGATAGGGAGGACAATCGCGTTGGGAGACAATTTGCGGGCGTCGCTGACGAGAGTCATACGTACTTCGCTCATGGATCGAGCGGATACAACGGTCACGTAAGAGTTGAGCTTAGTAATGAACTTGCAAAGTACATGAAGAAGAACAAGATCACCGATGGTAAGCTGACCGTCGAGCAGCAACGTGTGTTTGCTGAAGACTTTGCAAACCACATTAAGTACAATACGAGTAACGAGTTCATCAAAGGTTTCAACAAGTCAATCGACAAGGGAGGAAGATCTGGCTTGTATGATTGGTATGAGAAAACCGGCAAAAATCTTGATGAGCCGATTGAACTTTCAGCTCTTACTATTGTAAAGGGCGTTGCGAAATCAAGCTTGTTGAAGTCTGCTGGGAAGGCAATCGTGAAAAAGGGAGCCAAGTATGCGCTTGCCCCATTGTTTGCAACGTGGGCCTACAACGAAGCAAGAGCAAATGGCGCGAGCCCAGAAGACGCTGCGGGGCTTGCTGCATATGAGGTCTGGGCACCACCAGGGATGTCTAAATCCGATCTCGATGCGATGGAAAAGCGTTATCGCGATACTGTTGAGAATGCTGCGAAACTTGGCAGAGGAATTGGAAACCCAGAGGACTTTGAAGGGACGATTCTAGGACCTGGTTTCGTGCGTGGAAGGCAAACTCGAGAGTATTGGTATCGTGAGCTTGGCATTGATAACTGCGACCTCAATATCTATGGAGATCTTCGTGGGAAATAGTCGTTCTGGGTGGATGATCCGGACTGGTTCGCGAGGTCGTATGGGATTGAACAGCCTCGACGGAGAGCAGATAGTTCCACATGATTTCGATTGGACAATATCTGGTTACTGCTTGGCGTCTTGTTCACGTGGCGATCAATTGGTCATCGTAGATTCGAGGGGAGCAGTCCTACGAAGATTAGATGGCGTCGAGTGTTATTCTTCTGTCTCCGATGGAATGCTTAGTGTTTCAAACACTTCGACTGACGAGGACGGATACGTGTCGGTCGATTCCAGCACGCAAGATATCTGGAATAACTTTCGTACAGGTCGTAGTTTTCATCGAGGCGTCGCAGCGGTAGAACAGTACGTTGGGTATCGAAAGACCGCATGGGGATTGATCGACAAGTCAGGAGGGTTCTTGATTTTGCCAAGCTACTCTGGGATGGGAGACTTTACAGATCCATGCGATGTTGGCCCCTTCAGTCCAATGATTGAATCGATTCGGGAAGACAAGAATTGGGGGCTCGTGAACAGAAGTGGGGAGATTGTAGTTCCACCAAGTTGGTCCGCGATATCTGAGAGTTTCTACGAAGGTCTGTTGGTAGTGCAATTGCCCGGCCAAGCGCAAGGTGGAGGATGGGGGCTTGTTGATCCAACGGGGCATTGGTCGTTGATGCCCGTTTGGGATAGGTTAAGCGAACATGTGAGTGAGCGATCAATTGGGGCTAAAGCGAACGGGAAATGGGGCGTCATTGACCTGAGCGGTAAATGGATGATTGAGCCTAAATTCGATTTCTGTGCAGCATTCCATGATGGAGTAGCAAGGGCGTCCGCCAAGGACACGAAGGGTTTATTGAAGACTGGCTATATGGATCCGAGTGGTAAGTGGGTCATCGAACCAAAGTACGATGATTGTGGGGACTTTCGCTTTGGGCTAGCTGAGGTACAAATCTACAACGAACAAACCGGCAGTTTTCGAAGCGGCTATGTTGATATAGAGGGAAACGAGTATTGGGAAGGCAGTTGAATTTCTGCCCTGCTCCGAGCCACAACATTCGGCACTTTTGTGTGCGAGAACTCGGCGCTAGCAGCGTCGCTTATCCTGTCATGGCACTCCGACGGTTCAGCGAGCAGGTGTTGATGCTTCGATCACTGATTTGCTACTTCGTTGATGCCCGATTCGTATACGATCAGACCGCGTACATGGCCATTTTGCGGC
>JBJONT010000014.1:0-2650 GCA_046051705.1 Planctomycetota bacterium | reverse complement strand
GTTCGGTTCCTGTCCTCTCCGCTCAAAAACCCTGGTTTTCCCAGGGTTTTTCGCATTTCTGGCCAATTGCTTTGGAGTTCTGTAGCGCCCATGCAACTCGGTGCATGGCGCCTGCGGCGTTGCATTTCGCGTCGCGCAACCCAAATCGAGTCGTTTTTCGAGTCGCGCGAGTCGCCAAAACACTAGGGTTTTGCATGTCTCAGTCTGGTACCGATCCACGCCGGCGGAGGCGGTAGGATTCGAACTAGTGGGTGGCGGTTGTTGGGCGAATGAACTTCATTGCGCAAGTTCCGTGATCAGATTCTTCATTGACTCCGTCAGGGTTTGTGGGAATCAATTCAAGGTACGGATTCATGAAGGAGCTTTCAGCCATGGTGATTTCAGACCAAAACCGAAGGCCGTTGGGCCTATTTGTGGACCAAGCCACCCCGTTGCTTTACACGTCGCTAATCGAAACTTTTCGAGTTCGCCACTACAGTCCTCGGACTCAAGTAGCGTATGTTCACTGGATACGCCGATACCTTTTATACCACCAATTCAAGCATCCTCGGCTTCTGAAAGAAAGCGATGTGAATCACTTTTTGACCTATTTAGCTGTCAAAGAAACTGTGTCGGCCTCCACTCAAAACCAAGCATTGTCAGCGATCCTGTTTCTTTATGAGCATGTGCTCAAGCAACCCCTCGATCGTATCGATGGGGTTGTTCGAGCCAGACGCTCGAAACGACTACCTGTTGTTCTGACAGTCGACGAAGTTGCTCGAATCATGGCACATCTGAAGGGGGATAAATGGCTGATTGCGATGCTGCTTTACGGAGCCGGTCTCAGATTACTTGAATCGCTTCGACTGCGGGTAAAAGACCTGGATCTTCAACGACTTGAGATTACCGTTCGCCAAGGCAAGGGTGACAAAGACCGTATCACTATGTTGCCGCGATCTACTTTAGAAACATTGCAGAGGCACTTAGAGGTTGTTGAATCAATTCACCGTAAAGACCTGGAAGAAGGCTATGGTCGAGTCGATTTGCCAGACGCTTTGGCCCGCAAGTACCCGAACGCAAACCGTGAGTGGCGGTGGCAGTATGTATTCCCTCAAGAAAATCGTTGGCGTAACCCGAGGACAAATGAACAAGGTCGCCATCACATGGACGAATCTTTGGTGCAACGAGCCGTGGCTTTGGCAGCGAAGGAGACAGGACTGACCAAAAGAGTAACCTGCCATACATTCAGGCATTCGTTTGCCACTCATTTGCTAGCGAATGGCTATGACATTCGAACCGTTCAGGAACTTTTGGGGCACAGCGACGTTCGTACGACCATGATTTACACGCACGTTTTGAATCGTGGAGGTAAGGGTGTTCGCAGTCCTGCAGACAGGCTGGCTAAGGGTTTTGAGGGGGATTAGGCCGAAACAGCCTATCACTCCATAAAATCCTTGATCGGCTCGCAAGTGACTGATATCATTCAACTTCGGATCGAGGCTAACTTGCGTGATAGGCTGCGTTGGTGCAGCCTACAGGGTTTAGGCGGATCCACATAAAAACAAGTTCGTCGATGAAAGGATTCGTGCGTGACCATCGGAAACGGAGTGCGAATTTCTTGCCTACTAGTCCTGTTTTTGCTCGGATGCGCGACCACCAGAACTAGGGGGATTGATGCACCTGAAAGAATGCAGACCGAGATTGGAATGCTAATTCGCCCCGGCATGACAATCGAGGAAGTGGAGTCCACAATGAAAGCCGAAGGCTTCAAATGCACTCTTGAGAGGAATGCATCCTTCATCGCGATGAGATCTTGGCTCGACAAAGAGCCTCGGCGAGATGCCATCGATTTTGTTCGATGCAATCGGACCAATAGCGCTGGCATAATGATGGGTCGCATCTGGTCGGTTGCCATTCTGCTCGATGGCGAGAAGACAACTGGTGAGGTTTTGGTTTCGCACTATGTCGACGGCCCCTAATCGTGCTAAAATCGACGAACAATGAATTGCAGCCAAGTGCGCGGTCAGCCGTTCTGACTTGCGTCGAGTCTACTGCTCGCACTGGCTGAATTCGAGCGTTCTGTGCAATAGATGATCGAACACACATCAATAATCGAGGCATTATTCCAGATCGAAGGGCGTGGATGTGTCGTCGTTCCCGGAATCCCACGCGAACCGAACACCTGCGTAAAGATCGGCGATCACGTTTATATCCTCAACGAACATGGTGACTGCATCGATACTGTCATTCGCGGTATCGAGATGATCCGTGCTCAGCCGCGACTCGAAGGCTTCCCAATCTTACTGCCAAAGACCATCTTGAAAGATGACATTGCAATTGGCTCGCAACTTTACATCGTGGAACAATCGCCTTGCGATGGTACACACGAAAAATCGCATTTTGACATCGGAGAAAACGTGAGCGTGCGGATCAATGCTCGCAATACATCGCCTCACATTGGAAAGATCGTTGAAAAGATTTGGCATCACAAATACCAACTGTGGTACTATTACATTCACGATTCGCGAGATCGCAAAATCTCGAATCGCTACACGGCAGCTGATTTTTTGCCCACAAAACAAAGCACAGAACCAAGCGATGCACCTCAGCCGCGAAACGAGGCGTTTTGAAGTGGAAGATCTCTTGTCGCGGCGAGGTGATCGCAAACGTT
>JBJONT010000013.1:0-10804 GCA_046051705.1 Planctomycetota bacterium | reverse complement strand
CGGGTTTGCCAATCTCGGAATCCTAGGTTTATACCTCGGAAAAGTATTCGATGAAGTCAAAGGACGGCCTCTATACATCGTTGAATCTGATACGGGTGGGAGGACCCAATCGGAGAAGGTTAGCGAGGAGCTGGAGTCGAATGATTGAATTGAAGCCGTTGCCTTGGGACTCAGAACACTTCGGCTTCAAGGTCGGACGAGTCGATTTACTCGGTAACGACCTCGACAATCTAGTTGAACTACTTTCGCTCGCTCGACAATCAAACTACCAATTGATTTACGTCTTCACCCCTGAGAATCAAGATCTCGATCCAATCGTTCTTGACCAATTCGATGGAACTCTCGTGGATCGCAGAGTGGACTATACCTTGGACCTATTGAACGCAAGTTCGGTGGAGCATTCGTCAGCCAAATCGAACGAATATCAATTCCGGATCGTTCATCGAAAACATGGACCGGCTGACTCGCAACTTCTGGAACTTGGAGTCCTCGCCGGACACTGCTCTCGATTCCTACAAGATTCGAAAATTGAGGTGAAGAAAGCGAAGCGGCTTTTTGAAATATGGATCGAGAAAAGCGCGTTATGCGTTAACGGCGAGCAAGTCCTCTTGGCCTTGGATGAAGAAGGCCAGGTTGCGGGGATGGCTACCGTCTCCCTGAACAACCAAGAGGGCCGAATCGGCTTGATCTCCGTCTTGGGTAAATACCAAGGTCGTGGTGTCGGAAAGCAACTGATAGCCGAGTTAATCGATTACGGACATAAGCAAGAATTGAACCGAATGAGGGTAACGACACAGGGAGCCAATCTCAGTGCCAATCAACTTTATCTGAAAGCAGGTTTCGCCGTTGAGTCCGTGACAAACACGTACCATTTTTGGTTGTGATTTCCAACCATACCCTATGAAGAAACGCCCCTTGAGTTGACCGGAACGACCATTGAATGATCAGAATTTTGAAAGCGTTGACTCGAAAATCCGGTCCGATTTAAACGAAAGCATCCAATGAACCACATCCCATTTAATCGCCCGTACCTAGTGGGGAATGAGCTGAGTAATATCGCGCAAGCACATGGGAATGGGCAACTCGCCGGCGATGGGCCTTTTACGAAGAAAACATCTGCATGGCTCGAAAAGCACACCGGATGCTACAGAGCGCTTCTAGCACATTCCTGTACAGCAGCGCTTGAAATGGCAGCGATTCTTGCAGATATTCAACCTGGCGATGAAGTGATCCTCCCTTCCTACACTTTCGTCTCGACCGCCAATGCATTTATCCTTCGAGGTGGTGTTCCCGTATTTGTCGATATCTCTTCTGACACGCTCAATATCGATCCATCCAAGATAGAGCCAGCTATTACGTCAAAAACCAAAGCGATCGTACCAGTCCATTATGCTGGAGTCTCCTGCGAAATGGATGCGATCAATGAAATCGCGAGACAAAATGGTCTCTTGGTCATCGAAGATGCCGCTCAAGGAGTTATGGCAACCTATAAAGGAAACTCGCTGGGTGCGATCGGTGATCTTGGATGTTACAGTTTCCATGAAACGAAAAACATCATCTCGGGTGAAGGTGGTGCGCTATTAGTGAACGCCCCGGCGTTTGCTGAACGGTCGGAGGTCATTCGAGAAAAAGGAACCAATCGCAGCAAGTTCTTTCGCGGTCAAGTGGATAAGTACACTTGGGTCGACCTGGGCTCGTCCTACTTGCCTGGTGAGATTATCGCTGCGTTTCTTGACGCTCAGTTGGCGCAAGCTCGGTCGATTACAGACCGTCGACTTCAGATATGGGATACATACCATCGAGCCTTTTATGATCTTGAGCAGAATGGACGTATTCGCCGTCCTATCGTTCCCGTGCATTGCGAACATAATGCCCACATGTACTACTTGTTACTAGAAAGCCTTGATGATCGGACAAAATTCATCGAAGGAATGAAACGCAAAGGGGTCAGCTGTGTTTTCCACTACGTACCGCTTCACAGTTCTCCATACGGAATCGCTCATTGCAGGACCGTGGGTGATATTTCAAATACGGTAAATTTATCCGATCGGTTGGTTCGTTTGCCTTTCTGGTTAGGTCTCGAAGGGGACTTGCAAACGCGGGTTATCGAAACAACCCACGAGGTACTCTGCGGCTGATGCTGCCGATTACGTTCATTTGGGAATGTGTTTGTCGCAACGCGCGCCGGTACGTTCCGCGGTCTTTTCTCTGTAATAACGGTTGCTGATGGAATGGATCGTGTTTTGCTGGTGATGGTGCACGATGGATTGACGGGACCGCTTCACGAACCCTACGGAGCGGCTTACCATCGCCTTGTTGAGCGACACGGGCTGCGTACGCCACCTGCGCGCGCCGGTACGTTCCGCGGTCTATTCCTCGTAATAACGGTTGCTGATGGATCGGACCGTGAAATGTTGGTGATGGTGCGCGATGGATTGACGAGACCGCTTCACGAACCCTACGGAGCACTCACCATCGATACGATGACCGCGTAACCGACCTGCGCGCGCCGGTACGTTCCGAGGTCTTTGCCTGTGATAACGGTTGCCGATGGAATGGAGCGTGTTTTGTTGTTGATGGTTTGCGATGATTGATGGGGACCGCTTCACGAACCCTACGGAGCGCACTACTTGGGATTGTGGTCGTTGGTGCTTTTCGATTTTGTTGGTCCATACAGGCTTTCATGTCCAGCGGGCGATATGGTATAAATCGTCGAATATCGCTGCCGAAGTGGTGCTGTACGGTCCGGTTAATCAAGGAGCTTAAGTTGCGGATTTGGGTTGATGCTGACGCTTGTCCTGCGGTCGTCAAAGAACTGCTGTTTCGAGCAGCCATACGGACAAAGACGATGTTAACTTTGGTGGCGAATCAAGGATTGGCGGCTCCGCGATCGGAACTCATTTCAACTTTGCTTGTTCCTTCCGGAATGAATGTCGCCGATCGGAAGATCATCGAATTGGTTCAACCTGGCGATTTGGTCATCACTGCCGACATTCCCTTAGCTGCTGAAGTCGTCGCGAAAGATGCACTTGCTCTCGATCCCCGAGGAGAGCTTTATACTGGTTCCAATGTAGGCCAAAGGCTTGCAATGCGCAATTTGCTTGACGAACTTCGAGGGGGAGGCCATGTCGGTGGTGGCCCTCCTAACTTTAGTCCCAAAGATCTGAAAGCTTTTGCAAACCAACTCGATCGCTGGCTGGCTAAGGCGAATAAGCCTTAGCGGATCGGTTTAGCTTCCCACCCGCATCCACGCGTCGCCAGACAGTGCATATTTTCCTCTTATCGCCCTCCGTTTGGCAATCGGTGGATATCCTTGGACAGCGGCAGACTAAGATTGGGTTGGCGTCTCAGGTTTTATTTCTTTGTTCAACACTCGGAGAATTCGTTGGACTTCAGCAATGGTGATCTAGACTTTTTACTAAAGCTTTTAGGTCAATGGATGGGCCATTTCAGCGCAAGCAAACCAATCGCAGTTTCAAATTTCCGTATGCGTTGCTAGTTTCTTCAAGCGTTCAACGCCAACAGGTTCCTCTGCCTGTAACGGGACGATTGCCCATCGCTTCGCGTGTTGATTTGTAACCACTTTGATCTGGGAAAGTTCATTCGACGCGCGTTGACGCATCAATGCCGAAGTAGGATTTGCCATCGCTAAACTATTGTTGATGATCCAAGCCCATGGTTCGATACTTGCACGGCGTAGATCGTTTTGTAGCCCGGCAGCTTCGAGCACTGGTGTGTTCTCCGCCAAGGTAACGATTAGCACTTTGGTTTGCTTGGAATCCTGTAACTGCATCATCGGCGTAGTAAACGTAATACCGCGTGGAACCATTTGACGCGCTGTCTCTCGGTGATAAGCTCCCGTCGCATCGAGTAAAAGCAATGTATGGCCTGTCGGTGCAGTATCCATTACAACGAATTTTTTTCCTGCCTCACGTATGATCCGCGAAAAGGCTTGAAACACCGCAATTTCCTCGGTGCATGGTGACCGCAAATCTTCAGCTAGCAGTGCTTTGCCTTGTGCATCCAAGTCCTTCCCTTTGGTGTCCATTACATGCTGTCGATAGCGTTCTGTTTCGGCATGAGGCTCGATTCGACTCACGGTTAGGTTATTAAGAGAGCCCTCTAGCGTTTCTTTGAGATGAGCGGCGGGATCCGAGGTTGTCAGGTGAACGGGGTATCCACGACTGGCCAATTCGACCGCTACAGCGGCAGCAATCGTCGTTTTGCCAACACCCCCTTTGCCCATTAACATGATCAGACCGTGGCCATCGCCCACAAGGCTGTCGACGAGCGTGGCAAGATCCGGCGCTTGCAATTTTGGCAACGTAACAACGGCACTGGTTGAAGCAACCACCTGTTCAACTAGCAGTTTTCGAAGAGCCGTTAGCCCAACGAGATTGAATGACTTAAGCGAAACAGAATCGATTGGAAGTGTTCGTAACCCAACGGGCATTGCAGCAAGCGCAGCCTGCTCCCGTTTCCATACGGCCAAGGCCAACGGGTCATCCTTGGTATCTGCTTCGGTCAGTACTCCGTTGATAACTAAGTATTGCCGTTCGAATCCGATCGCGGACAATTCATCGTGTGTGCGATTGGCTTCACGTAGTGAGGAGGATTGCGCACGGGTCACGAGTATCAATCGCGTCTGTTTAGGATCCGATAACGCTTGCACGGCAGATTTGTATTTCTCCCTTTGTTTTTCCAACCCAGCGAGTGGACCGAGGCAGGATGCATCGCCTTTGCCTTCGTCGAGAAAGCCGCTCCATGCCCCAGGTAACTGCAGCAGGCGAATGGTGTGTCCCGTTGGTGCAGTATCGAAGACCACATGGTCGAATTCCCTATGAACGACGTCATCGGTCAATAATGCCGTGAATTCATCAAACGCCGCGATTTCCGTCGTGCATGCACCTGAGAGTTGTTCTTCAATGCCCTTCACAACGTTCTCTGGCAGCACTCCGCGAACCGGTCCAACGATCTTGTCTCGATAGATCTGCGCGGCCGCTTGTGGATCGATTTCTAAACCTGACAACCGTGGTACCGACTCGAATGGTGTGATCCTGTTCCCGATGGTCATTCCAAAGACCTGACCAACGTTCGACGCAGGATCCGTACTGACCAGTAGCACTTTTTTCCCTGAATCCGCAAGTTGAACCGCGGTGGCACATGCCAATGAAGTTTTTCCAACCCCACCTTTTCCCGTGAAGAACAGAAAGATCGGGAGTCGGTCGAGAAACTTCATCATATCAAATACTTTCCAAAATGGATTCAGCAACTAGGGTCGCAGCGAGTCCCGCTGCAACAACCGGCTTGTTGTGTATCTGTAATGTTGAGGTTGATCCTCGCCCACTTCGCTAATTCTGGGCGCCGTGGATAACGGCCAGCCAAAGCTACTTCGCCATCAACCAGAATCAATGGGAGTGCATCCGCACCCGATCGCCCCAAAAAACCTTTTACAACAGGGTTCTCGGCAAATGCTACCGGTTGTTGTGCAAGATTGAAACGCTCAACCTCAACCCCTTGGCTTTTCAGCCAGTTTACATCGGCGGCGAAAGTGACCTTTTCCTGATCAACATCCACGCCACATATGCCGGTGCTGCAACATAGCGCTGGGTCGTAAACTTCAATCTTGGACATTTTGGTCTCGTTTGGTTTTTTTTAGCATTGGCCCTCTTCGACGGAAATCAATGCTACCGGCAAAACACTCGGAGGCAACACCTTGAAGAACACTTCTGAAACAAGCACCAATCTCTGAGTGTCGAATAGAGTCCAATATTCGTGTTCGAAAGTCATCACAAGAGTAAGGACGCTCACGAAGGTAAGTGAACGCATCCAAACCACCATGACACTGTGACCTTCCTGCAATTTCTGAAACCAGAAACATTACGGCTATAAAAATGAAATTCGTGATCGCTTTGCTTGTAACCTCGTTAATGACCTGCCAACAGATGGTCGCGACCCGTCGCTAACCGTCGCCAGACGGTGGACGCTCTCGTCGCAACCCCTTTTTGCCTTCACGGACAACTTGCTTCAAATAGGATCGTACACGTTAATCCCCCCAAATACCCATTCGGTGTACTCTCATTCCTAACTCAATGCATTTCGCTCCGTGAGTCCTCTTGGATATGATTCCTTCAGAACTCATTCGATCGTACCGTACGCATTCCAGATCTGTCTATGATCCGCGTCGGTAGCCTTTTGTCTTGGAGAATCGCGATGCACTTGAAAATTCTATCGATGCTCATCGGTTCGATGTTGATGGCCTGTGTGCTAACATGCAGCATTCGGCCAGTTCAAGCGGAATCCCAAGTGGATACACAAGTCTCCCTGCGGACACTTCAAGGAACTGTGATCACGATGATCTCCGAAAAAGATGGGCTTCCTATGCGATTCTGGGCAAAGGACAACAGCTTTCGTGGGGAGATCACTTCTGGCAACAGAAAAATCATATCGATCCAACGAGGTAATAAAAATTACACGTACGAACAGGGCGGTAAAGAGGGAACGCTCGTCGAAACGAAACGAGGACTGGCTTCCATGGGGCTGGTGCGTCAGATCCAAGACATCAAGCGATTGGGAAAGAAGAATGATGCTGTAGAGATCGAGGGGGAAACTCACGACGTTTTCATCTATGACGTCAACATTCCCGAGGAATCCGCAATCGTATATTTATCCAGGAAGACATCATTGCCTAGGCTATGGATCAGCGTCATCAGAACCGCAAATGATAGGGCAGAAGGTATTCGAATGATCTTCACAGATCTAAAAGCGAATCACGAGATTCCTGATGAATTGTTCCAAATCCCACCAGATGTCCAGTTCTCCGGTGATGATTCGCAAAAAGAGTCGGGAAATGATTTACGGAGCCCCATTCTCAAGAAACCAGACCCAAAGCTGGATGCCGTCCAATCAAACGCCGCAAAGGAATGGGCCGTTACAAAGGCTTCGAATACTAAATTGCAACTCGAGAATGGTGACTCGATCATTCTTTCAGCCGGTGAACTCGTGCGAAGAAAGGAGTCTAACGAAGGATCGATTCTCATCCAGACGCCAATCTATCAAGGACGAATCGATTCAAATGAGCTGATCCCCATGCAAGAAGCGGATGCTTATTTCTCATCAAAAATCGATGCTGATCCAAATGACGCAGATGCCATCCTTGGACGCGCAAGACTGATTCTGGCATTAACGTCAATTCAACCTTCCGATGCTGATGGATCAGCAGTCATGTTGAAACTCGCACTGATGGATTTCAATCGCATCGTGCGTCTAAAACCAAGCGCTAGCGCTCTTGCCGATAGAGCATCCGCTTTTGCCATGATGAACAGAAACCAAGAAGCGATCAAGGATCTAGATGCAGCAAACGCTTTGGATCCAACGAATCGCGATATTCTTCGAAGACGCTTGGATGTTTTACTGCGCACGGAGAACTTCGATCGTGCACTCCTCGATTGCGATACCTTGATCGGCATGAATCAGGGGGATGCTGAAGCTCACAGCCTGCGTTGCTTTGTACTGGGCAATAAGGGGGAGTTTGACGAAGCGATGCTCGCTTGCGATACGGCAATCTCGTTCGATAAGAATTACTCGAAAGCGTATCTGTATCGGGGGCTTTTGTGGGATTCGAGTGAAAACCCTGGTAAGGCCCGAGCGGATTATTCCAATGCTGTGAACTTGGGCGACAAATTCGCTCGATTGACACGTGCACGTTTCCTACTTCGACAGGGGAAGCCGAGAGAAGCCATCGCAGATCTCAACGATGTGCTTCAAGATGATCCATCAAATTGGGATCTGTATGTCGATCGCGGTGCTGCATGGCTTGATCTGGGAGAATCCGACAAAGCGATTGAGGATATCAACACCTATCTTAAAAATAAGCCGGCGCGAGCCGATGCACTTATGATTCGCGGTTCTGGATATTCGTTTAAAGCCGAATTTGATAAAGCAATCGAGGATTTCACGAAGGCGATTGAACTGAGCCCCGCTTCCCACAAACTATATTCCTACCGTGCGTGGGCCTACGTATCTAGTAAGTCATATCGTTCTGCGATCGATGACTACACGAGATTTTTGGCCCTTTCCCCCGACAACCTTGATGCGCTCATCAATCGAGGACTTGCCTATTATTTTTTGCAGCAACACAAAGAAGCTGTCCGGGATTTCTCTCAAGCTATCGAATTAGCCCCAGACCAATCGCGGATTTACGTGTTGCGAGGTTCGGCTCGGAATGGTTTGAAGACCTATAAAGAAGCAATCGACGATTTCACACATGCAATCCAACTTGAACCAAACAACACTGAGGCTTACACCTATCGCGGCGTAGCCTGGCTTCGACTTAGCAACCGAGATAAAGCAATTAAGGATTTCAACAAAGCCTTGGAGCTCGATCCTCTGCGAGACGAAGCTTTGGTAAATAGGGGCTCCTACTGGTTTACAGTCAAAGAATTCAAGAAAGCGATCTCGGACTGGGAGAAGGCATGGAGCTTGAATTCAAAGAACCCTGACGTAGCACATCAGCTCGCGAGTTTCTTTCTTGATTGTGAGGATTCCAGCTTACGCGATTCGACCAAAGCGTTGGCTTATGCTACGAGCGCTTGCGAATTGACACAGTGGAACAACTTTGGACACCTGCGAACCCTTGCAAAGGCATATGCCGACACAAGTAATTTTCCATCAGCTGTGAAATGGATTCAAAGGGCACTTGAACTGGCACCTCAGGAGGAAAAAACCAGTTGCCAGGAACTGTTGGAACGATACAAGAACAATAAGAAGTAGCACGCATCTACCCTCGGCCGTGGGATACAGTTTAGCGGTGAGCGGACAGGAAAAGGTTTTTCGATATCGTCTTGCCCTTTTTTTGGGATATGACTTTGCGCCGGGATGCCCGCTGATCAGAGATGCTAGGCAACCAACTACAAAGTAGCGTCGATCTCTCGATTCGCCGTGTTGCTCCGTTTATCAAGTCCATCGGGCTTACCAAGTCCATCGAGCTTTTCGCCCATACCCTGTATCATCTTCGACGCTCGTAACTCAGTACTGGCTCGTAGTTGCCGCTAAGTAAAAACCCTTAGTTTTGGCGACGAACTGCGGTGCTATTCTAGAAAAGTGGTTCGATCTATTTCTCATCGACCCATGGCCGGTTGCGATGGGGACCTTCGTATGTATGATTCCAACCAAGTCCTTCCATTTGAAGAGATTCGGAGTGAATCTTTTTTATGGTTGGTGTACCAAAGTAGCGATCTACGAGGATCGCAATCCATTTCCATTTAAAGTAGCCATGTTCATGCTGACATCTATCAGGTTTAAGAGAGTTGCTGTCGCCATCCTTGCGATTGTCTCTCTGAGTGCTCCATTGCGAGCACAAACATCGCGATTCGATGCATTAGCCAATGCACCATTCAACGAGAATCGCCCTACAAGCGAAACGGCTGAAATGCTGCGCGATGAATTACTGTTTCAGCGCGCGACACAAACCTATCTATGGGCGCTTCCTCTGATCAATACGCTCGGTATGAAGATCGGGTCCGAGAACACATTCGGCGCGGGCTATAACGTATTGCCCATCTGGAAAAAGAGACTTGATGCTAAGACTTTGGTGACCACGCCAAACTCCGATGTGATCTACGCAATGAGCTACCTTGATCTCGGTAAGGATGGGCCGTTGGTGTTCGAGGCACCGCCGTTGCTACAAGGCATCTTGCTCGACTTCTGGCAACGTCCGATTCCCGTTGACGGTGGCAAATTTCAAGGGGATGTTGGTTTGCCCGGTCCGGATGCGGGCAAAGGTGGCAAGTTCTTGCTGCTGCCACCAGGCTATCAGGGAGCGATTCCCGAGGGGTACTATGTTTACCGCTCCGGAACGAATAATGTCTTCGTCTTTCTTCGCGGGTTCTATCAGGATCCAAGCAATTTAAAGCCTGCTGTTGATTTGATTGAGCAGGCGAAGATATATCCACTCAACGGAAAAGAATCGGCCAAGCTGATGGAGTTTCCGAATGCATCTGGCGTGCCGGTGAACATGCTGCCCATCGCCGACGGTAGCGCCTTTGATCGGCTCAAGGAACTTGTCGATTCGGAAGGCACGCATCTTGCCGAATCGGATTCACTGGGGATGTTGGCTTCGATTGGAATCATCAAAGGGCAACCCTTCGCTCCGGATGCAAGAACTCGGGAGATTCTGGATCGAGCAGCCAAGACAGCCTATAAGATGAGCCGAGTCATTGGCTTCGAAGAAGTCTTAAACGATGGATCACTGAAGGTTTATCCGGATCGCCGTTGGGTGAATCCCTTGGATAACGTGACTCCGGCGAGCCCTCGCAATATGCTTGATTTATCTTGGAAAAATACCGCTGGAGGGCATCTTGATCTCGATGCTCGGATTTGGTTTTTTACCAACTACTATTCGGTCAGTCCGGGCATGCTCTCGAAGATTCCCGGTAAAGGGGCGGCTTACATGATCGCATTTACCGATAGCGATGGAAAACCTCTCACCGGAGGCAGTAACTATCGCCTTAATCTGCCACCCAATATCCCTGCAGCTAACTTCTGGTCGGTAACACTGTACGAAGCTCAGAACGCGTCGGGACTCGCCAATGGCCAACCCTTTCCTTCGCTCGGCTCCCGAGACAAGCCTCAGCGAAACGACGATGGTAGCACTGTCCTCTATCTGGGTCCCCAAGCACCGGAGGGAAAGGCTTCCAATTGGCTTGCGACGGTACCAGGTAAGGGTTACTTCGCCATCATCAGGCTATACGGTCCAACCGAGGCCGCAATTGAGAAAAGTTGGAAGCCAGGAGACCTCGAGAAG
>JBJONT010000012.1:0-8247 GCA_046051705.1 Planctomycetota bacterium | reverse complement strand
GTGGGCTAGTTGCTCGTGATACCGTTGGGGCCTATTGCGATTTGCATCGATGAGTCGTTTGTTTCACCGCAGTGAATGATTGTTTTCTAATTGCGGTTGCGTTGCCTCCGTTCCCTTCCCTTGTAGAGCGGGCATGCATGCCCGCTCTACAAGGAACGAAGGGGATGAGTGTGTGGGCGTGCTGATCGTTGGCCTCGCTTATGCTGAGGTCATGGGGACGCGGACGGCCCGGGAGGACCGCCCTACGTTAAGGGGTGCCCTACGTTAAGGACCGCCAGTTGCGGCGATGGGTCGCGAGTAGTATTAGGGCGACAACTGCGAATGCCGCACTGGTAAAAAGTGCTGAAGCCGCTCCGGCAGAATGCCAAATCCATCCGGTTAGGATGCTTGAGGCAAGCGATGCAATCCCAGTTAAAGCATAGTAGATTCCCATCGCGGTTCCTCGGTGACTCTTGGGGGCAACGTCAGCTACGAGGGCTTTGCCAACCCCATCGGTAAGTGCAATATAGATTCCGTAAATCGCAAGCAGAACCCAGACTGCGTGATGGTTCGCCGGAGTTAGCAGTGCAAAACCTGCATACACTAATGCATAGATCAACCAACCTGCCGCGATGAGTTTCCATCGACCAATACGATCGCTCAACAGCCCAATGGGATAACTAAGCGCTGCGTAAACAATGTTATAAATGGCATATGCGAGGACTACGGCCCACGGAGTGAACCCCAGTTCGCTTACCTTCAAAAGCAGGAATGTGTCGCTGCTGTTTGCCAACGCAAATATGATCAGCATCAATATCACTGACCAGTAGGATTTCGGTAGAGCTTGTATTCTCTGAAAAGAAGTCGCCGATTTAGGGGACTCCGCTGAATCTGATTGGTTTAAGCTGATTTCATTGGTGTCAGAATCCAACTCTCCTCGAGGCTCTCGGACGAGGAAGGTCAGCCCCCAAGATGCCAATCCAAGAATGGCGGAAACTAGAAATATCTGCTGGAAGGACTGAAGCGATAGCTTGGGTGGCGTAGTAACTTGCGATTGGTCGGGTGCGCCAGTGAGGTACCACAGTAGAAACGCCGCGATGAGGACTCCTACAAGAGCACCTGCTGTATCGAGAGCACGATGAAGCCCAAAGGCTTCTCCCCGCTGATCGCTTGGTACAGAGTCGACGATCAGGGCATCGCGGGGCGCACCGCGCAATCCTTTGCCAAAGCGGTCAAACATTCGTCCGGTGAAGATCCACCACCAGGATGACGCAAACGCAATCAATGTTTTTCCCAATACGGGCAGGCCATATCCCCAATGCAACCAACGGGTGCGGCCAGCGGTTGATGCTGAGCGATCGCTGCGTATTCCTGCGTAAGCGCTCATTAGGGAGACGAGCAGTACGGCTGCACCTTCCATGGCACCGAGTTGGATTTCATTCGCGCCAAGAACGCCGATGACGAAGAGAGGCAGCAGCGGATACATCATCTCGCTCGATATGTCGGCGAAGAATGATACGAAGCAAAGGAGCCATACGTTGGCCGGTAGTTTGCGTCTCTTCGTCGTATGTATGTAGTTCTCTCCGCTCATTCTTATCGCTTGCCCCTGGTGAGCTTCGGTGTGATCTGTTTACTTAGCGAAAAAAACACTAAGGGATGGGTGAAGTTCGATTGGACTTGCGTCATCCGCGCTGAGCATTTTTAGCCAGAGAGTTGGGTCTTCGAAAGTTCGGATCGAGGATGTATTTAGCTGGATGTCCGGCAATTCTGTTTGAAATGGGATCCACGTCAGGGCGGGTGGGGATCCCTCGACAAGCTTGCCGATCTGTGCATAAGTCGAAAAGAAATCTCTTGGGCTCGTCGTGCAACACTTGAGGATTTGCATGGGGTGGATTTCAGGAAATGCCCTGCAAGCGGTTTGCCATTCGCGGAAGATCGAGAGATCAGGATTCGAAGCGCGAGAATCTGTACCAAGCAGGACAGGAACACCTGCGAATTCTAGTTCCGCCAATGGATGGATATCATGTCCGAAGTGACGATGGGTGCGTGGGCAGTAAACGACAGCGAAGCGATTTGGGTGTTGTGCAAGGATTTCAATCGCTCGTTGTGAAAGGTAGTTTCCGTGGGCGATTAGGGTTTTCGGTGCATCTCGCAACAGTAGCAGTATCTCTTCGATCGTGCCGATCTCGCGGCGATGCTCTTCATCGGTCCACGGAGTGATCCAGTTCGCAATTGGACCCGTTCGATCCTTGGTCCATGACAACTCTTGAGTCGATTCAGCCAAATGCATGGAGACCCAAGTGTTCTTTTCCTTCGCCATCGAAACGGCTTGAGCGACAAGTCGTTTGGATGCGGTATAGGGAGCGTGGGGGGCTAGCCCAGGTGCTATTAACGATGAATGGTTCGCAGGGGTAGATAAAACATCTTTAGCGAACTTGAGAGTTTCTTCACACCGTTGCTTCGTGACATCTACAAGTTCGATTGCAGGGGCGACCCGCAAACCAATTGGCCCAAAGTCACCTGCTGCTTGTTCGACCCAATCCGCAGACCATGGCGCGGTAATGTTGTCGACTAGAAGACGAGTGCCCGTGCAATACGCTTCGCGCAACCCTTTCTCGTAGGTTGCGCGGCGATGTGCAATCGGGTCTGCCATCGAGGTTGCAAGGCTTCGGCGATGTTTGATCACCTCCGAGAGCCAATCGACAATACATCCTTGATCAGGGACTTTGATGGGTACATCAAGATCGCTAAATTCAAGATGGCAGTGGGAGTTGATCAATCCGGGAAGGATTGCTCCGTGGCCCAGATTCCTTTGCTCAAGCGATTCGAAGCGTTGGGGAAGCGTATCCCCAACGAAATCAATGATGCCGTCTACGACGACAATCCAGCCGTTTGGAATCGGAGGAGAGTCGACGGATAGGATCCAATCGCAAGTGCATGCAAAGGAGAGGGCTTTCATAAGAAAGAACGAAGTTATGACAAGTTGTCGACTTCGTATCCTTTGCGGTAATTGCGTCGAAGCAGGGCGTTTGCCAGTTCGTGATTCGGGATCGCGATTTTTTCAGCGTTCCACTGCAACTCGCTTCCGGGGAACCGATTGGCCAAGGTGCCAATTAAGACCGCTTCGGTCAGCGGTCCGGCGTAAGAGAAGTGAGCGGTGGTGGGAGCTCCTCCAAGGCACGCATCGACGAAGAGGTGGTAGTGGTTTCCATCGGGAGCTGCTTCGATTTTATAATCCGCGAAGGACTTCGCTGGGAGCAGGACGGGCATCGCGACATGGGGGAGAAGGATTGCTCCTGTTTCTCCTAGGAATAAGGAACCTTGGTCGGGCAATCCAATTGGTTTTCCATCGGCACCTTCGAGAGGCCATGAAGAAGTATCGGGCATTTTCCCACCATCGCTCCAAGTGAGGACAAAGTCTGGGGTGGTGAAGGGTGAAGCAGGGAAAGTGTATCGCGTGTGGTTTTGCATTCCGAAGGATTTCTTCGGCGCAGCGGAGCTGCTCGATATCACGCGCGACGGGTTTCCAAGTTTCAAAGCGGAGAAGACAGGATCGAGGATGTGGATAGCCATATCCCCCATGGTTCCGCATCCGTAGTCGTACCATTTGCGCCAGTTTCCTGGATGGAAATGACCTTGGGCGAATGGTCGTTCGGGAGCGGTTCCGAGCCACAGATCCCACTGCAAGTTTTCTGGAACTGGGGTTGGTTCTGGATCTGGGCCTTCATAGCCCCAAGTCTTGTTGCTCCAAGAGTGCGTTTCTCGGATCTTTCCGATCACACCGCTTTGGACGAGTTTCACTGCGGTTCGATAGGGGCTAGCGGAGTGAATTTGTGTCCCCATTTGCGTGACGAGTTTTTTCTTTTCTGCGACGAGTCGAAGTTGCCGCGACTCGTAGACGTCGTGTGTCAAAGGTTTTTGGCAGTAGACATGTTTGCCGTAGTTCATAGCCGTCATGGCTGCCGGTGCGTGGGTGTGGTCAGGGGTCGAGACGGAGACCGCATCGATTTCACCAGCGATTTCGGCAAACATCTTTCGGAAGTCGCTGAAGAGTTTCGCTTTTGGATGACGCTGGGCAGCAGAAGCCAAGTTGTTTGAATCGACATCGCATAATGCAACAACATCAACCTTGGGGTGGGAGCTGAGTGAACCGAGGTCAGAAGCACCCATGCCGCCGACACCGATGCTTGCAAGTCGCAGTCGTTGATCGTCTTTGCTGGCTGCTCGCAAACCGCTTGCGGCATGCGATGCTGCGATAACGGCAGCAGTATTCGAAAGGAAAAGGCGGCGGGAATGGCT
Source organism: Planctomycetota bacterium (assembly GCA_046051705.1). Classification (GTDB taxonomy): domain Bacteria; phylum Planctomycetota; class Planctomycetia; order Pirellulales; family Pirellulaceae; genus JBKCUI01. The sequence goes on along the minus strand of JBJONT010000012.1, from coordinate 3,969 downwards.
CATGGTGGGCTCCAGAAACTAGAGATTGAGGTAGGTGAGAGGACAACAGTCGACAAAACAGTGTAACTCATCCGGGAAGCAAAATGGTATGCTAGTTGGAACGAAAACGTATTCTCTTCAACCTGGTGTCCCAGGCATTTTGTGATCTATGGAACTTGTGGTTTTTTCACCTCTCACAGGCAATCCGTTGGGGAAAGTTATCAGACCTAGCTCCGTTTGCGAGTCGTATGGCGAATACGGTATGTTGAGTATGTAGAAACCCGATACACAGGCTTAGAAGCACCGAGTAGGAAAACAAAGATATGGCACAGCAACGCAGCGTTGGAAATCGTCCTAGAGGAACAGTGCGTTACGAGCATTCGGGGCGTGTGGTTGTGGTCACTGGTGGTAGCAATGGCATTGGATTGGCGATATGTCGAGGATTTTCGCAGGCAGGTGCACGGGTCGTTTGTGCGGACATCGCTGAGTATCCCGATTTGAATGATGAGCGTGTCCATTTCGAGAAGGTGGATGTCTCGCAGGAATTTGACTGCGAGCGTGTGATCAAGATTGCGATGGAGCAATTCGGTGGCCTGGATGTATTGGTCAACAATGCCGCAATTCAACCTGCCGCATCGTATGTTCCGGTGGAAGCGTTACAAGAACCGGATGTGCAGCGGATGCTGGGGATAAATTTTCTCGGTTACACGTGGATGGCGAAGTATGCACTGCGGGCGATGAAGCAACAAGGTTCAGGAGTGGTGGTCAACATTGCCAGTGGCCAAGCGCACCGAACGACGCGTGGAGTACCCATTTATGGTCCGATCAAAGCGGCCAACATCCTACAGGCGATGCAGTGGGGAGTTGAGTATGCAAGAGATGGGATTCGCGTGGTGAGTGTTTCACCTGGAGCGATCGATACCCCGCTGGTTCGCGCGACCCTTGAGGCTCAAGGTGGGGAGCGGGAGTTAGCGAACCGGCATCCCTTGGGGAGGATCGGACAACCGCAGGAGGTTGCAAATGCGGTACTGTGGCTCAGCAGTCAGGATGCATCGTTCATCACCGGCACGGATCTAGCCGTCGATGGAGGCTTGGGGGCATTCGGATCCTTCGCCGATCCATATGAGCTCAGTTGAGGAGCAACCGAGCTTCGTTTGCTTTGTCGCGATAACAACGATCAATCTATAAGACGCTTAACGGGCATTGTTCGGATGACGAAGTCTACTTAGCGGTTTCTTGTTGTCGCTTACCAGTAAACTCAACTTCGCCAACATCGGATCCAAGAACATAATCGATGTTTCCTTGGATCTTGTCTCCGTAAGGACGGCCCATAAAGTCAGCTTTGATTTTCGTCCCTTGGAAATCGGCTTCTATGGAAAAGCAAAGTTCGTTTTTATCAATCTTTACTTTTTGGGCATCGAACGCAAGTTCCGTAGTGCCACCCGATTTGTAGCGGGCTTTGAGCGTATCTCCTTCTTTGCTGATCGTCACAACAGGCTCAAGCAATTGGCCATTGGTATCAATTCGAAGTTTCCAAGTTCCTACAACATCATCGTTCTGAACACTACGGGTTGCATTCCATGGCAAATCCAGAGCGCCTTCGTTCGAAGTTGCTTTTACAGTCCCGGTAAGGGTGTCGTTTTTAATCGACCCCGTAAATGCAAGTTGGACGTCCATGCCTTTGTAATCAATGGTCATATCGAAAGTGAGTGTATTGCCTACTACCTTACCGTTTCGAATGTCTCGCTTGCGACCGGTAGAGCTCTCGTATTTGCCTTCGACCGTCCTCTCATTCGCAGAGGAGTTTCCTGGGGAGAGTTCAAGCCTTAGTTGATCTTTGATGGTTTGCGATTCGAATTCATACTCCCAGCGCCAAGTTCCCGAAGGATCGATTGCGGGTTTGATGTTGGGCTCTTGTGCAACGCTACCACAGTAGAGGGCTACAGCGCAGACAATTGCTTGGCATACCGTTGCAACTTGAGCGATAAACGGCCTGCCAGAGGAAAAAACGTTCGTGGAAAAAAGGGGCTTCATGGATTTGGCTCTGGTTGGACTAGTCGTTCAGGCTAGCTTTATAAACTCGCCTGTAGATTAGCCGTGTAGACCAGTAGAGAGGTACGGGGAAACGAAATACAAATGGATGAAAAGAGTGTCTTACATGCTTTTCAAGATGTTTTCCAGTGTAACCGATCTTTAGCTCATCGGATAACGGCTTGGTTTCCGCCTCTTCGTTTGGCTTCGTACATCGCGAGATCGGAGTTTTGAAACCATTGAGCTGGGGGGTGTTCGGTAGGAAATAAGGCAGCTCCCGCGCTGCAGCTCAGCCGTACAGCATGATTTTGAAGATTCAGCGGATGGTGTTCGATTTCATCAAGGAATCGTGCAAGGTCGCTTGTCAGTTGATCGCGAGTAGTTCTTAGGATGATGGAGAATTCCTCTCCGCCGATGCGCGCAAGGTGAGCGCTAGGAAATGCTTTTCGCAATCTCATCGAGAACTCGGTTAAGGCTTCGTCGCCGATGCGATGACTGAATTGATCGTTGACTTGTTTGAATCGATCGATGTCAAGAATGATCATCCATAGGTTCTCAGCGGCGTCCGGTCGGTGGGTCGCTTGAGATGCAAGCTCATCGAGGAATCGCGACCAAGCGCGACGATTGAGCAGTCCGGTAAGTGGGTCGCTTAGTGCTGTTTGGTGGGCATCGAGAAGTTCGCGTTGGAGTTGTTTATTTCTTAGAAGCAGGATCCTGGCCCATAGACCAAAAAGGATTGCGCACAGAGCAAGTACTGCGATTGCGAGCCATAGGGTCGCGTCGATATGGGAAATTGAGTCGACAGATTGGGCTAGGTCGCAGAGAACCAATTGCAAGGCTCCTGGTTAGATACCGCCGAATCGCCTATTTCGTTTGCCGTATTGAGCAACGGCCTCGTAAAGATCGTCTTTGCCGAATTCAGGCCACGCTTTGCTGGTGACCAGAAGTTCTGCATAGCTGATTTGCCAGAGCAAGAAGTTGCTTATTCGCATCTCGCCGCTGGTGCGGATCAAGAGGTCGGGATCTGGGTAGTCGCGCGTGTAAAGGTGTTTAGCGATCGTTGACTCATCGATCGCATCGGCGTTAAGACGACCTTGTTGAACATCCGATGCGATTTCGCGAACTGCATCAACGATCTCTTGCCGTGAACCGTAGTTGATGGCAAGCACAAGAGTCTGCTTTTCACCATCTTTGCATTTTTCGATAGCTTGATCGATCGCTTCGATCACATCGGGAGACAACCCATCGCGTCGTCCGATGACTTGCAAGCGTACGGAGTTTTTGATCAGACGTTCTGTTTGGTTAGCAAGATAGGTTCTTAGTAGACCCATCAAGAAGTCGAGCTCTTCCTTCGGGCGTTTCCAATTCTCATTCGAGAATGCGTAGAGGGTCAGGTACGGGATCCCTAGTTCGCCGCAAGCCGTCAGGGCGGCTTCGACCGAATTCGCACCTTGACGATGCCCTTCGATTCGAGGCAGACCTCTTGATCGGGCCCATCGTCCGTTACCGTCCATGATGATGGCGATATGTTTAGGCAGACGATTCGGGTCGATCGACTCGTTCATCGAATCGATCGACGCTTTGTTTTTACGCCTGCTGAAGATGCCCATAAAACGGATCAGCTTCTAAAAAACTTGTTTAGATCAGGAAAATGGTCTGTTCTCGGTCTGGGCCGACCGAAAGGACTCCCAGCGGTACGGAGATCAATTCAGAGATGCGATCCATATACTGCCGAGCCTTGAGTGGGAAATCCTCAAGCTTGCGAACTGCGGTTACGTCTTGGTTCCAACCCGGAAGGGTTTCGTAGACGGGTTTACAACGTCGCAGAAGATCGGGTTGGCATGGAAGTCGATCGGTTCGTTCGCCGTCGATTTCATATGCGACGCATACTTTGAGTTCTTCGAAATGGCTCAGGACATCGAGCATCATCAGCGAGAGGTAGTCAGCACCGCTTAAGCG
>JBJONT010000011.1:0-7106 GCA_046051705.1 Planctomycetota bacterium | reverse complement strand
ACGCTCTGCCGATCTGAGCCAGCGCGCCCGCTGCTCTCCCTCGCCCGCTGGCGGCAGAGGGGGCCGGGGGGTGAGTGTGGTGACCGCGCAACCCCAAGCGCACAAACAACTTACGCCACCCCAATCCCAATCGCAAAAGCAGCCATCGCGCGGACTTTCCCCTCACCCCCAGCCCCTCTCCCCGACCCGGGGCGAGGGGAGCAAAACACAAACAAAACCGCGCAATTCTCCACCTGACGCGCTGCCCCCAGAGCTCCCCCAAAACTCGCGCGCTGCTACCCCCGAAGCCCGCGCCAGCGCGCGCGCTGCTCCCCCTCGCCCGCTGGCGGGAGAGGGGGCCGGGGGGTGAGGGTGGTGACCGCGCAAACCCAAGCGCACAAACAACTTACGCACCCTTCCCCTTACAAAAGCATCCATTGCTTGGTCTCACCCCTCACCCTAACGATTGCAACAGCCGTAACTTCGTACACGTTCGGATTGCACCGACTCTGACGAAACTGCCGATGAAAGCACCATCTTCAGAATGACCGCTGCAACGCATCACCGAACCCATGGGTAGCCAACGGAGGGCCCCCGAGCATGAATATCCCCCCCCATGCTAGCCGTAACCGCTTCGCCGGCGTTTGCTTGGCTACAACCCTCTGCCTACAGCTCTCCAATAACGAACTCGCATCCGCTCAACCACCGAGCAACGACAAGCTCGGTCCGGTAAAGGTCTCTTTCAGAGAACTAGCTGAAACATCCGAACCGGACATCCCAAGTTTCCTTAGCACCTCTTCAAGAACACCAACTCAAGCTTCACCCAAAAGGATCACACAACTCGGTGCGCGAGATGATTCTCGAGCCGAAGACTACAGCGTTCCCGGCCGTGGCGTTGAAACACCGACAGGAAAGAAATCGGGAAGGTACACCCAAGACTCAATGGCTCGAGCCGGCTTTCCTTGGATTCCGAATCCTTTCGCTACCGTCGGGAGCACTCCACAGCACAGCGTTGGCATGGTGGGAGGCTCGACTCCTTTCGAGTCCCCGCTCGCTGGTCCGCTACAAGGCGAAAGTAGAACTCGCTCCGAAGGTGTCTTCGGCAAAGACTACTCGGGATGGATCTTCAAACGCAAAACTTGGTTAGCCTGGACGCACGGATCACGCGAACAAGGTGGATCGGGCCGGTACGAAACCGATGGCCCGAAGTTGCTCCCAGAATAGCAATTCAGAATAGCGACGCAGAACAGCTGCTGAGTCTTACCCCGGTGAACGCGAACCAACGATAAGATCCGCTCCTAGGGCCGAGTTCTCGAACTCATTTTTCCAAAATGTCCTACAGCGCCACAGGGATGCAGACCAGCCGTGTCCATTTCGAAACGACTGCGGGGAAGTTCCTGAATCTTTCCAGGCTCCTAATGCAGTTCGGATTCTTGACCAGGCGAGCTACCAGATCGAATAGAGAGAAAAATGTTGTTCGGGCTTCCTGCTAAGCATCTGAGTAGCGATGTCGAATTTGCGGCGTCAAACCAACGCAGTTTTTGAGCAATCCGCTCCTCAGTAGCATTGCGAATGTAAACTTGAAACGAGATTCTTTCGGAAGGTTCAAACTTTGCTAGTAGCAATCCTTGATTCTTTAGAGTGTGGCACAGTCTATAGAAATCGCTGCTGTACCGTTTGGCTTTATCCCTTTGATTCGCAGCACTATCGATTCGCTGAACTAAATCCTTTCGCTTTCCTGAAAGTTCGCGAACTTTTCGGAGCGGGGCCTGCTGAGCCTATCGAAAGCGATCGACGCTGAATGCTCGATCGGTGCTAGTCGTTTGACCTGCCTCGATTCTGACAACAAACGACTTCTCCAACCAGCCGGTGCGCTCGTGCCAGATAAGAAATGAGTGTTCCCCAGGTGGCAATCCCTCGATGGAGAAGTTTCCATGGCTATCCGTGATCGCGGCAAAGGGATGATCGAGTAGCAGCAGAAACGTCGTCTTCCACGGATGTATCTGCGATTTGGCTTGAATCGGAATTCGCTCTTGAATTGTGAACGGATGCTCAAGAGTGATTTCCGCTCTAGCGCCGACGGCCCGGTTTTGACCTTCATTCTTCATCGGCTCAAAGGCAAAGTTGTCGTCGCCAACGCTTGAGTTGTTCAATCGCACATCTTGCCCCGTTCGGACGATCGCAGCTCGCGGCGCGAAACGATAGTCTTGTATCGTTAAGGTGAAAGGCTTCAATTCCTCTTGGGTTGGCTGCCAATTGGAAGGAGCCTTCGCTAAGTACACAAACGCTTGGGCCAGGCCTTGCTCGCCGCCAACCTGAAAGGACTCATCGTCGATCTCAACGAATGAAGCTTCATACTTCTTTCGCTCAACCTCAGTGGCTCGCTTGCTGAGACGCGGGCTCGTCGGAGTCGGAACTCGCAGCTTTGGAAGTTTTGAGATGGTTCCATCTAAAGTTATCCTCCCTTTTAAAGCTCCAGTGTTTGCGATGTTGGCAAGTTTTTCCCTTACCAAAGCAACACGTTTGCGATCAGCATTCCGCTTGACCGCCTCCTCTGCATGCGTAACGATGCGAACGTTGGTTTCGATGCGACGGATGGTCTCACGAACTTCGCGAACGACTTCAGGATCACTTGGACCAACCCGCACAAGCGATCGGATCGTAGCCTCGCGAGCGATCGGGTCGCCGGCAGAGAGATGCTTCATCAAGGCAGGGATCGCTGCTTTTCCCTGTTCACCGAGATCGCCAAGAACAGTGAGCTCGTAGTAACTCGGAAACGCTTGGGCAAAAGTGCTCAAATTCGGATCCGGAAAATCGGTACCAGAAAGACGGCGAACAAGATAGGGGAGCAAGCGATCCGGGAAGTTCTGCACACAGTATTCCATGGCCATTTTTCTTGCGTGGCTATCATCACTTCCGAACGAGAACTCGATCTTTTTCATCAACGCATCGGCGACCAATTGCTGCTGAGGGATTGATTCGAGTGTCAAAATGATCGTGTATTCGTGCGTGCCTAGTTGCCAGGAGCCGCCTCCTAAACTGGGTCTGTATGGTTTCGTTAGGGTCTTATCAACAAAAGCGGCGACGTCTTCGTCTTTCAAATTCGCAGTGCCATAAACGCCAACTGGTTTTTGTTCTTGTCGACCCACGTAAAACGGAACGCTGCCCGAATCGAGTTCCAATCGGAGGTTTAGTAACTCGGGGCGGATCAAAGTCACGTGGAAAGTCGCCGAGTACGCACCGCCCTGTGTCATGAGTGAGTAAATGCTGTACTTGGGCCATGTCGTGGAGCCAGCCAAGTCAGCACCGCTCGGCCAAGTGAGGTACCATTGTGTGGTTCTGGACGTTGCAAATGATGGACGCGAGCGCAACGGGAGTTCATCGACAGTAATCGGAGAGACTTCGCCGGGAGCCAAAGTAAAGGGAATAACACGTCGCTCGGGAAACGGACTGTGGATTAGCGGAAACGGCCCGTCGAGTTCGATAGCGCTACCATTACTATCCATCACGCTGAAAAGCCAACCGTGGCTAATATGCGGCAATGCAACTGAGCATTCGATCGGTTGGCTGGTCACATTGGCGACAAATAGATCCGCTTCAACGGACTCGCCGATTGCAATTGCGTTCGGATCGCCAACAAACTTGGCCCCAACCTGCAGACCTGCGATTGGCGTTCCCCAGTGGATATCGCTTTTTGGAAGTTCAATTATCTTGAGCGTTGATTCGCCGACGATTGTGAAGGAAATGCTGCCGCGATGGGGAATCTCATGGATAATATTGGGCTCGAGGGAATCTGAATAGTAAAAGCCCGAACCCAATGCGGCATGATATTTACCAGGCTCTAATCCTGTTGTGTCGATCGAAACAAGATGTTCTTGATCGATGAACACGCCACCGGGCTCGATCTCTATCGTTACGGGCTCGCGCTGCCGTTCTGCATAACCGCTGATACGATTGCCGTGGCTAAGCGAAGTGAATTGCATTCCTTTATTCAAGTAACATTTCAGATTCTTAGTTTCCTTCGAAACATTGGTTAGTCGATACTCAACAACCAGCGGTTGCCCAGGCATTAGTTCACTCTCAGGCCGTATTATTCGTAATCCGGAAAGCAGGCCGTCCTTGTCGCCCGACGTGGACCACTGAATATCCACTTCCGCCTGCTTCTGCTCCGATTTCTGACTCTGTCCCCACGCTGCGAGCGAGACCGTCAGCAGCGAGACCAATGCCAGTCCTATCGAGAAACGACTCATGACTTGGCCTCCCGCATTTTTTTGTTCAGCAATTTGCGAAGGCTAGCGATTTCAACTTCGTCGAGCTTCTTCACATCGAATAGACTCAGCATCACCGCTTCGGCGGAGCCATCGAAGACGCGTTCGACCAAGTCGCCGAGCATGCCTCGGGAAACTTCATCCCGCTGGATCAGCGCCGAAAAGCGAAACGCCTTGCCTTGAGTCGGCTCGAGCTTTTCGATCTGCCCTTTATCGACCATTGTGCCCAACATGGTGATCACAGTGGTATGCGCCAGATCGCGTCCGCCGTTACCTAATGCGTCTCGCACATCCCGAACCGTCATCGGCTCGGCGTCCCACAGCACTTTCAGTATTTGCAGCTCCAACTCCGTTGGATATTCCGAATTTGGTCTGGCCATAGCTCGCCCTTTCAAAACCATTCTCTAGTTAACTAGATTTTGCGAACGAAACAATCACCAGTCAATGGAATTTCTAGATATTTAGAAATTTTGCGTGTTACGGCAACAACACATAGCTGCGTTTCTCTGGACGCGAAAAGCCTGCGTCTCGGAGAGGCGCATCTACGTGAGATTCTGCTCATGGGCCGAACCTATCACTCTCCCCGAAGTACCCATCTGTAAAGTAATAGCGACCGGAGCCGTCGTAGGGTTGGAAGGTCTTGTCAATGGCTTGGCTCTTCGTGAGCTGTGGAGCGTGACGCAAGTTACCGGAGAGAAAGTCGTAACTTTCTGCGACGCTGATGTCCGACATGCATGGCGGCGAATCGGAGTCGATCCAGAATCGCATTTTCACTCGCCCTTCGCTGTTTTGATCTTTCCCCCCAAGGTGATCGAGTGTGAACGTCAACAGCGGCGTTACAGGAGCCGATTTTTTCGCATCGACATGCGTTTTGGCATCGCCAGCCGATCGGATCTCATTCGGATAAGTCGCGAATATTTCCGAGTCGTTTTGCCAATTGTTCAAGCCTTGGAACGCCAAACGACTCAATGGAAAAGAGTCTTCGTGTACCGCTTTGTCTCCGGGGCCGATCAGTTGAATACTTATTGAGCTGTCCATCCCCTTCTTTACAACAGTCCGCAACTCATAGACGGTTTCTCCCACCAAGGGAATCTCTGTCGTACCTTGAATTTGACGATGATCGTTTCCCCACTCCGCAAGCGCGCTGTAAGTCTCGCTGGGCGTCCCCAAAACCTCCTTGATGGCATAAACCAAGCTATGGTTGCCTGCAGGTACATAAAGGATCATTCTGCGTTCACTGGAGGGAGCATAAACGGCAAGTTGCCGGATGATCTTGTCGCCGCTGGTCAACAGGAACTGGTCACGTGTTGTGATTCGCTTTTGCAGTTGTATCAGCTCCTTCATCTCAGACGACTGCTGAACTTGAATCGCACGTGCCTGAGCCACCAGTTCACCAAGCCGCTGTGAGCGTTGTTGCTTATCTCGCAGCTCAGCCTGAAGTGTGTCGTGCTCTCGTTCCAGCCTGACCGCTTGCCCACTTAGAATAAAACCGTACACAGCAACAGCCATACAGGCAGCGATCGCTATCAGCCACATCAACCCAACACTTTTCGTCGATGCACCTTTGCTCACTTTGCGTTCCCCTGCGATGTAACAGCCGTTTCTTCATGCCGCTGTTTTGCAGCGAGGAAGTAGGGCGAAGGCAGTGGGTTGTTTGCGATCGCGAGTTCACAGACCTTTGTATGGGAATCCACGTACTGGGCGTCAAAGTTCAACCGATTGATTTCCGTTTTGACCGAAACGATATCTGCCTTGACGCGGACGATTCTCTGCCACTGCAGAAATGCACGCGCTGACAAAGCGACCAATAAAGTCAAAACGATCAAAGCGCGAATAGTAAACTTCATGGCTTATGGGTCTCCGCGAGAAAATTCTCTTCTATAGCTCAACATCAAGAAGCCCGCTTAGCCGTTTTGAGGGATATCAGTATTCTTAGATGCCGATGCAGTCAGTTTGTCTTTGATCGAATTCAAGTCGCGAAAAGGATCCTATTGGATTCTCTTGAACCGTCATCGACAGAGGGTTGTCGAGTCTCCCTCTCCACAAGTGAACAACTCATGCGGCAGATGTTGTCATTCTCACGAGAAGCGTCGCTTTTTAAACGCTTGGTGTTTACTTGTTTGCAGTCTCAGCGAAACGTTCGTCGATAATGGGTGTGTCGGGGGGAATTTGGATTCGATTGAGGTCGATGACTTCGCCGTCAACAATCAGTTCGATATAGATCGTTTGCTCCCAGTTTCCCTTGGCATCTTTTCCATCCACGATCGGGGCGTCGCCTTTCGGCGGAGTGTGGATACAAACGCCAGGGCTCTTCCCATCTATCCAGAAACTCGGACAACGGCGAAGAATAATAGGTGCCCCCTTGCTTTTGACCTTGAGTAGGTGCGGCCAAGAGGACTCAAACTCATCCCGCTTGGTGAATGGGATTGCATGGTGAAGCAGTGGCTGCTTCGGGCCTTCAAGCGTTCGTGATTGTTTGCGCAGCGACTCCAACTCCTTGGGCCAGCTCTCGGGCCAAGTTCCGTGATCGGTTACGCCGTAATCCGCGTATAGCGGCAAGACGAAGCTAAGCAACAATATGGTCATGAGTGGTGTTAGGATTTGCTTCATCAATGTTCTCCAATTGGTGAGTTTATAGCTTGATGATATTTGATTGACAGGTCAGCGTCGCCAAACGGTGGACCTGGTTCGACACCATCGTTTTCATTTCGCGTTCCCACGTATGGTTTTCAGTCGTTTTCATTTCGTACTCCTGGCGATTGTGGATTGACCAAGCTTCGTTGTGCAAAGCGAGCCTTGTGCAATGAAAGGGAGACGGCTTTCACGGAATTCTGGAGTGACTCCGCAATTTCATCGTGG
>JBJONT010000010.1:0-15540 GCA_046051705.1 Planctomycetota bacterium | reverse complement strand
CTTCTAACTTTTCCACGAAGTAAGGGGCACCACGTCCGATGCACTGCAATCGAGCTTATTCAACACCAATCACGCACCCGACTCCGCTGTTCGCAAAAAGCACTTATTCGCATTTAGCGATAAACGCATTTCGCCTCTCCCGTCGCATTGCATTGCTCACTGTATTCTGTGTAGCAATCAGTGCGATTGGTTCGTTGGGCGGGATGACACTTGCCCAGGACGGCAGTTCTGCGACAGATTCAGCAGCAGGAAACGCTGTCGCGGCAAACTCTGGCGCAGGGCAAAGCAGCGGCCCAAGCATCAATCGGGCGGCTTCGCACTCCGATAACGTCATCATCATTCTCGATGACTCGGGATCGATGCGCGAACGCATGCCACGCGATCGTGGGACCCGAATGGATGCGGCCAAAGCCGCACTCGAGCAAGTCATCGGCCAAATCGATCCTAAGACCAACGTTGGGATTTTATTGCTCAACGGCGCAAGACAGTATAAAAATTGGCTGGTTCCATTTGAAACCCTTAATAAAGACAATGCGATACAAAGGATCAGAGCATTGCAACCGGGGGGCGGAACCCCGCTTGGCGAGGCTATGCGAGTCGGTGCCAACACGTTGCTTGATCTTCGCTCAAAGAATTTTTACGGCACGTATCGGTTGGTAGTCGTAACCGATGGCGAAGCGTCCGATCCGCAGTTGCTTGCTCAGTTCCTACCAGACATTCTCTCACGAGGGTTGCTGGTCGATGCGATCGGAGTCGATATGAAATCCGACCATTCGCTGGCAACCAAGGTCCATAGTTATCGTCGCGCGAACGATTTACAATCCCTTTCGAATGCCATCCAAGAGATCTTGGCCGAGCAGCCACAACAAGACCAAGCTGGCAGCGATGCTGATTTCGCACTGCTTGAAGCCCTTGGAGATGTGGATGTCAGCGAAGTCCTTACCGCATTGGCAAAACCCAACAATGGACCAATTACAGGGATTCCTTCTCATCGAGCAGATGTACCAAGCAACGGTGGGTCTGGATCAAGCGGATGGGTATCGATGCAACCTCAAGCGAGCCCTAGCGCGGCCCCGAATCAAGGTTCATCGCAGACGACGAGAGTCCCAAGCTTCACAGGATGGATCGTGCAAGTCGTCGGAACAATTTGCAGTTGTTTCGTACCACTGATCCTAATCTTGATCTTCCTATTCGCCATCCTGAACTCTAAGAACTCAGGCCGTTCTGGGGGTAAGTAGCCAACGGCGAGGAAGCGATCAACCGCGACTATCGATTCCTCATGCGTGCTTGCAACTCGTTTCGTCGCTCAGATAGGAAACTCGCAGCGAGCGAAAACAATTCGCTATCCGAGGAAACCGGTTCGCCGAGCAAGTTCTCAAGGACTTGAATCTCACCGGCCAGTTTGCCAACCTCAAACCCTTCAATCTTCCCTTCAATCTTACCTTCGATCTTTCCTTCGGACTTGCCTTCAATCTTCCCTTCTCGCCATCCTTCCTCCCGTCCCTGCTCCCGGCCTTCCTGTAGCCCTTCCTCCCGGCCCTCATTCATTGCGCCACTTAACGCCCATTCGTAATCCCTTAAAGCTTTCTCTCGCTGGTCGTACATCTGTTTATCCTCCGTTTTCGAAGCTATCATTTCCAAGATATCTATCGCTCTGCAGAAAGCTTCTCCAGGAAGCAGTGCACGTAGTTCCTCGGCCGAGTGGTCTTGGGAATACAGCATCAAAAACACCCAACGCTCAAGTGCAGTACACGTACCCAAGTCCTCTTGTTTTAAATTATACTTGGCTAGCTCAATAGTGTGAATCTCGAGCGAATCGGAAAGCTCCATACCCGAGTCACAATCGTTCATGCGAAAGACCCGCTGTCCAGTTCGACTCTCTGAAAACATTTCCTGCCTAAGGAAACAAATCGAAATAGCAGGCTTCGCACTTTCATACGGATTGCCAGCCTTCAACTGGTCGACGAACATGCTGCAAGCATAATAGAGCAATCGCGTACGAAGTCCTATTCGATTATCGACTTGCATTTCAATATTGAATACCCGACCAGATGAATCCCTGCATCGCACATCGAGAATGATAGCTTTTTGATCTTCGAATTCCTTGTGGTTAAAGGGATTAATGACTTGAACGGAAACTATGGGGTCGCTCAGATCCAGGACCGCATTGAGCAGTCCGAGCAATGGGCGTTGATCGTGTTCGCAAGCGAAGATACGTTTGAACACATAGTCCACGATGGTTCGAATTCCCAAAATCATCCGTAACATCCCCAGTAGAACTAATCCGTAGAACTAATCCGTAGAACTAATCCGTAGAAGTAATCCGTAGAAGTAATCCAAACAAAGCCCCCGGCAGTTGCTTTGAATCTACCGAGCTAATGCAATTTCGATGTGATTTTGGCACGAAAAAAATTTTGCGAGCCCCGTTACACCCGTCCTGCCGCTGACACGCCGCGCGAGGATTTCACAGAGTAACAAAGCCCACCTTTGGGGGTGTGGATGGCCTACCAACCACGATATACTTGAAGTATCCAATCGGTGCGATTCGATTCCAACCACCCCCACCTTCAAGCTATTTCAAACCAAAGGACATTGGGAACATGGCAAACCCTAACGATGACTTCGCACGCAACTCGGGCGATTCCCAGGAGAACATGCCCGCCCTGCGCGCTCGTGTCCCTGATAACGTGGCTCGCGGTGAGATCAGCACAGGGGTAATCGTTGTCACCGGCGGGACGGAATTCCTTCTGGACTTTGTGCGAAACTTACCTCGCCCAAGTGCCGTGGTTGCTCGTGTGGTGATGCCCCACACCGTTATGCCCCAATTCATCGACGCTTTAGCGAAGAACGTCGAACTTTACCGTCAGCGATACGGTGAACTTCCTGGCTCCCCAGCGAATCCCCAGCCAGCAAACAACCTGCCTTCGAACTCCATGCCGGGTACTACCAACCCAGCCCCGAGCAGTTCCCAGCAACATCCCAACGCCAGCGACTTGCACAGCCAAGTCCTGCATGCAGGCTCGAACATGCCCGATCCCATGCAACCGAATCCCACAGCCAATCCTGGTACAGGTTCAAGCGATTCACATCCATCGCCAAGCCAACCTGCCAGCAACCCACAAGCCGGTGCACCGATCCCACCTCCAAAGAAGCAATCGCCCCAAGAGATCTATGACGAGCTTAAACTGCGCGATGAGATCCTCAGTGGTTCCTACGCCAACGCGGTGATGATTGGACATGGTCCCTACGAATTCAGCTTCGATTTCATCACGAACTTCTATCCTCAGTCGGCTGTCTCCTGCCGTGTCTACCTCGCCTGCGGACACATCCCCCGTATGCTTGACTCCCTAAAACAATCCTGGGAGCAACTCCGCCCACGACTCGGATATCCACCACCTCCCGGATTCCCTCAATAGTCATTTCGATTACAAGAGCTCGCGCCGTTTCACTGAGCACGAGTAAGGCATTGCAAAACCGATTCCAATCAATTTCTAGACACTAAAATTCCCGAAGAACCAAAAACAGAATCGATGAACGAGCCTGGATCTAGCGACGTGTTTCTTCCTCCTACCGGATTTCAACCTGACTCAAGGCCGTTTATTCTTGCGAGTTCTTCCCCGCGCCGCAACGAACTGATGAGAGCCTTCGGCTATCGCTATGAAGTCATCGAGCCAGATCCTCTGGCGGAGTGCGGCGTTTGCTCAAGGGAAACACCACCGGAACTCGTCGCTCGATTAGCCTACCAAAAAGCAGCAGATGTCATCCAAAAAATCGACATCGATCAACGCGTCGTTATCGCTTGCGACACCGTCGCTGAACATCGCGGCTTAGTACTCGGAAAACCCAACGATGTCGACCACGCCCGCGCGATGCTTATGCGTTTACGCGGACAAGAGCACCGCGTCTACTCGGGGTTGTGTCTATGGAGTCGCGCAACAGCCAAACGCTGCGTTCGAGTCGACTGCTCAATCCTTGTACTTAAGAACTTCAGCGACGCCGAACTTGACCAATACCTCGAAAGCGATCTGTGGATCGGAAAAGCCGGCTCGCTCGGCTTCCAAGACGGCCCCCCTTGGCTCACCCTGGTAAGCGGCTCTGCAACAAACGTCGTCGGCCTACCCATGGAGCTCCTACACGAAATGCTCCAGCAGTTCTAATCGACCAGTTAACTTGCCCAGTTTTAATACTCGGTTACCTTACTCGGATATCTTGCTCAGCCGCCACTCTTGGCCAACTTGGCTTGAGCCATCAGCTTTCGCTTATTCCCAACTATCCGGATCACTTCATCGGTAAGCACCGCTGCCATCAGCGCGATGGCAACAATGATAAACTCCCAACTCTTCGGAATGCTCAACGCCGCGATCGACAAAAACAACGACCGCATCACCGCCGTACCGAACACCACCCCAACAATCGATCCAGAACCACCTCGCAAGGAACATCCACCGATCACCGCCGCAGCCACCGCATACATCTCGTAAATGCTGCCGGTCTGAGAAGGCTCGATCGTGTTGAAGTCAAACACGAGAAGAATCCCGGTAAGCCCCGCTAGCAACGAACAAATCACATACGTGGAAATGATGATTTTATCTGTCGCAATCCCGCTGAATTTTGCGGCTTGAACATTGTTCCCCAACGCCATCAAATACCGCCCAAAGACCGATCGGTTGATTGCAATCCACAAAGCCAAAGCCACGATCGCAAGAAGAACAGCGGTGGTTGGAATTTCAATCCAAGAGAACAGCGGAACGCTTTGCGTCGCGCCATTGGCGTCCAAAATCGCTTCGTTCTTCTTCCCATCCCACAAAACCGAATGCCACCTGCCTTGACTCACGTAAGGCAAAAACGGGACAGGAAGCTTAAACGAGACACCGTTGATCCACTCTTTAATCGTTACCAGCGTACTGCCAAGTCCCTTGGACTGCTCCCCCGCAAGCACCCGCGCGATTCCACGATAGGCCAGCAATCCGCACATCGTGACGACAAACGGCTGCAATCCAACTTTGGTGACCAAATACCCGTGAAACAATCCTAACAGTGCTGAACCTAGCAGCACCAACGGTATGACAAGCCAAATCGGTCGATGCTGAAACTGGAACCATTGAACTTCTGCGTCGACTGGAAAGTTCGCATTCGGCTCGCGCAAAATGACCGATAACCCTTCAGCTCCCTTTTCTACCGAAACGACACTCCCCTGCACCGGCTGGCCGAATGAATTGACGAACCGCAATTGATCATCGGTGCGTATCGTCCAATCCGATGTACCCAAAGTCACCTTAGGTAACTGATTGTTTTTCATCGGTACCTTCTCGACCTTGAGCACCTTTGTCTTCTGCTGGGAATCCACATGCTGTTGATTGAGCAACATCAGCATGCAAACACCTGCGAGAGCGATGACCGATCCGATTGACAAGTCGATGCCACCGGTCATGATCACCAGCGCCATTCCCAACGAAATGAACCCGAACAGACTCGTCCACCGAATGATCGACTTGACGTTCTCATCCGATAGGAAGGAGGGATTCAGCCAACCGGTCACGAGCAAAATTGCCAGCAACAATAACACAACGCCAATGCTTTTGATTTGCATGTTCCAGAATCACTTTAGTGAACTACTGCGGTAGCTTCGGTGCGTCCGAAAGCCAATTGCATGATACTCTGCTCGGTCATCTGTTCGCGAGCCAACTCACCCTTTACTCGCCCTTCGTGCATCACGTACGTACGATCCGCCATCCCAAGGATCTCTTCCATCTCACTTGACACGAACAAGATCGCCGTACCACGCTGAGCCAACTGCTCCATCAAACCGTAAATCTCTTGCTTGGCTCCAATATCGACTCCCCGCGTCGGCTCATCCAATAACAGAACCTTGGGATTCCTCATAATCCATTTGCCAAAAACAATCTTCTGCTGATTTCCTCCCGAGAGGAACGCGGAAACTTGGTTCAAGTGAGGTGTCTTTATCCGCAATGCACTTACTTGTTCCTGCCCAGCTTTCTGCTCCGCCGCACGCGAAAGTATCCCGTAGCGACTTACGTTCTCCATCGAAGCGAGAGTCAAGTTATCGCCAACGCTCATGGAAGTTACTAAACCCGTGTGACGACGGTCTTCGGGGACCAACGCCAAACCGGAAGCGATCGAGGTTCGGATTTTCCCGGATGGAATTGCTACCCCATCGACTTCAATCTTTCCACCTAAGACAGGTCGCATTCCCATGATCGATTCAAGCACTTCAGTGCGCCCAGCACCGACCAATCCAGCCATGCCGACAATCTCACCAGCACGCACTTCAATGTTTACCGGATGCTCGGCTCGACCGAATACACGAACGTCCTTAAGCCGCAATCGAACCTCGCCGGGCTCTTTAGGTACGTGCGGAAAATATCGATTCAGCTCGCGACCAACCATCGCATGCACCATGCGATCATGCGTGACTTCATGCTTTTGCAACGTAGCAGCGTTCTGCCCGTCACGAAGCACCTCTACGCGGTCGGACAATTCTGCAACCTCGGCTAACCGGTGGGAAATGTACACGATCGATACCCCCTCCGATTTCAATTGCCGTATCAACTGAAAAAGTTTCTCCGACTCATGCGCTGAGAGACTGCTCGTCGGCTCATCCATGATGATCATATTCGCATCAGTCGAAAGCGACTTGGCAATCTCAACCATCTGACGCTGCGCGATAGAAAGCTTCTGCAACGATGTGCTCGATGGGATATCAAGCCCAACACGTTTGAGAAATTCGTCAGCTCGATGCCGCATTTGCCGCGATTGAATCATCCCCCATCGCGTCGGCTCTCGCCCAAGAAAAATATTCTCGGCTACGGTTAAGTTGTCCGCGAGATTCAACTCTTGGTGAATAAGCGAAATCCCAGCCGAGATAGCTTCACTCGGATTAGCAAAACGAACCTGGCTACCCTTCCACCACAACTCGCCTGAATCTTGCCCCTGAACCCCCGCAAGGATCTTCATCAAGGTGCTCTTACCGGCGCCGTTCTCACCGATGACGCTCAAGACTTCGCCGGGCTCCACGTGCAGACTCACTCCCCGAAGTGCTTTGACTCCGGGGAATGACTTGGTGACATTTTCAACTCTCAGAATGCTTTCCATCAGTTTGCCGCAGTTTCGAAGCCTGGTGGCAATGGCTTGTCAGCCAATTCATCAATCACACCGCGAGATCGCTCTTGTGCATTGAGCACTTCAAGCTTCCCGACGAATATCATTACCTTACCACCTTCAGGAATCGCTTGTTTAACAAGCTTCCCTGCGGCTCTGCCCGCTAAGTAGTTGCTTGTCCCTAGATAAAACTTCCGATTCGATTTCGGTGCATCGGAATCTTGGCAAACCACTGCCATCTTTTCTGCCGCCATGTTCAACATGTCGACTTGATTCTCAGGATTGATCGGTGAAATCGCCAATCCATCAAACCCGTTGTTGACCGCTTGCTCAAGTGCTTGCTTCTGCTCGTCAACCGTTCCTTGGCTTGGGAAAGTCACGGCAGTTTTTGTATTGAAGACACCATCGGCCTTCTCGCAACCCTTTTGTGCCAAAACCCAGAACAAGTCAACACTGTTGGTGATAAACGCCAACTTGGTTCCCTTCGATGTGTCATACGACTCGGAATCCGACTTTGGAATCGGTCCGTTCCCATCGCGAATCGCTTGCACTCCCGCATTGAACTCTTGAATGTTGTCAGCGGTTACCACCGAGTGAGGTACGTAAATCATCTTGCTCTCAGGAACCTTGACTTCTTGGTTGCGAGCCATCGCTGCCAAGTACTCAACGCTCTTGAAACCAAACAAGTAGGGTTGCTGGGCAATCGTGCCGATAATCTTCCCATCGGCGATTCCAGCGAGGGTCGCTGGGTGCTCGTCAAAACCAACAATCTTGACTTTACCCGCTAATGAGCGTGCTTCCAACGCCGATAGAATCGCCGGAGGATTGTACGCCCACAATCCAACCATGCAGTTCACATCCGGATTGGACACCAAAGCCGACTCAGCGTTGCTCTTGGCAATCGCGTCGTCCTTGTTGTCAGTCATAATGTTCAATACTTCATACTTGCCAACCTTGGCCGGCATCGAATATCCCACCCCAGGAATCACCGCTCCGGCACTCGCCGAAACCACAGGGGCGGCTTGCTTGTCTTCAAACCCACCCGGTCCCCCAACCCCACCCGGTGCTCCATCCGCTGAACTAGGCACCTTCGCCGGCGGTTTCGCTCCACTGTCACATCCAGCAAACGGCATCGCAACGCCCGCAAACAATGCCAAAGCAATCCCGGCCCGCTTCTTGTTCAAGATAGCCCGATCGGTTTTCCTAGAGTCTTTCACTACTGCTGTTTTCATTTAAGGTGCCTGCCGGATGATAGAAAGGAAAAACGTAAACGATTCAACGGTCCAAGCCACTGTGTTTGTGAAACCACTGTGTTTGTATTTCCGACCGTGTTCGGATCTCCAACCGGGTTGGAATTCACAGATTCTAAGTGGAACAGCCACCCACGCAACATCGGCCAACGGAAAAACACCCCGCGAAACCAGATTTGTGGCGTTAAATTGCTCCTTATAAATTACCAAGCCGAATAAGTTTCCGGGTATTGCCCCAACACCCCCCCTCCCAAGTCTTTCAATGCGATGAATCCAGACTCAGAATAATAAACCACACCCACCCCCGCCTCGCCTCATCTCAATCCTTATCCTCCAGACTCCCACCCTCTACCCATGCCCAACATCTCTCCCGCTCCTCGTCCTCAAATATCAGCCCAACTACGACTGCCTTTCGCCATCCTCGCAACTTTCTTGGGTTCGAGCTGCTGGCAGTCCACCACTTGCCAAGCGCACAGTACGCCCGATTACAACCGAGATATCCGACCGATCCTCTCGAACCACTGCTTCGCGTGCCACGGCCCCGACGCCGCGCACCGACAAGCGGATTTACGTCTCGACCAGCAAGCTCCCGCAATCGACAAAAAAGCGATCCTTCCAGGTTCGCCTCAAGAAAGCGAAATGATCGCCCGGATCCTCTCGCAAGATCCGGACTTGCAAATGCCTCCACCTGAAAGCAATAAACCACTTTCCGATAAACAAATCCAAACTCTAAAGACTTGGATCGAACAGGGAGCTCAATATCAAACACACTGGGCTTACATCCCCCCCACTCGCCCACCCATCTCCTCAGCAACGGGGAAAACGGACGCAGCGGGGAAATCATCGCTGGATTATTGGGTCGACGTTGAACTCGCCAAACAAGGGATCCCCCCAAGCCCTCGAGCCGAGCGACGTACGCTGATCCGTCGCCTCTACAGCGACCTTGTAGGACTTCCTCCTACTCCCGAACAAGTCGCTGCATTCGAAAACGATTCTCGCCCCGATGCGTATCGACTGCTGGTCGAGGAACTGCTGAGCAACCCTCACTACGGTGAACGGATGGCGATTGGTTGGCTCGATGTCGTCCGCTTTGCAGACACCATCGGTTATCACAGCGACAACCCTCGAAACATCTGGCCGTATCGCGACTACGTGATCGCTTCGTTTAACTCCAACAAACCCTTCGATCGCTTCACTATCGAGCAAATCGCAGGGGATCTTCTCCCCGATGCTAATCAAGAAACCAAACTTGCAACCGCCTTCAATCGATTGATCCTCTCCACCGAAGAAGGTGGCGCCCAACCCAAAGACTACGAAGCGCGCATGCTCGCCGACCGGGTTCGCGCAATAGGCACTGTATGGCTCGGACAAACCATCGGATGCGCGCAATGTCACGATCACAAATACGACCCTATTACCACCAAAGATTTCTACTCACTTGGCGCCTTCTTCGCGGATATCCAAGAAGGAATCGTCGCAACACGCGAAGAAGGAATGCCGATTCTTACCGATGAGCAACAAAGGGAACTTCGACGCATCGAAGAAGATCCCAATACACGCGACGATCCGAAGGTTCGCGAAGCCTTCCTCAAATCCGTCCCAAAATGCCTAGTCACCAAATCCACTGCAACCTCCTCTCCCGATAAACGACGCATCGTTCGGATCCTACCGCGCGGCAACTGGATGGACGAATCGGGTGAAATCGTTCAACCAGCTTTCCCAATTGCCCTTCACCACTCCAACTCTCCAAGCGGTAACATCACCGCAACACCGAACCCACTTACTCGACTCGACCTAGCGAATTGGATCGTATCGAAAGAAAACCCGCTCACCGCTCGCGTCGTGATGAACCGACTCTGGAAACACTTCTTCGGGACTGGACTTAGCAAAGTTCTCGACGACTTGGGGGCTCAAGGTGAGACGCCGATCAACCAACCGCTGCTCGACACAATGGCTTGTGAATTCATCGAAAGCGGCTGGGATGTCAAACATATGGTTCGCTGGATCGTATTAAGCGAAACGTACCAACGATCGACCCAAGCAGATCCAACCGCAATCGCCCAAGATCCGCTCAACCGATACACCGGTCGCCAATCCTCTTTTCGACTCGACGCGGAACTTATACGCGACCAAGCTCTTGCGATCGGCGGACTGCTTTCCCCTCGCATCGGTGGACCAAGTGCAAAGCCTTATCAACCGGAAGGCTACTGGGAGAATCTAAACTTCCCTACCCGCACTTACTCACCCGACTCCGGCGAACAACAGTATCGACGTGGGATCTACACCTGGTGGCAACGAACGTTTCTTCACCCAAGCCTCCTGGCCTTCGACGCGCCCAGCCGCGAAGAATGCGCCGCGGAACGCTCCCGATCGAATATACCCCAACAAGCCCTCGTGCTCTTGAACGACCCGACATACGTCGAAGCCGCCCAAGGCTTCGCCCGCCGAGCTATCGAAGCAATCCCTGCATCGGATGCGAATCCGCAATGGCAAGCTGACCGCATCGCTTGGATGGTCCATCAAACTCTCCAACGCCCCGCAACGCCCACAGAATCCGAACTGCTCGCCAATCTAATCGTCAAACAATCTAAGCGGCTCAGCCAATCTCAACGATCAAGCGATACATCCGAAGAAAACTCCATGCAACTAAACGAACTAAACGAACTGAACGTATGGACTCACGCAGCAAGAGTCCTGCTGAACTTGCATGAAACCATCACACGTAACTAATCCCCTGAAATACGAACGCCATGAACTCACCTTACAACAACTTCAATATCTCCCGACGCAGGTTGCTCGCCCAAGGCACCATTGGAGCGACCGCGCTGTCAGCCTTGCTCAATCCATCTGCGACCTACTCTGGTGAACAAGTAAATGGAGCGGAGTCTTCTGTACCGCAGCACCCTGCGCTAGCGTCCAAAGGCACCATCGCGAATCTACCGCTTCCGCAACGCGCCAAGCGAGTCATTTGGCTCACCATGGCCGGCGGCCCATCCCACTTGGAACTCTTCGACTACAAACCTAAACTCGCTGAAATGCATGATCAGCCCATGCCAGAGAGCTTCACCAAAGGTCAGCAACTCGCACAGCTCCAAGGCCAAGAGCTTCGATGCCTTGGCCCTCTCTTCGGGTTCAAATCGTACGGTAGTCAAGGGACTCAGATCGGTGAGTTACTCCCACACTTGGGCAACCAAATCGACAACCTGTGCTTGATTCGCTCAATGACTACCGATGCGATCAATCATGACCCAGCACACATGTTCATGAACACCGGTTCGCAGATATCGGGACGACCAAGCATGGGCGCTTGGATCCACTATGGATTAGGGGCCATGGCCGAGAACCTCCCGGGCTTCGTCGTACTGGTTTCGACGGGCAAAGGCCGCTCGCCTCAGCCGATCGCCGCACGACAGTGGAGCAGCGGATTCCTGCCGAGCCGACACCAAGGCGTACAGCTTCGCAGCCGAGGCGAACCTGTGCTTTACTTAAACAACCCGCCAGGTATCGACCGCGAGCAGCAGTCGGACGATATCGCTGCGATCAATGCCATGAATCGCCAGTTCGCTCAAAATCACTTCGACCCCGAAATCGAAACCCGAATCGCCCAGTACGAACTAGCTTTCGAGATGCAGACGAGCATCCCGAACTTGATGGACACCCAAGACGAAACACAAGAAACGTTGAGTCTCTACGGATGCGAACCCGGCGATGGCACTTTTGCAAGCAACTGCTTGCTCGCACGCAGACTCGCTCAGCGGGGTGTGCGATTCATCCAGCTCTATCACCGCGATTGGGATCACCATAGCTTGCTCAAAGAAGAGCTGCCTTTGCGAGCCAAAGAAGTCGATCAGGCAAGCGCCGCGTTGTTGCAAGATCTTCATCGACTCGGGATGCTCGAAGAGACACTCGTCGTATGGACGGGTGAGTTTGGCCGTACACCGATGTCGCAACAAAACAAAGGCCCCATCGGCCGCGATCACCATAACAAATCGATGTCCATGTGGCTTGCCGGCGGTGGGATCCGCCCCGGAACTGTCTACGGTGCGACCGATGAACTCGGCTATGCAGCCGTAGAAAACATTTGCACAGTCCACGACCTGCACGCGACGATGCTGCATCAACTAGGCATCGACCACAACGCCTTCACTTACAAGTTCCAAGGCCTCGATTTCAAACTGACTGGAGTCGAAGGAGCAAACGTCATCCGCGATATCATCGCTTGATACTTCCCCCCTAACCCGCCACCCCCCGACGCATAATCGAAGCCCCCGTAATGGCATCCCGAAGCGTCAGCGAGGCAATGCAAGTACCCAGCCAACGACCGACAAGCCTACTCTTCAAACACTCGCACCCAATCGGACTTCATATCCACCACGTACCAGCCTTGCGCCGAAGCTTCTTGCAGCGCGACGACCAACTTGCCTGTACTCTTCGGTGTAGCATCATAAGCATACTCGCGCTCGGCGTCAGTATGATGAATGATCGCGCCGAAACTTGCCCGAGGATTGCCGATCGTGGTGTACTGAAGCATTTCAAAGTCACCGTCACTGTTACCAAAGCAGACCACGGGCCTGCGACCGATCCCCATCTGAATTCCAACCGGCTTACCCGATTTGTCATCGACGAATAGGTTATCCAAGGTTTTAATCAAAACGGGTTTTCCGTCGCGCATCTCAAAGCGAGTCCTTGCCGTAGATCCGATGACTTGCTCCGGTGAAATCCCATACACTCGCTCGGACCAAACTCGCATAAAATCGGCACCGCCACCCGAGACGATATACGTTTTGAATTCGTTTTGACGCAGATACTTCAAGACTTCCTGCATCGGCACATACGTGAGCTTGTCATAGCCGCGCCCATAGCGAGGGTGCTTGCTCGTCTGCATCCAATCTGAAACACTTTTAGAGAACTCCTCGGTACTGATTCCTGCATGAGTCATCGCAACCACCTGCAACAATCCTTCGTGCTTCGGCCCTGCGGTCAAAGTCGCGATATCTTTGTTGAGCACCGCTTGCACCATCGGGTGCTTGGCAAACTCCGAATCGATTGCTGCACGTTTCGTGACGACATCGAAAGCGTAGGCTAATTGAAAGGGGAGAGGATTCTCGGGCCAAAGCGTTCCGTCGTTATCGAACACAGCAATCCGCTCGGGGACCGGAACAAAGTCCTTGTGATTCGGATCGATCACCCGCCCGACATACTCCACCAAAGCTCGCTTCGTTGGACAATCCTTCCAACTGTCGAGTAACACCTTTTCGTTCGTTTGCCCTAACGTCACATTTGGGTACACCGCAAGCGCGACTAAGGAACAGCACAAGAGCCACAGATGCATCAAACTATCAAACGAAAATGTCGCGCGATTCATGCCGAGTAAATATTTCTATAAAGGTTTGTAGGACAAGAGAAACCAAAATCGTCCGCTTTTGTGCGCAGAACACAATAAGTAGATTCTACAAACACTATCCAAATAGAGTAAAAGCCAAAATCACCAGTCCTCTTGGACCACCTCACCGCCGGATCGCGTACCGAGTCCCTTCCAAGCTATTGGAGAAATCCCCTGGGATATAAACCGTACCGAACCGTCCATCAATAAACTGTTGACTCCTCCGACATGATAACTGCGACTCGTTACAACCGCATAGGTCGGTAACGTCGCACTGCGTCCTTCGCGCATCGAATTAAAGTCGATGTCATAGGGAATGCTATTGTGCACGTAAGGCACGCGCTGATTCGGTGGGAAGGTGGTGGTAAATCCGGTTTGATGCGATCGTGCATCTACCCATTCCGTATGCCCCGAGTCGGATTTAAACTCACCACCAAACCCAGCGATATCTTCCGGTCGCACAGGAACCGGCGTATCGACAGCCGGGTTCCCGCCATCTCGTAAGTACGGTGTAAACGCCTTGACTTCACTCATCCCCAGCGTGTTGCTAGTGCCGTCCGTAATTCCCGCGAGTTTCATCTCCTGATTGACCAGGAACACACCTGTCCCTTTGCCATAAGGGGGCTGCATGATTAGCCACTCACCGACATTGATCGCATAATTCAAAGGGTAATGGATAAAGGTCGGACCATCTGGACGTTCCTTATCATTGACTTCGCTCGGGCAAATCAAAAAGGGAATCCGTATCTTTGCAACCTGAGGTTGCTGCGCAATCGGTTTCGTAAAATCGATTAACTGATGCACGGTGGATGATTCCGCGTAGGGCAACAGACGAGTCTGCGCGCTCCAGTACACCGTCGTGCCGTTAGTTTGATAATCTCCCTGTGGAGGAAGCTTCTTTTTGGCAGATTCGAAATTGTGCAGACACAATCCAAGTTGCTTTAGGTTGTTCTGGCACGACATCCTTCGCGCCGCTTCACGGGCAGATTGGACGGCAGGCAACAACAGCCCGACCAAGACTCCAATAATGGCGATGACTACCAGCAACTCCACCAAGGTAAATGCACGACGCCCGAACTTGAATGATTTTCGCAACACTTGACTGGTCCCGATCGCTCGACTCCAAAACCTGCGCGCTTCAACATACACACGCCCGGAATCGCTCAGCTCCGGCCGCCCATTGATCCACTTAAATCAGGTATTCAAAGTATGCAGCAACCGATTACGGACGCAAGTTGAAGGTCAATGAATAATCGGTAAAGTTCATCGCTTCAATGCGTCGTCTACGGGCTTTTTCCTCAGACCAATTGCTCGCCCCGACCATAGCGATTCGCAGTGGTTTGATAGAGGTTCAAGGCATCGGGAAGTTTGTTCGCAAGATCGGTAGCACGCCGCTCGTCGCTCGGGTGGGTAGAAGCCCATTCGGCAGGCTTGTTCGCTCCACCAGCCGCTTTGCCGAACCTCCCCCAAAACAATGGAGCTTCCGATGGATCATACCCAGCCTTGGCCATCAACGTCAGTCCGATCGCATCAGCTTCGCTCTCATGATGACGACTGTAAGGGAGCAACAATCCATACTCCGCTCCAGTACCGAAAGCTCGCATCGCAAGATCCCGCGTGGCAGGTGTCGTATCGCTGATAGCCCACCCTAACACTGCACCGACCCCCTGAACACCCGCTTGCTGACTCATCCGCTCAGCTCCATGATGCGCCAAAGCATGCGCAATCTCATGGCTCATGACCACCGCCAAGCCTGCCTCATTCTCACACAACGGCATGATCCCTTCA
>JBJONT010000009.1:0-6121 GCA_046051705.1 Planctomycetota bacterium | reverse complement strand
AGCCACACACTGTGGGACCCCACCGTCTGGCGACTTGTGGCTACGGGGGCTGCTAAATACCCGCTGCTCCCCCTCGCCCGCTGGGGGGAGTGGGGGCCGGGGGGTGAGGGTGGTGTCCGCGCAAACCCAAGCGCAATAACAACTTACGACACCCCAACCCCATGCGCGCGACCAGTCAATCGCTCCGTCCCATCCCCTTGCAAAAGCAGCCATTGCGCGGTCCTTCCCCTCACCCCCCGCCCCTCTCCCCGACCCGGGGCGAGGGGAGCAAAACAGTAAAACCTCGCGCGCAGTTACCAGATGAAAATAGCGCAAATCGCCCACGCGCAGACGCGCGCTGCTCCCCCTCGCCCGCTGGCGGGAGAGGGGGCCGGGGGGTGAGGGTGGTGACCGCGCAAACCCAAGCGCAATAACAACTTACGACACCCCAACCCCATGCGCGCGACCAGACAATTGCTTCGTCTCATCCCCTCGCAAAAGCAGCCGTTGCGTGGACTTTCCCCTCACCCCCAGCCCCTCTCCCCGACCCGGGGCGAGGGGAGCAAAACAGTAAAACCTCGCGCGCAGTTACTAGGTGAAAATAGTGCAGATCGCCCACGCGCAGACGCGCGCTGAGGATCCCACCGTCTGGCGACGAGTGGCTACGCTCACTCTCGAACAAGCGCTTCCCCCAAACCAATCAACTCGGGACGCAGTCCCAAATAACCTACCTATCACTTACACTCTAGACTCACTCTTCTTACTCCCTTTTCAATGAAAGATTCCCCACCCATGCTTCCACTACCCCGCCACATCACCTCCAGTCTCCCCCCCAAGCCAAACCCAACACGCCGATCCCTAGCAATCGCAATACGCTTGCTCGCTCTCGCAGTTCTCGCAACCGGTGAGGTTCAAGCACAACCCCCTGCCCCACCTCCCGCGTTTGCTTCAGTGGAATTTTCGCAAGATCCAAAAATCACTTTTCGAATCCACGCCCCAGAAGCAAAGAAAGTCGTCCTCAATGCCGGCGATATTCCAGGGACGGGTCGAGGACTTGAAATGAAGAAAGGTGAGGATGGTGTTTGGGAAGTTCAAACGCAAGGAGTACCGGCCGGCGCATACCGTTATCAGTTTATGGTCGACGGAGTTGCAGTCTTGGATCCACGCAATAGCAAGACGAGTGAGTCGAACGGCAATGCATGGAGTTTGATTCAAGTAACCGGTTCACCATGGTTCGACCTGCGCGATGTACCGCACGGAGCGGTATCCGAGATTCACTATCAGTCAAAGACCTTGCAACGCAATCGTCGGCTTCACGTTTACACTCCTCCTGGTTACGAATCAAGCACCGCAAAGTATCCTGTGTTCTATCTTCTCCACGGCGCTTTCGACTGCGATGACTCTTGGAGTACGGTTGGACAAGCGAACGCGATTTTCGATAACCTTATCGCTGAAAACAAAATCGTTCCGATGGTGGTAGTAATGCCTGCGGGCCACACCGGGGCTTTTGGAGCAGGCCCAGGAAATAACTTCGAGACGCAGATGAAAGAATTTGCAGAGGACTTTCGCAAAGACATCCGTCCGATGATCGAGAGCCGATACCGCGTCTCCAACGAACGCAAGGACCGTGCGATTGCAGGTCTATCCATGGGAGGTGCTCACACGTTGGATATCGCGTTTACCGATATCCAAGATTTCTCATACGTCGGCGTATTCAGTTCGGGCGTGTTCGGTATCGACCGCTCCGGTACTGATTCCGGTCCAGGGGCCACTTGGATCGCTGCACACAAAAAATGCCTCGAGGATGCTTCGCAAAAAGAAGGGCTCAAGTCGCTCTGGTTCGCTACCGGCAAAGAAGATTTCTTGCTAGGAACCACCCAAGCAACAGTGCAGATGCTCAAAGATCGAGGATGGAACCCAACGTATCACGAAACCGATGGCGGTCACACTTGGCTCAAGTGGCGAGATTACTTGGTCGAGTATTCCCAACTGCTATTTCGCTGATCCGCGATTGCCAACGGCAAAGGTACTGCACCACTTCGAATCGAAGGTGCCGCACTGAAGCCCCGGCGCGTAAGGATTTCATCACAAGCCTCGATCACATCCGAGGCTTGGATAGACAACATCGGCTTCGTATCGGTCTTACGACGGTCGCGTTCCTTTTCGGTAAGGGACTCACGCTGGATAGCTATATGTTTCTCTGAGAAATGTCCTACTCGGCCGATCGGCATCGGCCCAATCAGTGAGACCGTCGGAATATCGACCGCTACTGAGAGATGCATCGGTCCTGTATCGGACCCGACAAACAGAACCGATCGGCGAATCCATTCGGCGAGTTCAAGTAAGCTCGTTGCAGGTAATTCAATCGCCGCTCCACCGGATAGAATCGACACCTGCTCGGCAAGCGAGCGTTCTTCCGAGCCCCCCCAAGCGATCATCGTGCGGAGGTTCCATCGATCCTTCAGATGCTTTGCCACCGCAGCGTAACGCTCCGCAGGCCAGATCTTCGACACCCATCCAGCACCGACATTGATAATCGCAAATGGTCCCAACTCACCGTTTGGACCTGCCAAGTCGCGCACCTGCTCGTTAACGCGTTGATTTGCTGCCGGTGAGACTGGAACCCGATACTCAATCTCAGGGTTCTCAATGCCCAGTGGCTTGAGCAACGCCAATCCTCGCTGAACAACATGTTCCGAAGTAGGAGACACCAAGGTGTTGTTTAGCCATGTGCTCAGTTCACGGCCTTCAAACTCAGACTTAACTAACCCAATTCGGCGAGTTGCACCCGAATACCATCCGATCAGCGCACTCTTCGTTAGTCCTTGTACATCGATAAGCGTAGTGGGTTGCCACTCCCGGATCCGCTTGAGAAATGCCCAGTAAGCTTTGACGGATTTCAAATCGTTTTTCGTTAAGACAAATAGATCATCAAGGGCATCGTGACCCCGTACGATGTCTGCCGCCCCGCTTCCGACCACCCAACCGATCCTTGAGTTCGGATATTCCTTACGCAGTGCGCAAAGGACAGGCAAACTCAGAATCGTATCCCCAACTGCGGAAAGTCGAACGATTAAAATACGCTGTGTCATGCCGCAGTATTACTCCTGAACTAAAACCAACCTAAAACTCAACCTAGAAGAAGCACTTGGTGCAGTTGCTGCACAGTGGAATCTCCGATTGACGACTCTCACGATGCAACTTGCGCAGCTCGCCGTATCGCGAGTTGTTCCAAATATCGAGCATCGGCGAATCCATGACGTTACCGAGGACTTCTTTGCCGCTGTAATCAAGGCAACATAGGGAGACATCCCCGTTGACCAATACGGTCATCGTGCGCCAAAGTCGATCGCAGGGCTTGCGAACACGCTGTTGCTCGGCATCGCCCAACGCACCACCCCAGTTGTGGATGTGCGTAA
The DNA here is from genome assembly GCA_046051705.1 of Planctomycetota bacterium. Classification (GTDB taxonomy): domain Bacteria; phylum Planctomycetota; class Planctomycetia; order Pirellulales; family Pirellulaceae; genus JBKCUI01. Next base: position 2,723 of record JBJONT010000009.1, on the reverse strand, counting down.
AGTCGATGTGATCCACAACCCCAGAAAGCATCTCTTCTGTCTGCTTGCGGTTCGAAGTCTGGCAAGTCGCTGCAACAATGATCGGTGTCTTCATATTGGCTTCATCACGAAGCTTGCGAAACGCTTTAACGTTCTCGACAACCTTGGCGTGATCCAAACCAATACGCAATAAATTGAACTCCTTGGAATCCGATCCGTCGATGCTGATCTTGATCTCATCGACCCCGCTATGAAGGATCCGCTTGGCTAAATCGCCTCGAAGCAAATCACCATTGGTAAAGATCTTTACCCTGGGAATACCCTGATCTTTACAGTAACGAATCCGTTCAGGAAGCTGCTTGTCGATCAATGGCTCACCGTAGCCGTGCAAGTGGACCAAGCGAACTCCACCTTCGACACACTGCTTGACCACGCGCTCAAACACCTCCTGCTTCATGTTCCCCTTCGCTCGCCCAATCGTCGAACGTGGACAGAACACACAGTCAGCTTGGCAATGATTCGTCGTCTCAATTCGTACCGTCTTCGGAAACGATTGACGAAGCAAACTCATCGTGTCGGCGATCACATACGAAGCTACCGAACCTACGGTTCCGATAAATGATTGACCCAATGCAGTCATGTCAAAATCCTTTCTGACACCGTTTTTCTCGCCAACGCAAACTGCTTATGTCGTTGGCATAACGCACCAAAAACGGCCCGGGGGGTGAGTGTCTATAAAACTACCGACCAATCCAAGCTGGTGTAGGTAGAAATTTCCAAACCTTATGTTGCGATAATAACTAAGATGAAAACTCCGCGTCAACGGCGACTTTGGGTAACACGGCGACTTCGGGAAACACGGCGACTTCGGGTAACACTGTAACTTCGGGAAACCAAGGGAAACTAAGCGGGTGGCAACCCAAAGTTTAGGCCTGGAATCGGGGTGACCGGCAAATAATCTTGCGTCTCGTCCTTGATCTCCTCGATGTTATCGTTGATCCGGAACATGAACTCCTTGTCGTCAAACCGAACCTCCGTCGTCGGATCCTTGAACTCAATGCGCGTCATCAACTCAAAACGACTCGCACCTGTTGAATCATCTCGTGCCTTTTGAAAGTATTCGATAAGCATCGGAAAGTAAGGGAACTTGGCCGATCGATTCAACGTCAACCTCGCTTCGCTCGGCATGTGAGGCGAAGGCGTTCCCAACACGCTATTCATGTTGTCGATCGGAGCATTCCCTGCAATGCGAGTCGGTTCGGTTCGCAATCGTCCCACCAATTGCCATACATCCGCCCCTGCAATCTTCCCCGAGACAGCCTTGTACCAGTTGTAGCGATGATACAAACCCCGCAATAACTCTGCTTGTCCACCTACGGCTAACATCAAATGAATCTCCGGACGCGAATCTGGATACTGCAACCCACTCGGGATACTTTGAAGCACTTGATCGAGAATGATCCGTTTCGGCGCCCCACTAGGACCACCCTGAGTCCAGAGAATTCGGCCATCGGAAACTTGGATGAAATCAAATGCCGTCGCTCCAACGGCAATCCTCGCGGTGTAGCGAATCCTGCGCATCGGACTCGTTGACACCGCTTCCGATTTGAACTCGCCAATCCAAAGTGCTTGCTGCCCATAAGCCTTCGTCGTCTGCTGCACCCTGCATGCAATCGATGGCCCCCATACCGCCTGACGCACCGCCGCGAGCACAAGCTGATTCGGGTCGGTCGCCACCGGCGTGACATTCGAAGCCAGATTAGAACTCGATTCCGATACCGCCGGCCCTTGGGCTCGCAACTTTGTCGAAGCTCCACCGCTTGGTCGAAACGCAATCCAAAAGACGACCACGCCAGCCAGCAGCAGACTAATCCCCTTGAACTTAAAAATGCTAGCAACGGAAAAGATTTGATCCATGGTCGAGTTGTACCGGTTTTATCAAAGAAACCAAATGGAAGGTGCCGAACATAGATTCAAGACGCGCCTCAAAAAACGCTTTTGAGGAACTCGACAACGGCTGCATCGATGCATACCGACCCAAGGGAACCCTTTCCATAAGGATTTCCGCCGTCGGATTGTAGATGTAGACGCGAGGCGGCGTCCAGGTGGAATGGTTCGACGGTAGCATCGGTCGCAATTGCTCAGCAGCGAAGCTGGCTGGACCCAAGTTAATCCAAGAGGAATCGCATGAAAAAGGTAAGGTTTTTAAGCGTGATAGCCGCATTGGGTTTGGCTGCACCAAGCTTGGGGGGCGAGCCCGCATTTCGACACAACATGCCTCCGGCCGCTCGATTGGCCGAGCCCGGCCCAATGGTCGGTGGCCCTGGGCCAGGTGTCCTCGCTCCTGAGACAATCCCTGTCCCTGGCTATGGTGCTCCAGCTCCAACAACACAAATTCTCTTCAATCAACCCCAATCGATGCGCATCGCTTACGATGTCGTCGGCGATGGTTCGTTCACCAGCGAATGCCTCATCGTTCCGGGTCGCTTGGAGTTCGCTCAAGGCGGTATTTATCGCTTGAAGCTAACCGACATCGGTGGTCGTGAAGGTGTAGAGCTTTATCCTACGGTTGAAGTGGGCCACTCAAACCCACGCACCGCAGCCTACTTGGCTCACAACGCTATCTCGATCCAGTTCACCGAAGAAGATCTCGACCAAGCCCTCTCGGGTAACTTCGTCACCAAAGTGATCTATCTTCCAGATCCAGAGTTCCAAGGAGAAGTCATCTCCGGGATCGATACGCT
>JBJONT010000008.1:0-19666 GCA_046051705.1 Planctomycetota bacterium | reverse complement strand
AAACGGTGCTCGTGCTCGTAATCGAAAACAACCTGTAGCGGTATTATGTTCGGTCAACCCAAGACCTACCTCTGAATGCAATAGAACTGCTCCCGTTATCCGAGCACGAGCACGAGCACGAGCACGAGCACGAGCACGAAAATCGGCCCGAATCGAAATCAGCTTGGTCACTATGTTTTCTCAGTAGCCAAATTGGTTCTTCGAGGACTTTAGCGACCGGTATTGCTTTACATCGGTTTTACAGCCTCGTGCTCGTGCTCAGTGAAACGAAGACGGTTTTAGCTAATGCCATTAGCCCCCACCGCACCCTCCTCCGCAACCACCGCATCCCCCTCCCCCGCCGCATCCCGCACCTGCCCCGCCACATCCTGCACCGGCACCGCCACAACTACCGCCTGCCGATCCGCAACCCGCCGTGCCAGAGACGGATGCCCCACAACCAGAACCACAACCTCCAGACGTCGCGCCACATCCACCGCCGTTAGCTACCGACTTCTGATACGACCGATACATCGGATCAAGCGAACTTCCCTGCAATGCTGCAACTCCAAAAACTCCCATCGCTAAGAGTGGCAGCGTCGAGTCGGAGGCAAGCACATTCACTTCGCTCCTTCTATGCAACTCAACTGACTTCAAAATCTTCACCGAACGGCAAGCTGACTGAACGTCGCTCAAGAACCTCTTACCGCGATCAGACAACCGTCTTCGCGCCATGATGACCAGAATGACGACTGGAATTATTACCATGTAGCTAATCAGATACGTCACATTGAAATGCCGTGTGGCGATCGCAGCGATAAGCTTGTAGAGCCCAAGCCCCTCAAGCCCAAAAAATAACATCCATGCCATCGAGCGAACTCCCGCCCGATCACTGTGGTCATTGAGCAACTGCTCCTCTTGAACCCAATCGCGATACCCGCCCATCAGCCCCCTCGCCTTGAGCATGCACTCTGCCCCAAAAATACTTGCCGCATCCTTGGCTGAATGAAAATGCTCGATCAAGTACTCCTGAATAGCCGAAAACCTATAGCCTTGTGAGACTTTCTCCGGATCAGAAACCCATTGTGTAAGCTTGATCTTAAACCATTTCCCATGGGCTACCTCCGTCTTAGTGATCAACCCTCGATCCACCAAATCGACCATAGCCGCCCGCAAAACCTCGGAGTCTCCCCCTCTCAAAAATGCGACCTTATAAGGATCGATTTTCTCTGGCATTTTGAGCGAAGGCCTCGCGTTGGCTTCTGCATTCAACGAGTTCACTCGCCGGCGCAAAGCCATCATCCCCACGACGAACAAAATCGTATAGAAAATCAGAAAAGTGGGCCCACTCATCGATCCGATCGGATCGGAAAACCATTGCGCGAATACCATCTTGCGCTCCCCTTTCTCAGAAATGAATCTCTGAAATCTCTGCTTCTTGTTCCTTGCTTTCATTCTACAAGGCACATTACGCGATTTCAGTAGGCGCACTTTTTTATCAGACATGAACGCCAAACCGGAGGTTCACTATTTCTTCATAGCAATCATTCATAAATGCAGAAAGCCTTGGGGGGGAATTTTCATCCCACCCAAGGCTTCCTTGTTCTCTGGCACCGGGGTGCCCTATCGGAAACACCCCGGTGCTCAGTCGTAAGCTCTATCGCGAAGCACCCGCAGTGGCGATTGACCCAGTAACCGCCCAACCGCGAGTTCTATGCTGCTCCAACCCAGGAGAAAGGCCAGTCAAGCATTCCCGCAAACGCTCGACCAACGATAGAGCTTATGTTTGGTTCTTCTTCGTGCCGAGGAAGTTCATTTCTCCCTCAACACCATCGGAATTACTAAAGCCTATCGAAGGGCGTCAACACCAATCCTCTAAAATTTGATTTTTGTGTTAGGCAATTTTGCTTGAAGACTATCCACAGCTTTCTTGCTCAATCCGGTATTGGTCAGAATCAAGTCCTTCAAGTTCTTCAATTTGGCCAAATCCCCTATCTTCTCATCGGTCACAGCCGTTTTTCCAATGTGAAGAAACTCTAACGTTTCCATCTTCGACAAATGCTCCAACGCTCCGTCCCCAATGTTGGTGTCGTCCAAATTCAATCGCTTGAGCTTGCTGCCAACCAACGCAACCAACCCGGAGTCGCTCACTCGTGTATGCCAAAGATTAAGATCCTCAAGCTTCTCAAGCTTGCCAATCTCTACCAACGCAGCATCTTTGATGGTCGTCTCGCTTAAATCCAATGCGGTGATGTTGGGAAACTTACCAATGTGCTCGACGATCCCCTTGGTGGTGATCCCGCAATCGCGAAGCTTCATCTTCGACATATCTTTTGCACCGCTGATCGCTGCCAATGCATCGTTTCCAACCCGCGTACGGAAAATGTCGAACTCCTTAAGCTTCGTCATCCCGGACAACGCAGTGAAACTCTGATCGGTCACACCGCAATCCTGAAAGGATATCGCAACCATGTTGGTCATCCCCGATAAATGCTTCATCCCCTCATCGGTGATCCGAGGCCCCCAAAGACTCAAATTCCTTAACCGAGTCAGTCCGCTGATGTGCGACAATCCAACATCGCTGATCTGATTGCAGTCAGACAAATCTAACAACTCTAACTGCGTGGTATCCTTCAAATAGGCAAGCCCCGCATCGGAAAGCTTCGTTCTCGGTGCACGAATGCGTTTGATCGTCTTCGACGCCCCCAAGCTCTTCAAGCACTCGTCCGTGATCGGACTGCGGTCTAAATTCAAATCGTCGATCTTCGGAAACTTGGCGATCTCCGCGATCGTCGCATCCGTGATGGCGGCTTGCTCAAGCCGCAGTGCACGTAAATTCGGCAACGATTTGAGCGATGAAATCCGCTCGTGCGTCGCAAGAGGCCCACTGACGGAAATGCTTTGAACGGTCGGAATCTCTAAAACCCTCGGGAAGGTGTCGATCCAATTGTCTCCGCAATTGCGAAAATCCACACCGATGACCGCTCCATCCTTTTCCTGAACCACTACCCCCAACATTCCACGGATCGCAACAATCGCCCCTTGCGAATCCTGAGCCGCCGCGATTCCCCCGCCGAACTCCCCAACGGCTGGAACGAATCCCACCAAAAGGGCCGCAGTTAACATTCCACGCTTTAGCCCAGCCAATCGCTTTGGTTCGTTCCGGTTCGCTTCGTCTCGCTTCGATGGAAAGGAAATCATCGCATACCTCTTTGATGTTGTTTAGTTTGGTTGGTCGGTTTGACTCGTCGCCCGTAATCTTCGTTCAGGCGGTTTTCTTTGACAAGCTCTCGAACTGGTTTTTACGAACCATTTCCTACCCCAATTCCCTGTTCCCAATTCCATGTTCATTTTTCCCCATAACCCGCCGTTCTGTAGGTACGATACTTTCTCCTCCCAAATGCCCGCACCGTCCTAAGCACTCCATTATCCGGTCAACGAACCGGCCAACCACAAACAAAAAACGACTCTTCGATGCTCATCGATCCAGCACAATCCGGTGCCTCCCCGTACACTCCACCCTTCGGCGCTCGATGCACCCCCGATGGATGCCACTTCCATATCTATAGCCATTCAGCGCAAAGCCTCTCGATCCTGTTGTATCGCTCCAAGCATGATCGAGACCCCTTCGAGATAATCGAACTCTCCGAGCAACACCACAAACATGGCGATATCTGGCACCGCTTTATCCCTGGTCTTCGCCCTGGAACGCTTTATCACTATCAAGCCGATGGCCCATTCCGCCCCGACCTCGGACACTGGTTCGATCCCAAAGCTCGCTTGATCGACCCCTACAGCGATGCTCTCGCCGGCGATTTTCTTCCTTCAAGCGACGGGGTGATCCGCCCTCCGAAATCGGTCGTCATCGACCACAGCTTCGACTGGCAAGCCGACAAACATCCCAAAACTCCCCTTCGCGATACGATCCTTTACGAATTGCACGTCGCAGGTTTCACGAAAAGCCCTACAAGCCATGTAACCAAACCGGGGACATACCTGGGCCTGATCGAAAAAATCCCCTACTTGCTATCCCTAGGTATCACCGCCGTGGAGTTGATGCCAATCCATGAATTCCCCATCCTGCATTTCCACGGCAGCCCATTCAAACACCCGAACTACTGGGGCTACGATCCCATGGCGTTCTTCGCACCCCACCGCGGATACGCTTACGATCCCTCACCAGGAGCCCAAGTCCATGAATTCAAACAGCTCGTTCGCGAAATGCACCGCGCTGGTATCGAAGTCATCCTCGATGTGGTCCTGAATCATACCTGCGAAGGAAACGAACGCGGTCCAGTCCTCTCCATGAAAGGACTCGAAAACTCTGTCTATTACCTGATGACCAACCAAGGCTCGCACTACTGCAATTTTTCCGGTTGCGGAAACACATTCAACTCGAACCACCCTGTCTGCCGCGAACTGATCTGCCACTGCTTGCGACACTGGGTCCTTAACTACCACGTCGATGGATTTCGCTTTGACCTCGCAAGCATCCTTTCTCGCGATAGGAATGGCAATCTCAGTAGCTCTGCCCCCATCCTCGAATGGATCGCCGAAGACCCTGTACTTGCCGATTCAAAACTCATCGCCGAAGCTTGGGATGCGGCCGGAACCTACCAAGTCGGTGCGTTCGGTACCGGACACGGCTTGCCATGCATATCCCGTCGATGGTCCGAATGGAACGGCCGATTTCGCGACGACACTCGCCGCTTCTGGCGCGCCGATCCACACACCGCCGGCCCCTTCGCTACCCGATTGTGCGGATCCTCCGATCTCTACGAACCCCACGGCCGCACCCCCGAAAACAGTATTAACTTCATCACTTCACACGACGGATTCACCCTCAATGATCTTGTCTCCTACTCTTCGAAACACAACGAAGAAAACGGTGAAGACAACCGCGACGGCGATAATAATAACCTAAGCCAAAACCTGGGGGTCGAAGGCCCCGCCACCAAAAAAACAATCGAACGCGTGCGACTTCGCCAAATCAAAAACTTCTTGGCAACACTACTCCTTAGCCAAGGTGTCCCGATGCTGAGCATGGGGGACGAAGCCCGACGCACACAACGGGGAAATAACAACGCTTACTGCCAAGATAACGAAATCTCTTGGATGGACTGGTCACTCGTCGAATCCAACCAAGACCTCGTGCGGTTTACACAATCGCTGATCCAACTCAGAAAAATACACCCAGCCCTGCGACGTACCGAATTCTTCGCCGGTAACTTTCGCCACGACCAATCCCCGCCCGATATCAACTGGTTCGACCTCCAAGGCAACCCGCTCGATTGGCAACAAACCAACAACAGCCTCGCTTGCTCCCTAACCTCGCCAACACGACACAGTAAGTCTCACCCAACAGACTCTAATCAAACGTCGGCCCAAACTTCCTACAAACATGCGGATACGTTGCAACTTGTTGATCATTCTATTGCGAACCGCGACCTGCTGATCCTCTTCAACCCAACCACTCAAAACCTGCATTATCGCCTTCCGGAAAACCCCACGGGTTCCCCTTGGCGGCTCTTCTTCGACACATCGAAATCTCTACGCGATAATCTTTCCCCAGACGGTCTCTTCCTAGACGGTCTGTTCCCAGACGGTCTCGGGCCGGTGTTCTCGCCAAACCCAAGAAGCAAAATGATGAACCGCTCGATGATGCTCTGGATCTCGTCCGACTGAACCTCTACCCGAAAGCCTTAGTATCCACCGATGGGTTTATAAACGAATTGCTCGAGCCTTCATCGCTTCTTCCAACCACCTTAACTCACGACTGATCCCCACATCCAACGACTCGCTTGCAAGGGACTTCGGTAGCACACTCCAAGCATACGTCTCGACTTCGTATTGCTCACTTCCATCAAACCAATCGCCATGCTCACGCACACAGTCGAAGAATTTCAAGATCTCCCCCCGCGTCGAATCGATCGCTCCCAACCGTTCCGCATAAATCGGCACGTGGAAGTGGATCCGCCACTGACACCCATCCACCCATTGCATCTGACCATTGCGAACTCGCGTTAACAACTTCGGCAAATCCTCAAACAGCTCCTTCGAGCCATCGGATTTGATCACTAAAGTCTGATGCAAGTATCGATCCTCAGCGAATAAACCGAGTTGTTCCAGAGCCAACGCTCGCTCCTCAGGCGACTTACCCACCCAGTCTACCCGTATCGCCGATGAGACTTGCACCTTACCAACTCGGATCCCCAACTGACGATCTAGCTCTATCGCCAACTTCTGATCTTCTGCCATCACGGCACTGTGACATATATCATGACAAATCGTCAGATACTTTCTTGCAATCGCGGCAAGCTTCGCATCAATTGCAGGTTCCGACCAAAAACGCTCGTAATAAGTTCGAAGTGACGCATGATCGGTAAATAAACAACCTGGCTCAGGCTCCAATGCAATGACGATCCGTCGACCGGTCTGCTCATAAAGCTCATTCAAATGCATCGCTAATTCCAAGAGTTGATCAGCCGCCTGCTGCTGAACCATCAAGCCTACCTCACCCGGTGAATCATCGGTGTGCGACCAACTGATCGGCAACGTGGAAATCGAACCACCTACCCCCGTTGGCAATAGCTCATGGAGGATCGATACCAACTGCTTGGTGTACTCAAGCCTCTGAGGTTCCCACCAAGCCGGTTCATATACCCGATGCTTAACTACCGATTGATGGAAGTCCTTCTGAGGAAATCCATTGAGCGTGTAAGGAACCAACCCCATCTGCGACAAGCCATCGCGAAACTCCCCAATCCGCCGCTCCTTCTCAACTCGACTTCCAGATAACATTTCCAAAGCAGCAGATTGAGAGAACCAAAGTCCGATCCCCAACTCCTGTTTCCCTAAATGCTCGCGAACCCTCAACGCACATCCTTTGAGATTCGCTAAGATCTGCGCAAGATCCGTCCCAGCGTGCACGTTTGTACAATACCCAATGGGACTTCCTGCCCCCAACTCGCCACCGACTAACTGACTATTCACTTCCTGACTATTCACTTTTGCTTCTTCGCCTTCTGGATGCTTACTCACGGTTCGAATGTATCCTTCTTAGAAGACTTCCCTCTCGAGCCATTGGCCCCTTTCGCACCACCGGGCCCCTTCGCACCACCAGTCTTCGATACCGCTCTCTGAAAATCGCGGAATTCCTGCGGCCACGGGGCCAAAAACCGAACTTGCTCCCCGGTTATCGGGTGGGTAAATCCCAAACTCTCTGCATGCAACGCAATGCGTTTATACGGCCAAGCTCGGTGCGCCGCGAGATCCGGCCGATATCGCGGATCCCCCAATATCGGATGCCCCATCTCCGCAAGATGAACTCGGATCTGATTGCGCCGCCCAGTCTCTAACCGAACCTCGACCAATGCCGTCTCATTCCAGTCATGACGAAGCTTGTAATGGGTGATCGCTAACTCGCCGGTATACTCCCCACCCTCGCGATTCCCAGATTTATCCCTTCCACCACCCTTCCCTTTACCCACCGCCCCTTCTCGAGACTCCGGCGCATTCTCATTCACGGGCCCTTTGACCGAATAACGATTCAAATTCGCATCCGTGGCCAAGTAACTTCGGATCGTTCCCGATCCCTTCTGCGGCACCCCTGCTACGATCGCAATGTACTGCCGATCCGGCTTCCTAGCCGCAAACTGCTCACGCAACAACTCAGCGACCTGCAACGTCTTGGCTAATACCAACACCCCAGAAACGTCGCGATCAAGCCGATGCACACAGAAGATCTTTGCTTGCTCATCTTTATCCCTGAGCCGTCGCTCCACCTTCGAAACCAGCGTCTGCCCCTCGCGATACATCGTCGGCACGGTCAGCAAATTCGGCGGCTTGACCACAACACACAAATGAGGGTCATCGTGCAAAAACTCGATCGGCCCCGGTCGGCTGGCACTGCGAGCCTCCGTGCGGACCACCACGGGCATCGGTATCCAATCGACTTCTATCTGATCCCCGGGCTCAACTCGCTGATGTAACTTCCGACACAACCGCTCATTGATCCGTACACATCCATTTTCAATCAACCAATGGCTCTGGCTCGCCGGCATCCCAAGCAAATTCTGAAGCACGCCAGGAAGCTGGCGAGCTGGAAACGGGATACTCTCCGGTACGGTGATCGTGCGTAGTGTCATAACCTTGAAAAATTCGGTCCATCGGGAATTTTAGTGGCTGGTGTTGATTCGTATCGGTTCTGCAGCACCGTACTCGTGCTCAGTGAAACGGCGCTCGTGCTCGTAATCGAAAGCAGCCTGTAGTGGTTTTACGTTCGTTCAACTCACGACCTACCTCAGAATGCAACTAAACTGTTCCCGTTCTCCGAGCACAATCCCGATCACGAAACAGGGCCTGTATCGCAAGCATATCGGACACTACTTTTTCCTCAACAGCCAAAAATTCTAATAAAGAAGCCTCCCCAACATACCCACCAAGCCCTTCAGGGGTCAGCCATGTTTCTAAAAATCCCAAGGGATTCTGCCCGGATGATTGCATTGCAAGCGTTTAAATCGTATCGTAGGGACTCGCAAGAACTCCAGCCGCCGCCCCTGAACTCTCTTGCTCATTGATTCACGTTCCCATTTCTCCTATCTGAGTTTCTACCTCATGACCTCTCAGACCCCGCCGAACAATTCGGAAAATCCCTACGACTCCTCTTCAGCCTCCTCCAGTCAAGCAGCAACCACTACGACATCTGCAGCGACTAAGAAATCGCCATCTGCCCTGGTGTGGCTACTCCCCGCCCTCGTCGCCGTCGGAGCAGGCGCAGCCTTCCTGCCAGGCGTCCTTCAGAAAATGTATCTGGCGCAAGAAGAAGCAGTCAAAGCCAAGGGCAACATCGTCGGCGAGCGGACCGACATGAAACCACCCCCAGGGAAATCCACGGATCCTTACGCGTCGCTTAACCAGAATGGTAATGCCGGCAACGACTCCGCAAACAAAGACGACTCGAAAAAATCCGACGACTCATCAGCCCAGAAGTGAAAAGATCACGAGTAAGCCAACGATGATTCGGTAAACCGCAAAGGGTGTAAAGCCCCTGGCTTTGACCCACTGCATAAACCAAGCGATCACCGCTAACGCCACGAAAAAACTCGTGAAAAAGCCGATCGCTAAAGTCGTCCACTGAGCACTGCTGATACTCTCTTCGGACTTCATGATGTATTGCAATAGCTTAAAGCCACTTGCTGCAAACATCACCGGTATCGACAAGAAGAAACTAAACTCCAAAGCCGCAGGGCGCGAAAGCCCCATCACCTGCCCGCCGGCTATGGTCGCCATGGAACGACTCGTTCCAGGAAACGCTGCCGCCAAAATCTGAGCCGCACCGATGACAATCGCTTGCTTCATCGACATCTGCTCCATGCTATTCGTCGTAGATTGCGAACCATACGTTCGGTCAATCCACACCATCGCAATCCCTCCGATGACCATCGCTAAACCAATCATCATTGGTGACTCCAAGTTCTCGCCAATGAACTTGTCCATGAGGAAGCAAGGGATCGCAGTGACGACAAAACTACAAAGCACCAACGCTAACGGATGACGCCACCAAACAGCAGTCCCTTCATTGGGCCCCCGCAATGCTGTAAGGAATGAACCTAAAAACTCTACTAGTCGCGGCCAGAAATAAACAACCACCGACAGGATCGCACCAAGCTGAATGAAAACCGCAAACATCTTCCAGAACGGGTTGTCGAGCTCTAACCCCAACAATTTCTGCGCAATAATAATGTGAGCCGTCGAACTCACCGGCAAAAACTCCGTTAATCCCTCGACTATGCCAACCACGAACGCCACCAAATAATCCGACATCGCTTCCCCAATCTTGAATCCCACCGCAATGCAATTAAGCAAACAAAACGAACGGAATTATAGCGATGGTTCGAAAAGGAGATACCTCAAGCTGCGTCGCGGCCCTGCCGCCTAAGCTTCTTTCGCTCCGCTTTGCTCAGCGGCCGCTGATTGCCATAGTCTTCCTCATCCTCATCCTCGCTCTCCTCGCTACCCGTTCCCTGCTGCGATGCTGGCTGCGAAGCTTGCGGAACACTTCCTGCACTATTCGAACCGCCCATATTCGAACCCGGCACAGCCGATTTTGGTGCCGCTGTTCCAGATGAAACCGATCCTGCCGCAGCCCCACTCTTTGCCCCCGAACCAGAACTTCCACCACCCGCAGTATCAAGCCCCTGGGAGACCGCCGACGAATCCTTCGGTGGCCTCAGCTTCAATCCATCGAACAATCCAAGTATCTTTCCTGCCAACTTCTTGGTTTTAGGAGCTTCCACCTCCCCGAGGATCTCGAAAGCTTCCACGCGGTTCGATGCATCCTTCGTTTCCGCACTGCGACGAAACGGATTCCAACCCTTCTTCAACCAAGAACGCTTCGGTGTTTCTGACCCTTCGGTCTCATTCTCCGAATCCTCTCTCTTCCCAGCTGGACTCTTCCCGGCTGGGCTCTTCGAAGCATCACTCTTTGTTGCCGAACTCACCGAGGCCGAACTAGCCGAGGCTGAACTCACAGTAGCCGAATTCTTCGTGTCACTGCTTACACCCGCTGCAGCTTGTACTGGTTTGCTCTGAGACGAATTCTGAATTGGCGCACTCTTCGCCATGACCGGTTTCGAAGCCCCACTCGACGTATCCTTGCTCGCCAACGCAGTATCACCCGCACCAGCAACCAATTCGCCATCCTTCGCTCCAACAGCTCGCTTGCCAAACGAAGGGAACCACGACTTCTTTATCGCCGGTTCAGCCGAATCACTATTAGGCTGTGTTGACTTCTGTACAGCCGTATCCGGAACACTCTTCGATTCCAAACCACTGGCTGCATCCGACCCACTGGCTCCACGTCGTTGGAACCATCCAGGTTTCTTGGTCAAACCCTGATCGACAACCAATGCTTCATCGATTCGCAATGGCTCTTCGATCGGTTGCTCATTGCGCTCTACACGGTGAGGAATAAACCCAAAGAGTCGCATCGGACGCTTCGGTGGACCAGCCTCTTCCTCCTTGGACTCTCCTTCTTGCTCGCTTTCAATTTCCTCGGATGAAACGGACTTTCGCTTCCAAGGCAACCAAGACTTCTTCGGAGTCTCGCCGTAGATCTCTTCTGCCTGAGCCTGCTTTCCTTCTTGGCTCTCGAATTCATCTTCAACCGATTTCGACCATTGAGTATTCGATGCCTTGGTAAATGCAATCCGTTCAATGAATCGATACTGAGCTTGCATGTAACAATAACGCAGCGTCAGCCCGACCGACTGAAATACAGCCAGAACACCCCCAAGCCAACAAGCTCCCACGAACAAGTCAATGCTCCCGAGGGACCACTGCAATTTCAGCAAGCCAGTTCCAAGAAGTGCAGCGCATCCCCAAGCGATCAAACCGCCAAACCAAAGGGCAACCGCACCTGGAACAGCCCGCAATTCACCGGTCAATCGCAATCCGACTAACGCTACAACCGAAGCGTAAACCGCTAACACCAATGGCCATCCACCGTAGCCCATCTCTTTCTTGGTCCAAGGATCAATCGATTGGCCCAACAAATACAAAGCTGACGTGGAAGCATCGAAACTGGAGAATACAGAAACTCCTAACATCACCAGCCAAACGCGGTATGTCGCCGTGAAGTCATCAAGCCGATGCTTGCGAATGCTATAAAGCATCCACGAGGCGATAGCACAAAACATCCAAAGCTGACAAGTCAACCAGTTCGCAATGCTATGAGGACTTCGCAGATCAAAGAGTTGCAACAAAGGCAACGCCGATCGCCCGATGGAATTGGCTGAGGAATGAAAAAAATAATGGGCTGCTACTAGCATGAGCCAGACAACCCACAGCGAAGCAATCGCTGCCGACAAAACAGTAGGTTTAATGGGGATCGCCTGTACCAAACGCATTTGGCAAGGCTTGCGCACCGAAGGACTATACGTTCCGGAATCAAAACCGCTCAAAAGTGAATTCGACGAAGTCCGCAATTGCTTGCGATTCCGCTTCGCCGCCCGCGCAGATTCCACCGCGAAATCCGAATCCGAAGCCACCGAATCGAGAATGACCCGTTTGCGTCGATCCAAGCGTTGGGAGCGCGAAAAAGGCATCTCGAATAAATCCAGGGTAAATGCAAAACCATCGACGTAGCTACCCCTAGAACTCGCCGGACCTTCCGACAGCCTGGGTGTAGCCCTGGAGTGAATCCCAAAATCCCACGGATACGTCAAGACCAATGAGAATCGCAAGATCTCCCTAATCGATCTCCCTAATCGATCTCCCTAATCGATCTCGCTGTGGCTTCAGCGAACCCGACCCGCATAGAACAACCAATAAGTCACCGGAATAACGAACAAAGTAAAGATCGTGCTAGCGATCAACCCGAATATCAACGACCAACCTAACCCCGAAAATATCGGATCCAATGTGATCGGTATCGCGGACAACATCGCTGCACCTGCCGTCAATAAAATTGGCCGAAGCCGAACGACACGACTCTCCAAAATCGCATCGAACAACGGACGACCTCCACGAACCGCTTGCTCCATGAAATCGACCAAAATGATCGAATCGCGAGTCACAATCCCCGACAATGCGATCATCCCAATCATCGCTGTCGCAGTGAAATACACCGGATCGCGATACCCGCCCACCTCAGATGCCATCAACCCATTAAGCATGTAAAATCCAGGCATCACACCAAGCACGGTCAAAGGGATCGCTAACATCACGATCAACGGAATCAAAAATGAACCTGTCTGAGCTACCAGTATGATGTAAATCAACACCATCGCGGCTCCAAAAGCCAACCCCAAATCCCGAAACACATCTAACGTTATCTGCCACTCTCCCTCGCCGGAAAACTTCGCACTTACCCCCTTGGATAACCCCCACGAAATCCCCGAGCCATTCCTAAAAAAGGATCTGCTCGCAAGCGGCCTTGGCTCTCCCTCCGCAACAAAACCAACGGATCCCCCACCTACACCCGCAGACGTTTTCGGATCTGCACCCATATGATTTGGTGCCGCATGATCCACAACCGTCTGATCAGCCAAAATATCGATGATGCAATCCGCCGGCGGTCGGCCCGCCGTCTCTGCCATCACATAAGCAACCCTCTGAAGATTCTTGTGATAAATCGTCTGCCCAACCCGATCTGTGACCCACTTGCCTATCTCCGTCAAGCGAACCAACTGACCATCCACCCCACGCACTGCTAATTGACTTAACTCCAAAGGGTCTTGCCGTAACCCCTTCGGTAATCGCACGACGATCTCCAAAGGATGCCTCTCTTCATGCACCCTCAATAATCCGCTCGACTCCCCAACCGTCGCAGTCCGTACCGCCGAAGCGATATCGCTGACACTTACTCCCACCAAAGCCGCCTTCTCTTGATCCGGCACAAACGTCCAGCGCGCCATCGGATTCTCACTCATATCATCGACTTCGACCACACCTGGCTCTTTCTCCAACCGACGCTTCACAACCCCCGCACTTTGCAACAACTCCTCATACGATCGCTCCATCGGACCGTACACCTCCGCCACCAACGATGCAAGGACCGGTGGGCCAGGTGGCAACTCGACAATTCGCAACATCGCTCCTGCATCCGTTGCCACCTTCGTTAACTCATCGCGCATCCGCAACGTAATCGCGTGACTCTGCTGCACCCGATTCTTCTTCCCCACCAAATTGACCCGAATCTCTCCCTGATGAGCCCCACCGCGCAAGTAATAGTGACGCACCAACCCATTGAAATCGATCGGACTCGAACACCCAACGTAACTGGTCCAATCTACTACCTCGGCTTCTTTTGCGAGATTCCCCTCCAACTGCTGAACCACGGCGCTCGTTCGCTCCAACGTGCTACCCTCTGGCATGTCCAGCAAAATCAAGAACTCGTTCTTGTTATCAAACGGTAACATCTTCAAGGGAACCAGCCGCATCGCTCCCAACCCCATCGCCGCAATCGTCAAAACTCCAATCAGGACTAAGAAACCTACCGCCCTGAAACGTGTCTTGAGCAACGGCAACATCACCGGCCGGAATATCCTGTATAGCAACGTCTGCTTGACCGCCTCAGGATCATAAGCAGCATGACTCTCCACCGCCCCCTCCCCTTCCACATCCGCCAATTCATCGCCATGCGGAAACTCTTTTTTCAACACGTGATAAGTCAACCAAGGGGTAATCGTAAAAGCGACCAACATCGACATGAGCATCGCTACAGGAACATTGAGCGCCATCGGAGACATGTATGGCCCCATCATTCCTGTGATAAAAAACATCGGCAAGAAACTGACGATGACCGCTAAAGTTGCACTGATCAACGGAGGACGAATCTCGGCCACCGCATCGAGCACTATGCGCCGACTTGCTCGTTTCTTTTGATGGAAATGCCTCGCAATATTCTCCACATCCACAATAGGATCATCGACCAATAAGCCCAACGCTAAGATCAATGCAAACAATGTCACGCGGTTGATGGTGAACCCAAAAAGCAGATTCACGAACAACGTCAATCCAAAGACTACCGGCACCGCAATGGCCACAATCAACGCTTCACGCCATCCCATCCCAACGGTCAACAATAAAACCACGATCAAGATGGCGATCCCCAGCGCTTCGATCAACTCGTTGACCTTTTCGTCAGCTGTCAAACCACTGTTGCGCGTTATGGTTAACTCGACGTCTCCAGGCAACACCTCCGCGCGCAGCTTCTCCGCCGCATCGATGACCGCTCCGGAAACAGATACCGAATTCGCCCCCTTTTGCTTGGAGATCGCAATCGTAATCGCAGGACGCGATTCAACTCCGAAACCACCTGCTTGTACTGCGACTTCCTGAGCACCAAGCCGCGTGCCGGGACTCCCGTGATGCTGCGGGAACTCTGCCGCCGCTCCCCAACCATGCCGCACGTAACTACCAGGCTCATTCGCCGCATCGACTACTTCGGCAACGTCTTTGATGTAAACCGGTAAACCTTGAAATACTCCAACCACCAAATTGTTCAACTCACCCGGATACCGCAAACCAGCCGAAGTCCGAATCTGTAATTGGGTATCATTGCGAGCAATCTGATCCCCTGGAATCACATCGTTCGCTGCTCGTATCGCCCCTTGAACATCCGCCAATGTCAATTGATAAGCTTGCAACCGGTCAGGCATGACATCCACCCGAACCACGCGTGGCTCCCCACCGACAATATAAGCCCGATTAACTTGCTTGATCGACGCTAGCCGCTCGACCATCTCCTCCCCAATCCGACGCAACTGGGAACTATCATCCCCCGCGCCGGTCAAAGCCAAAGTCACGATCGGCACATCGTCGATCTCGACCGGCTTGAGCACCCAAGCCTTGACGGCAGATGGAATCGCATCCTGGTTCTCATTGAGCTTCTTAAACAACTTCACCAAACTGCGTTCGCGATCCTGCCCCACGTAAAACCGAACAGTAATGATCGCTTGATCATCTCGCGACATGCTGTAAACGTATTCCACCCCGTCGATCTGCGAGAGCATCCGCTCTAATGGTGTTGCTACCAACTGCTCGACTTGCTTCGCATCAAATCCAGGCGCTTGGACGAACACATCCGCAAGCGGCACGACAATCTGCGGATCCTCCTCGCGCGGGGTAATCCACAACGCCGCTAATCCCACCAACGAAGCCGCGATGATCAAGATGATCGATAGATTGCTATCCAAAAACGCTTTGACAATCTTCGACAACAAGTCATTGTGGGCCGATTCTCCCCTGTTTAATTCTCCTTTCACTTGCGCACCTCGGTTCTATCTAACTCAGTTCTATCCGAGCTTGTTACCACTATGACTTCACCCATGCGCAACCCCGCAAGTACTTGCACTTGGTCTTGGAACTCCCGACCTAGCTGCACGTTGCGCCGAACCATCTTGCCACCCTGAGCCACTTGGACCATCGACAACTGGCCAATTCGCAGGATTGAAGCCTTCGGTACCAAAATCGCCTCCTCCGTCCCAAGCGGCAGTTTCAATCGGCCAAACATCCCACTGTAGATTCCCTCCGGTACCGGCCCAATGACCTTGACCTCAAAGGAGTGTGTCGCCGAATTCGCTTGAGGTACCACCTCGCTGATCGTCGCTTGCGTCTCGTAATTCAAAGCATCAAGACTCGCAGTTATGCTCTGCCCAGGTCGCAACGATAAAGCCAACGACTCGCGAACCTGAGCAACCAACTGCATCTGCGTCGGATCGTAGATGCGAAAGAGGACTTGCCCCGGCACCGCCGTGTCCCCAGCCTTGACCTGCTTGTCCACCACAATCCCATCAAAAGGAGCCGCAATCGTTGCAAAGGAAAGCTGAATCTTCGCTTCCTCAATCGCTTGCTTCGATCGCTCCACTTCGGCGTTCGCATAGCGAATGTCAGCCTCCCTGGCTTGATACTCCGACTGCGATATCGCCGCTTGAGCTAAAAGCGTGTTGGCCCGCTGAAACTCCGATTGAGCTTGCGCCTGCCTAGCCTGAGCGGCAACGAGATTCGATTCGATCTGCCCAAGCTTCGCTCGCAAATCCTGATCGAGCAACTTCACGAGAATCTCTCCCGAACGAACCTTCTGCCCCGCAGTGACGTTGACCTCCTCAACCCGGGCTAAGATCTTGCTCGCAACGGCTGCCTCATGCACCGCTTGAATCGTCCCGACCGCCGTCTCGTAACGTGGCAACTGCACAGCACGCAATGGCAACAACGCTGCTCCCTGAGGAACCTCCGTACCTGTCGCATCAAGCGTCGAATGAACCTTGGAATGAAACACACCAGCAGCCCACAACAACATACCGAGCACCGCAGCAAATCCCGCCAGCAAAAAAAACCAAGCTCGCAATTCACGCGACAAGGTGGACAACCAAGCGAATCGCTCCGTCCCCCTCTTCAACGTAGTGGCTGAATCGGTCGAATTCCCAAGCATACTGCACCCATGATGTAAACGAACAATAAACAACGCTCCGAAAGTTGCTCGAAGCAAACTCCAACAGCGGTCCCGTACAAACAGCTAAACCCTACGAGCCCGCAGATGCCTTGACCTGATTCCACGGCATCCGAGCCAACAGCATCCCCATCATGCAACTGTTAGTAATCCCAGCATGCATCAAGCCCAGGCCGACCACACCGCTGAGCAAAGCCCATCTTCGGTCGAGTGTCAAAGCCAACACCGCGCCACAAAAAGCAAGCAACCCGGCAGCGATCCGCACCTGACGATCCAACGACATCACCCCCTTACCGCGTACTACCGGTAAGCCGGCTTTATCCCAAGCCATCGTCCCACCCTCGACATTGATCACGTTACCGATGCCACTTTGAAGCAGCTTCGCACACGCTTGCGAACCACGCGCTCCGGAACGGCATATGACATACAAAGGTCGACTAGTATCTCGATCAGCCCCCAAAGCCTCCGGTGATAGGCGATCAAGCGGCACGTTTTTCGCAACACTGACATGGATTTCTTGAAACTCACCCGGAGTCCTCACATCGATCAAGTCGATAGGTTTGCCATCCTTCAACATCGCTCCAAGCTCTTGGACGGTAATACTGGTTTTTGACATGTTGGTTTCGTCTCCTTTGCGGTAATGAATACTGTTAGTTGCGAGGTTAAGTGGTCAGAAGCTAGAGCGACATCAAGTCGCTGGTTTGGGGCAACTCTCATGGCACCCGAACCGCTCCTCAATGCAATGCAAGATCTTCTGCAACTGCGGCTCGACCACTTTGTAGTAGACCTTGCGCCCTTCACGTTCGCTCTCCAAGAAACCGCATCGCTGCATTAATCGAAGATGTTCAGAAGCCATCGCGGTGGGCAAACCACAAGCTTCTGCGAGCTCGGTGACGGTGTAGTTTTCGGTCAACAACATCTGAACCATCCGCAAGCGATGCGGGTGGGCAAGAACCTTCAAACACTCGGCCGCTTCCCCAAGCGCTTCGAGACTCGTCAAGATCTTCTTGGTCGCAGACATGAAACTCCCCTCCGTACATCACCCTGTAACAATGTTTTCGCCGACCGGTTTTCAGAAGCTTCGGAGGCAAAACCCACGAAGCGTCATTCCAATATATCGGAACATTCCGAACTATCCAATAGTAATTCTAGATTGATCCGGCGAGCGGGTGTCAAAGTAGGGGAAGAAACCAATGAAAACGCCCCGAAGAAAGGGCGTTCGTAGGTCAAAGGTTGTGCAAGGAAAGCGGTCCGAAGAACCCCCTTAAAAGTCTGACTTGTCTGACTTGTCTGACTTGTCTGACTTGTCTGACTTGTCTGACCTGTCTGACCTGTCTGACTTGTCTGACTTGTCCGACTTGTCCGACTTGTCCGACAAAATTCCATCGAAGCACGCCGGACCACAGTTTCTTGCCACCGATTACCGCTCGGATCCATATCCCGAAAACATCGATGCCACGATAGAAGGCTTATCGTAAGCAGGGCCCGAAAACTCTTCGGTTAATCGCCCGTTCGATAAAACCACGATTCGATCAGATATCTCGGTTAGCTCTTCAAGATCACTGCTGACAACAAGCACCCCTTTTCCTTCAGAGGCTAGCTGGCGGATCACGCGATAGACCATTTCGCGAGCCGCGCTATCGATCCCGCGAGTTGGCTCGTCAAGTAAAAAAACCTTGGCGGATCGCTCTAGCCATTTCGCCAATACCACCTTCTGCTGATTACCGCCACTTAAACTCGCCACGGATTGCTCGCACGACTCGCAGCGAATCGCCAGCTGTTCGATGTACTGATTCGCAACTTGCGACGCAAGCTCTGGTACGTAGCGGTGAAAGACACTCAACCAGCCTTGAAAAAACTGCGGAAGCTGAATGTTCATAGCGATCGACTGATCGAGAAGCAGACCATCTGACTTTCGATCCTCACTGACCATAACGACCCCTGCCATGACCGCTTCTCGAGGTGAACGAAACAACGCTCTGCCTTTGATTTTCTGCTTTCCACCTACCCCTGGTTCGCCCTCCACCCAAACCGATCCGCCATGAGCTCGGTCCGCACCAAAGATCAATCGCAGCAATTCGGTCCTTCCCGATCCCACTAACCCCGCAACGCCCAATACTTCCCCTCGCCTAACGCTTAACGATACGCTCCTTACCTTCGGCGGAGAATCAAGCTGCTCAACAACAAGCACATCCTGTGTGCTAGGTTCCGCACCATGGATGTCAGTGCCGGAGCATTCACCGACGAACTCAGACGAGATACTTCGTTCCCCCTCGCTTTGATGATGCAAGTCCTCTGCAGCGGCAGTCATTTGCAAGACCATCTCTTTTTGTGTCAACTCACCTTGGTTCCAAGTTCCAATTCGAACGCCATCGCGCAAAATCGAAATCCGGTCTGCCAGCGATTCCACTTCCGCTAGCCGATGGCTGACATAAACAATGGCTGCCCCAACTTCTTTCCATCGCTTGATCTTCTCGAACAATAACTGACTCTCCCTGACGGACAGCGCAGCAGTCGGTTCATCGAGAATCAATAGCTTCAAATCTCCCTTTGTATTGGCAATGATTTCAAGCATCTGCTGTTGCCCGATCCCCAACTCTGCAACCAAGGTATCTGGGGATATGCCATCCAACCCGAAGTCAGCCAGCAACAACTCAGCACGGCGATTGAGTTCCTTGCGATCTAACAACCCTAGTCGATTCGGAAGCTCTTGCAGGAAAAGATTTTCCGCCA
>JBJONT010000007.1:0-7915 GCA_046051705.1 Planctomycetota bacterium | reverse complement strand
GATGCCGATTCGCACGATCGCTTTAAGCACACTTTCCAAAGTCCAGTCTGATACGCCTCGGGTACGAGCGATCTACGCCAGCGGCTTATCGTTCACCTCCGGAATTCTCGCTCCTTGCTGTATTGGTGTGGCTTGTCTCGCTCCCGAAGTCGTAGAGTTTTTTGGATCGAAATGGTCAGCCTCTATCCTGCTGATTCAATTGCTTGCCCTTGCTTCACTTAGAAGCGCCTTTCAAGTTTGGAATGCATCGATCCTTCGTGCTTTAGGGTTCCCAAGGGCATTGTTAACGTTAACGATTCTTCGCGCCATCACATCGAGTCTCTTATGCTTGATGCTGATGCGCTATGGAGCAACAGGAGTCTGCTTGGCGATTCTCATAAGCGGATTTCTGACATCCCCTTTCGCGATGCGTGTAACTCGGGTCACGTTAGGAATGCATTGGTTTGAGCAACTGAAACCTGCCTTGATCCCCTTCCTGGGCGCCGCTGCCATGGCACTTTGCCTGTACCTATGCCGCATGTGGCTACCGCAAGGACTTCCGCTTTACTTTCGAACGGCTGTCTTGCTGCTGCTGGGCTGCGCAAGCTATATCGGCTTCATCTTCATCTTCGATCGCGCTTCGCTTGCAAGATGGCTTCATTATTTCGCAATAATCAAGCAAAAACGCCTCTAATAGCAACACCTGATCTCAGCTCTTATAGAAGGTTTTAGTGGCGGGTATTGATTTGCATCGGCTTGGCAGAGCTGCGATCCCGCTCAGTGAAACCGTGTTCGCGCTCCGTCAAAGCGTGCTCGTGCTCAGTAAAAGCGTGCTCGTGCTCAGTGAAACGGTGCTCGTGCTCGTAATCGAAAGCAACCTGTAGTGCTGTCATGTTCGTCAATACACGACCTACCTCCGAATGCAACTGAACTGATTACGTTATTGGAGTACGAGCACGAGTACGAGTACGAGCACGAGCACGAGCACGAGCACGAGCACGAGCACGAGCACGAGCACGAGCACGAGCACGAGCACGAGCACCAGCACGAGTACGAGTACGAGTACGAGTACGAGTACGAGCACGAGCACGAGCACGAAAGCGAAAGCGAGCACGAAAACAGGCCCGACTCGCAATCATATTGGCCACTATTTTGCCTCAATAGCCCCGACTGCTATCCGCGATCGAAACCGGCCGCTTTTTCTAACCGCCGATGGATCGAGCGAGGCAGCACCATCCCACACGATGCAGCCCCAAGCGTTACCCAATTTCGAAGATCGAGCAGGAAGCTTACTGGGGCAGCCATGAAGCCTTGTCCGAGAAGTCTCAACGAAACACCGTATCGCATTTGCTCATAAGCGACGCGTGCAAAATATCGAGCGGCATTCGACTTTGCAACTGGGAATTGCTTCTTTAGCACAGCAGGTTCGATGCATCGCAGCTTCGCAAAAACGCGATCCCATTCCTCCATCAAAGCATCGTAATTCGAGCTCATCTGACTTCCGTGTCGACGATAAAGCATCAGATCCGAAGGTATCGACTCGATGCAACCGTGAGCAATGCGAGAGATCCGCAAGAATAGATCCAAGTCGTACATGCGTTGGAACTCGCAATCAATTCCACCTGCAAGCTCAATGGCTTGCCTTCGCATGACTACATTCGATGTAGCACCGATCGTAAAATCGCATAGCAATTCTTCGAAAGTCACTTTTCCATGGTGTCGCTGGGAATGCAATCCCAGCGGGCGTCCGCTGCTGTCGATTAGCTTGAACCAAGAAAAAGTCGCTTGTAAGTCCTTTCGGTCTTCGAGCCGACGTAGATGCATTTCGAGAAAATCACTAAGCCAGATATCGTCTTGATCCAGAAACGCGATGAATTCACCGGTGGATTCGTTGTATCCACGAAGAATGGCAGACGCAGCCCCGGAATTGACTTGCTCAAAATAACGGATACGAGGATCGCTATAGTTTCGAATAAGAGCATCGGAGCCATCAGACGAGCCATCATTGATAACAAGCAACTCCCAGTTGCTCATGCTTTGCGCAAGAACCGAATCCATCGTCTCCGACAAGTACTTTGCACCGTTATAGACCGCCAGCAAAATACTCACGCGTGGAGCATCAGCGCGCTCTCCTCCAACGTGGCTTTCATCCCTAACTACTTGCACTGGTTTCTATCGCCTATCAGTCGTGTACTTCGATGGTACGGTGATGAATTCAGCCCGAGTTCGCTCTAGAATTCACCAACGACTTCCCCGTTGTCACGGGTAACGATCGCTCCAAGAATTGCCGCATCGGTCGTTTGTGAAAATGAGCGTGTCGAACCATCGAGAAGACTGATCTGCATCGCCCCGGTGTGAAACGAGTAATACTCGCTGTGATTCGTACAGTTGATGGAGCATTTACCGAAAATACGAGATGTGTAAGGAGCATTTCGGTCAGTGTCGTTGAGCTGCCGACCATCGGAGGAAGAGCCTTCTAAGCTCGTGCCAATCGCCCTTGGGTCTGCCCACCCCCAACCATCCTTCGTCGCGTTAGGATCTTTTTGTGTGTTGACGTAATACAAGGAAGGTCGACCGGCAGTTTCTGCGAACAGTAGAGTATTCGAGACTCCATCCCTGACCGCAGCCATCCTGACAGCTCGATCGCGATCTATCACCCCTGGTACTCCTCGCAAGATACCGACAGGCAAGGGAAGACTGTTAGCTTCGAAGAAACACTTCATGACCTCGTGAGTTACGACATAGTCAGATTGCCCTAACCCCTCCGGAGGCAGCACAACATATCGAGATTGATCCGAAGCTGTAGGAGCAGTTCGGTTACCAGGAGTCGTAGGGCAGATCCAAGTACTAATGCTCGAGCGAGTAGCTTGGAAGTTCCTAGAATCCCACCATGGCGTATTGAACTGATACAAGTTGTAGACAACGGACTGTTCAATCATCGGCAGGAGATAAGCAGCAAAACCGTGCTGCGAAAGTCCCGTGGTAATCCGGCTTGGGGGAAGAGTCTTGAAAGCCGATTCGTAGTTTTGAAACGCCAAGCTGAGTTGCCGAAGGTTATTCGAGCACTGCATTCGCCTAGCGGCTTCTCTCGCCGATTGAACCGCAGGAAGCAACAGTCCGACCAGCACCCCGATAATGCTGATCACTACAAGTAGCTCTACAATCGTAAACGCAGACCGCCGAGCAGACTTGACCATAACGAGAAATCCGCTTCTGCAAGACTTGCAAATCCGTTAGAGAAGATAAAAGAAAAGTGCTTCAGTTCGAACTCAAACTATTGCAAGCCTGAGTAAAAAACGCAGCGAGCCCGAGTAAAAATCACAGCCAGACTGAGTATAAGTGGAGTCGATTGAGTGTCAAGGCAAATCAAACCGCTTGATCCGTATAAGGAAGGCTGGCACAGTTCGGATGCTGGCCCGATTCAACTGCTAGCACCGCTCAACTACTAGCACAGTTCAACTGCTAGCACAGTTCAACCGTTGACACTTGGACTCGATGCGATTCACAGCATCGAAGTCATTTCTACGGCTACGCGCACTTCAAATCCTATTCCTCGCTCCATTTCCGCCAAGCTTCGACAACTTGCGGAGGGTTCAGATTAGCGACCCATTTCTCGGTCATTTCCTCGTCGATATGACCGACGGGCAAAAGCGTAATTTTCGATCGAGCTTCCCCGGTACCAAAGAACCCTTCGTCTTCAAGCCGACGAAATCCATTTAGGACACTTTCCCAAAGCCCTTCAATCTGCCGTTCAAACACATCTTCGTCTGCGGAAAAGTTCCTTTCGACAATCGCGTTGATTTCGTCGAAGTAATCACCTCCGACATTTGGGAAGAACCCCCAGTCGCCGTAAGACCAACGCATCCCCTCCATTGTTGACGTAGTCCCATACTCTGGATCAACCGTTTCTCTGTAGTGTTGAACGGTTTTGCTCAACGCTTCTTCGCTGTTGGCGACTGGATGAATGAACTGAAGTGAGTCATCTGTGAATAGTGCAAATGCGTAGAAACTCTGATCAGGGTTAGCTGCGAGTAGCTCCGTAAAAGATCTTTTCAAAGCTCGGTAAACTTGGTCAGAAAAATCGGCAGGTATCCCTTGAGCACTGTCCTTCTTTCTATTTCCGAAAAGGCTTCTCGCCCTGGCGAAAAATCCTTGAACCGTTGCGGTAACACCTTCAATGACACCTGTGCTACTTGCACTCTGTCGTTCCGCTTGGGATGCGATATGCGACTTGATCGATGTACACAACGATTCATCTTTCTCAACATCTGAACATTTGATCATTCCAACGGTGGTAGGGTCCAAGAACCACCGCAGTGCCAGCAACGTCCGACTGCATACAGCGAAGCACTTCTCTTCGTTCATAAAATGGCCGATAGCTTCAGCAACAAAGGGATGCAACACTTTTTCAGTATCTTCTGGCGGCAGGACGACAAGAGCATCGAACCGAGTTAAATCGACCGTTGCGTCGGCAAGGGATACAGATGCGAGTGCAGGGTGTCGGTTGCCATCAAGCTGATTGAAGTCCGTTTTGGTTGGAAGGCACAGTGTGATCTCCCCGACATTTTGCGTCATGATTCGTTGGGCGACGACCTGAGCTTGGTCCAGTTGCGACTTAACGACAGACGGGTTCGATCGATTTTCCGGTCGATCTGTTGCAGCGAGGAGAAGTATCGAAGGCATGATTTGGGAGCGACTTCTTCACTTGGTTGCACGTAGTGGCGTCTAGACTGTCCAACCCGCCCAGGATTATCGTGCTTGGGACTTGCGATAACGAGTATTGAAATTGTCTAAGTATACCCCTCAGTTGTTTCCAATCGCAAGTTCCGTCCTCATGGAACCTGAAGTAGTCGAGTCCACTGGACCTGCAAGCACAATTTCCCAATGAAGCCGGAACCGGTCGCTGGACTTTCGGGGTTCTAATGATTGTAAGGCCAGGATTTGCCTTTTCACAAATTCTCGGTTGGCAGATCACGTAGCCCTCCGGAACGAATGGACTCGCGGAAGTTTCCTTTTATTTCGTATGGAGCCAGTGATGAAGCAGTTTTTAAAGTTCGCTGTAGTATTAGCGTGCATCTTGGGAACCCAACATTTCGAGTCGTTGGCGGGAACGGTCACCTTTGGAAACGGAGCAAACGCGTTTTCCATGGAGTTCGTTGCTATCGGCAATCCGGGCAATGCACCACAGTTCCAAGGGACCAGTGATGAAGTAGGGGCTGTGGGATATACTTTCGATATCGGAAAGTTTGAAGTCAACCGCGACATGATCGAGAAGTATAATGCAGCATCGGAGAATGCTGCGCTACAAATCACCATGTCTGATCTGAGTTCCTACGGGGGGAACGGCGCAAACAAACCCGCAACTGGAGTTTCATGGAATGAGGCTGCAAGATTCATCAATTGGCTCAATACAAGCACAGGTGGAACAGCGGCTTATAACTTCATCTCGAGTGGAGTGGATGACAACATCGAGATTTGGACAGCATCGGATACACTTGATTATGATCCAGCCAATCCATTTCGAAGTAAACGGGCTAAGTATGCGTTGCCGCATATGGATGAAATTCACAAGGCTGCATACTACAACCCGGTTGGTGGTGTTTACTACAACTACGCAACCGGAAGCAATTCTACACCTATAGCAGTTTCCAGTGGTACCGCACAATTTACTGCTGTCTACAACCAACTTTTATCCCAAGGTCCTGCGGAGGTGGATAACGCAGGAGCACTCAGTCCATATGGAGTAATGGCTCTCAATGGAAACGTACGAGAATGGGAAGAAAGCCCAAACACTCGCGACAACTACAACGGAAATTCTTTGCGAGCGTATCAATCAGGGGGGTGGAGCGATTCTAGTGTTGGAATTCGAAACACAGCCAACCCAAAGAATGGATTCGGTTCCGGTGGCTTCCGGGTTGTTATGCTCACTCCATCCAACGGTGGAGGCGGTGAAGTACCAGAGCCTAGCACTTTTGTCATCGGCTCACTTTTCGGGCTTGGCGCCTACTTCAGCAAAAAGCGTAGAAAAACACGGGTAAGTCAGTAGATTTATTCGTTAGTAGACTCAATTCACGTACTTCCTCTTGAACCGCAAGCGGGCGAAAACGACTCCAACTTCCTCCGCTTTCCTTTGTTTGCAAACCTCGCTACCCGCTTCCTCAGGTATCGAAATCGAACTTCCGTTGGGGATCTGCAATGCGAGTTTAATGAGCTTGGTAGCAAGTGCGTTGCGGATGGAGCTGGATGTATCGATATATCTAGAGAGCATCATCACTCATCGGCTTCGGGGGACAGCGAAGCTTGAGGAGTTACTCCCTGATCGCTGGCGGGCGAATCATCCGGAGGCGGTCCGAGAGTATCGGGAGCAAGACCGGCGCGACAAAGCGGACGTTGCCAGTGTTCAAGCCGCCAAGCGGCGAGCTCGCAGTGAATTGCGCAAGAAGGAATAGGATCCTAGTAACCTACCTCACAACCCCAAAAGTGCATTATTTTTAGAGCGTCGCTGTACGCTCTCTGATGATTCGCCGGGTTAAGTACTTCGAACCGATCAGTACCAGGCGAATTAGCCTAGGTCGTAGGATTGATTACGACTAGCGTAAATTCGCCTTGGGTCACGAAGCGATAACTCCCCTGGGTTGAGTGGCGTCCACTCAACCCAGGGTAAGCCCAACACATGTGAGTTCGTCCATTTACAAAGCTAAACCGAACCAGCGATTAGACTGCATGCGTTGTGCCAAAACAAAGCTTGCGTCTTCTAGCACGCTTGAAAATCATGGATACAACACCCGTTGCGAAGATTGCCAGCGATGATGGTTCAGGAACCGTGCAGATTGCACCACTAAAGCTAAGGTCGGGTTGGACCTGAGCCCATGTGCTGATGGGCCCGCTGGCGGAATGCAATCTGTTATCACCAAAATCGAAAGCTGTCACCTCGTAATTACCACCTCGACCACTTATCGTTTCGCCGGGGATGGGCAAGGGTCGAGCTAAACCTGCGGTCGAAGGTGCTGAGGTTTGTACTGAACTGAGTTTCCAAAGTCGTTCGCTGAACGCCGCGGCCGACTCCCCTCCCGCAATGCCACCAATAACTCCACCGCCGACGGCAGTTACAACGCCTGGACTGCACGCGACAGCGCCAGCGATAGCACCAAGCGTTGCACCACCGACCCACTCTAATCCAACAGACCAACCGAAGAGTGAAGCGGATCCAATTTTTGTTAACTGCTGGAAATCAGATGCATAATAATCACCTAATACATTGGAGTAAAAGTAGTGAGATAAACCACTACTAATCAAGATTGGGTCGGTGCCCCAAGTTCCACTACCTGAAAAGCTAACGAAGATATCCTCACCGATGTTTCCAGAGAGAGTCCCCGAAATCGTGATATCCAATGCGTCGCCGTTGAGTGTCCCCGTGATGTGGTTACTCCAACCAGAATCACCGACTTGCCCTGAGAAACTGAGCATTTGCTTGGTTGCGGTAGGCTCAGATATCGCAAGAATACCGATAGCAGAAGTTGTCGACTCGCCCATTGAAAGCGCATTTAAGGCCGTCAATACACCACCTTGCGCCGGGAGCACAGGTATTGCAATCAATACATAAAGACCAAAAATTAACACCGGGATTTTAGGGAAACGCATTGGTTCAACTCCGTTAACGACGATTTGGATAAAACCTTGTTTCATCCGAAAAATGATTAATAGCGACACAATGAATCAACCCTTAAATTGTTCGCCAGGTCAAATTTAAACTGTCGAAAGGTATCGGATGACTGTAGAAGTGATGAATTAATGTCACTTCTGGAAATGCATTAACTAAGTGTCTTTGGTTGCAGTAAGAGGATGCAACGTAACCAACAGTGGAGCAACAAAGCAAAAGTCCAGCGAAATCACTTTAGATTGGATTTGATCTACTTGCATTTCCTTCGATGCTTCT
>JBJONT010000006.1:0-6025 GCA_046051705.1 Planctomycetota bacterium | reverse complement strand
CGTCATCCGGTTCTCCTGCCCCTGCTGGTCCGGCATCTGCCCCGGTCAGTGCATCGGCTACCACAGGCGGACATGTGATGCCTGCCGCACAGCGGTTAGCCGCAGACAATCAAGTATCTCTCGCTGGCGTTGCCGGCAGTGGGCCTTCAGGAAGAATCTTGAAGGAAGACGTTGCCAAAGTGATCGATGGTAAAGCATCGATAGCCGCAAGCTCCAATGTTGCTGCAAGCCCTGCAGTTCAAAGCCCCATTGCTACCGCTAAGCCTGTTGCAGCGACATTGACATCATCCTCAACTGCCCTGCAACAAGGTAGCGCTAATCGCGGTGAAGAGATCAAGCCGATGAGCATGATCCGTCGGACGATTGCCACGCGGCT
Source organism: Planctomycetota bacterium (assembly GCA_046051705.1). Taxonomy (GTDB): domain Bacteria; phylum Planctomycetota; class Planctomycetia; order Pirellulales; family Pirellulaceae; genus JBKCUI01. The sequence goes on along the minus strand of JBJONT010000006.1, from coordinate 5,649 downwards.
TGTTCAAGCCCAGCACAATGCGGCTTTGCTAACAACATTCAACGAAGTTGACATGCAACCAGTAATGCAATTGCGAACCAAGTATCGCGATGCGTTCCAAGAAAAGCATGGTGTGAAACTTGGCTTCATGTCGTTCTTTGCAAAAGCTGCTTGCGAAGCCCTTAAGCGTTACCCTTCGGTTAATGCCGAAATTCGCGGGAACAACATCGTCTATCGAAACTACTGCGACATCGGTATTGCGATCGGTGGCGGTAAAGGGTTGGTCGTTCCCGTACTTCGCAATGTCGAGAAATTAGGATTCGCCGAAATCGAGCGATCCATCGGTGATTTCGCTACAGCTGCTATGGCGAACAAACTGATGCCAGAGGATCTCGAAGGTGGTACCTTTACCATCAGCAACGGTGGGATTTATGGGTCGCTTCTCTCGACCCCAATCGTCAATCCTCCTCAATCAGGAATCCTCGGACTGCACTCGATTCAAGAACGGCCGATCGCTCTGAACGGTCAAGTCGTGATCCGACCGATGATGTACTTGGCTTTGACCTACGATCACCGAATCATCGACGGTCGCGAAGCTGTCTCGTTCTTGAAAACGATCAAGGATGTTATCGAGGATCCTTCGAGATTGTTCCTTGAAATATAGGTTTGCACGATCTGTGCCATAGAGTTGTGCCATAGAGTGTTCTGTGCCATAAATTGTTGCAACGCAGATTCTCCTCTTCGATCTGCGTTCCATTGGGTTTTCTAACTACACGGTTTCGATAGGGATAATCCTCCATGATGCAACTCGGATTCGTCAGCGCGATTGTCCCTGAGCTGAGTCTTGACGAAGTTCTCGACTTGGCCTCATCCATAGGATATCGGACCGTAGAAGTAATGTGTTGGCCACCCTCGAAAGCGGATCGACGCTATGCGGGGATTACCCACCTGAATGTGCTTGAACTCGATGATAGTGCTGTGCGTCGGATTCGCAGCAAGCTTGAGCATACGGGTGTGAGCATCAGTGGGTTGGGCTACTACCCGAATTGTTTGGATCACAACATTGAGCAAGCCGAAAAGAGTTGCGAGCACCTCAAGAAGGTGATTGCGGCCGCACCGAGACTTGGGCTGACCCAAGTCAACACATTCATCGGTCGCGATCATACGAAGAGTGTCGATGCGAACTGGCCTAGGATGCTCGAAACATGGAAACCGATTGTTGAGCTTGCGGAAAAGCAAGGCGTGCGGATCGGTATCGAAAATTGCCCGATGTTATTTACTGCGGACGAATGGCCCGGGGGAAAGAACCTAGCTTCATCGCCCGCAATCTGGAGACGGCTGTTCGCTGATCTCGATAGCCCAAACCTGGGGCTTAACTACGATCCCTCTCACTTGGTTTTCCAGCATATGGATTACCTCGCGCCGATGCGGCAATTCATCGATCGAATTTTTCACGTCCATGCGAAAGACGTTCGAGTCGATCAACATCTTCTAAACGAACATGGGATTTTTGCTCATCCTAACCTGTACCATTTTCCAAAGCTACCCGGGCTCGGTGATGTGCAATGGGGCAAGTTCTTTTCAGTTCTAAGCGACGCGGGATACCGCGGAGCGGTATGTGTCGAAGTCGAAGACAGAGCTTATGAAAGCTCCCTCGAAGATCGTAAAGCTTCATTAGCGCAAAGCTATCGCTACTTGTCTCAGTTCTTACCTGTCTAGTTCAACACCCTTAAGCTCACCGCATAGCAACCCAACGCGATGCATCGCCGGGCTATCCTTCCTCTCACCCTCCGAATTTTCCTTCCATGACTTCTTCAAACGATCCTATCGCAACCCAAGGAACGAGTCCCAAGCAGATTGCCAACGTCATGAACGAGACTCGGGTCTTTCCACCGAGCCAATCGTTCCAGGACCGTGCTGCGATCGGATCGATGCAAGCCTATCAAGCTCTGTACGACGCTTCGATCGCCGATACGGAAGGCTTTTGGGAATCCCAAGCCCGAGAACACTTGCACTGGTTCGAGCCATTCAACAAGACGTTGGTTTGGAATGAACCATTTGCGCAGTGGTTCGTCGGTGGGAAAACCAACGTGGCTTACAACTGCCTTGATGTGCATGTACAAGCCGGTCGTGGACAAACGGTCGCTTTTCATTGGGAAGGTGAGCCAGGCGAGACTCGGACGATCACCTACGAAGAGCTTCTCAAAGACGTAAGTAAATTCGCTTCCGCGCTGACGAAACTCGGAATCCAAAAAGGTGACCGTGTCAGTATTTATATGCCAATGGTTCCTGAGCTACCCGTCGCCATGCTCGCTTGTGCACGTATCGGCGCAATCCATTCGGTAATCTTCGGTGGGTTTAGCGCTGAAGCGATCGCCGACCGCAACAATGACGCGCAAGCCAAGTTGGTAATCACCGCTGATGGTGGTTACCGAAGAGGCAAACTTCTAGCCCTCAAGCAAACGGTCGATGAAGCGTTGAGCAAGAGTCCTTCGGTGGAGCATTGCGTTGTTTTGAAGCGCGCTGATGGGAATGTACCGATGCAATCGGGTCGGGATGTGTGGTGGCACAACATCGTTGAGCGCGAACCGGACTTTTTCCCAGCTGTTCCTCTCGATAGTGAAGATCCATTGTTCATCCTGTACACCTCCGGGTCGACGGGGAAGCCAAAGGGTATCAAGCACACCACCGCCGGGTACAACCTCTACGCTAAACGGACCTTTCAATGGGTGTTTGATCACCAAGCTCAAGACATCTTCTGGTGTACTGCCGATTGCGGATGGATTACAGGCCACAGCTACATCGTCTATGGTCCGCTGTCAGCAGGGGCGACTCAAGTCTTGTACGAAGGTGCACCGAACTGGCCCGCTGAAGACCGGTTCTGGGAATTGATCGAGAAATACAAAGTTAGCATTCTATACACCGCTCCGACCGCGATTCGCGCATTTATCAAATGGGGCGATCACCACGTGGAGAAGCATGACCTATCAAGCTTGCGTCTTCTCGGTAGCGTTGGCGAAGGGATCAATCCTGAAGCTTGGATGTGGTACTACAACAAGATCGGTGGCGGGCGTTGCCCGATCGTCGATACTTGGTGGCAAACCGAAACCGGCGGCATCATGATGTCTCCATTGCCTGGCGCAATCGCTTGCAAGCCTGGCTCATGCACGAAACCTTTGCCTGGCATCGTCCCTCGGATACTTCACGCAGATCTTACCGACGTTGGAACCAACGAAGGTGGGATGCTTTGCATTGAAAAACCTTGGCCGGGCATGCTTCGCGGTATTTGGGGCGACGATGAACGATTCGCCGAGACGTACTGGAATCGGGTTCCCCACATGTATTTGACGGGAGACAACTCCCGATGTGATGAAGATGGGTACTACTGGATCATGGGTCGCATCGACGATGTGATCAATGTATCCGGGCACCGATTGAGCACCATCGAGATCGAAAGTGCACTTGTTAGTCATCCATCGGTCGCCGAAGCGGCGGCGGTTGGTCGGCCTGATGAGATCAAAGGACAAGGCATCGCGGTATTCGTCACCTTGAAGAACCACGTTCCGGACGAAGAGATCCGCGATGCGCTCAAGAAGCACGTTCGCAAGGAGATCGGGGCGTTGGCAGTCCCGGATGAAATCCGCTTTACAACCGCTTTACCCAAGACCCGGAGCGGTAAGATTATGCGACGATTACTTCGCGATATCGCCTCTGGAAAAGAATCCGTGCAAGACACCTCGACGCTTGAAGATTTCAGCGTTCTAGCGAAACTTCGCGGCGACGAAGAAGCTTAAGGAGCCCTGACGGTTTGGGTTGCTCTATAGCAGGTGGCCGTTGGCCACCGTGGCAGAAACCCGAAGTGTCAACGAGGTAGCAGCGGAGTGGATGATGCGATCCACCGGCGAGCAACCTACGCAACCGGCTTTGGCTTAACTCCCGACGCGATATGGTATCGCCCTGACGGAAATACTTCGCATTCCTCGAACCAACGAGGAAGGTTCTCCTCGTACCACGAAGGTTGCTTAGAGACGAGTACGAGTCGACCACCAGGACGCAGTGAACGCAGCGCCGCAACGATCAATTTCTCGGCTATCTGGAAATCGCCGAAGTACGGAGGGTTCGCAAGTGCCATGTCGAACGTACCGGGGTTGATGTAATCCCCGTTGGCATTGAGCTCGGTCGTTATATTCTTGAGTTTGTTCTTCTTCGATCCTTGTTCGACACACCAGATCGCTCGGGCATTGGAGTCGACTGCATGAATTTTCGCATTCGGGTCGCGAGCTGCTAAGCCTATTGCCACCGATCCGCTACCACACCCGATATCAATCAAGCTTGCTCCAGGATAGACATCGACTGCATCAAGCAACTGTCTTGCGCCATTATCAAGTTGACGGTGAGAGAATACTCCCGGCCGCGTGATCAGATGAATCAGCTCATCGCAGTCGCGATAAGCAAGATCGCAGGAGAAATCCTTGAGCTTCTTTAGCGGTTTGGACTTCTCAATCCGGTAGCCACGGGCATTCGCGAACGGACGAACGCGAACACTCTTCTCAAACACCTTTAGTTGATCGTGCAACCAGCTATCCTTGGCGTTGTCGACCGCCGCAATCAGCGAACCACCGATCTTCAATCGATGAAAACACTGTTGCAGAAAATCTCTCGAAAGCTCTTGCTCCCCCTGATGTGTCAGTGGAACGATTGCTAAGTCAGCTTCGATTTCCGGAGCGTCCGCAAGGCAGTGAAAGTTCAAATTCGACGGCAACTCGACGGTTACTACTTTACTCGTCCCGTCTTCTGTTTGGACATTTGCCAAACCACAATGCTGCTGAGATCGCTGTTGATGGAATTGATCGATGTACCACAAATCGCATTCGATTCGATACGGTAAGTTGACGCTCTCGCGAGCCACACTCTCGGCGGCTTGTCCTCTTCCCGTCGATACCGAAAGAATTCTTATCGGCTGGGTTGCCGCAGGTTGCTTCAGGCCTGCGAGGCATTCGCGAGCGACTTCCAAACAAGCGAGTTCTTCGGGGCGAGGGCTTAGCCGGTAGTTGAAATTCGAAGAGCCGGTTGAGTCGAGTGTTTGGTGAGTTTCCATGATGTCCGTACAGTAACTAAGCAATAGATTCAGATCCAAGGCTTGGATGCTGAAGTTCCTACAATATATACACCACCAATAAAAACACCGACGAGAATCTCGTCGGTGTTGCTGTTTAAATTTACGTTGTCATCGATCCGCAAAAGCGGTTTCGCGATGCTTAACGTCGATCGCCACCGCGATCGCCGCCGCCGCTGCGACCACCACCGCCACCGCTGCGACCGCCGCCGCTGCGACCACCGCCGCCTCCGCTGCGACCGCCACCACCACCGCCGCCGCCACGACGACGGAATCCGCCGCGTTCGCCGCCACGGTCACCACCGCGATCACCGCCACGATCATCGCGGGGACGTCGATCTCCACCACGGTCTCCGCTGCGCTCACCGCCTCGGTCTGGGCCACGATCTGCACCGCGATCGAATCGTTCGCGTCCGTCATCGAAACCGATGTCGTCGCCGTCGGTGCCGAATTCGTCATCATTGCTTTCGGCAACCGCAAGATCATCTTCGATTCCAAGCTCTTCGAGTGCACGTCGACGCGAAAGCTTGACTCGGTCGTGATCGTCGATGTCG
>JBJONT010000005.1:0-4004 GCA_046051705.1 Planctomycetota bacterium | reverse complement strand
CGATGGCCTTGCGGTCGTTTTGTCGGTGACGCTTTCGCCAGTCTCCCAGCCGGTCTACAATATCGAAGTCCACGGCGAGCACGTCTACCAAGTCGGCGAGCTGGGATTGGTGGTGCATAATGCATGCTTTACGAACGGGCTGTTGTTTGAGAAAGTTTTTGAAACAAGCCAAGGTAAAGTAGGCTTCCTCGCTGAGACCCTAGTCAACGGCAAGATATTACATCTCAAAGATATAGTGATTGAGCCTGTTAAAACAGGTTTTCTCAAAGTTGGGATCAAGGAAGTATCCGCATTAAAGGACCAATTGATTGCTGAATCGAGAGTCGCTGGCTTCGATACACTGATACTGACTGGTGAGCGACTGACAGGAGCCAACCCAGGCAAGATCGTTGAAATCATCATCGATATTACAAAATAGGATAATCGTCATGAGCAACAACGACTACGAGCACGCTTCACAAGTATGGACTGCGACGAAAGACTACGACGCGGTTCTGCAACACCTACGCGACAAAGGATTTTCAAAACTCGACTCGATAAAAGCATTGCGAGAGTTCTGTGGGCTTTCACTAGGAGAGTCAAAACGCACCGCGACCTTGAGCAAGGTTTGGGCGGACACTCTTGAGCAATCAAATCAACTCCACGATGCCTTCTTCGAAGACGCAAAGCCGAATGATGCCGTTTAGGTATCACATTCGAATTGCGAGCTTGTCCGGTTCGCGCGCTGGTGTGTAGCCTTGCTCTGCGTCATAACATTCAGCACTTTTGTGTCCGAGAACTCGGCACTAGGAGCGGCCGAAGTAAGTCTAACTACTTCGAGGCTCTCAAACGAACTCCGGATTTGTGCATTTCACCAGTGTTTTTCACGGTTCGCCGACTGCTCCCAAAACAGAGCAAGGTTGCGAGTCCAAGAAACCGCCTCCATCGAGTTGGTCACCGCAACGTGACCATACCGCTCAAGACCCGCTGGCTCACCCCAGCGGGTCTTTGCGTTTCTACCCAATAAATTCAAAGGGATTGCGAGCTATTGGTTCGAACCGAGCGTCCCAACGCGTCACGCGGAGTGTTCGTAGGGTTCGTGCAGCGGTCGGGGTAACGAGTTTAAGTAACCTCAATGGTATCGAGCATCTCCATTAACCAAGTCCAGTCACCATCAAAGACCGACCGCGAAACGTACCATGGCCCTGTCAACGTGGTCCATCGCTCCTTGGTACGTTGCGCGGTCCTCTATCTCCGTGGAGATTTGCGAAATGATGAGCAGGGCAAAGCGATTACGGTCCAGACAATGAATACCAGGACCGCTTCACGAACCCTACGGTCTCACACAGAATGTTTTGCGGCCACTACTCGGACGAATCAAATCAACAAACGGACAACCCGAAAGCCACCCCTTTTTTTGTGGGGTTTTCAATTGTGATGCAGTGCGAAAAGCTGATTACTTCTAGAGTTTGCGTCGGTTCCTGTACGCAAAGCCCAGTGAACTGATTCGCCGAAGAACGCTCCCTCATTCCTCTCCGCTGAGTCGTCTAGATATCGATTCCGGATCCTGCCTCTCGTCTAAAATCGCAACGACGTTTACTTGCTCATGGTCCATGAAGTAATAAATGGCGAACGGGAATTTTTTTGAGCTCATGCAGTGATATCCGAATCTCAGTGAGTGTATCCCACCAGTGTGTTCAAGTGACTTTATATCCTTGGTTATCGAAACCAAAAACAAGTCACCCACATGAGTTCCATGTTTCTCATAGAATGCGACCGCCACAAGTAAATCAATTTCCGCATCGTCCGAGAGTTGAACGATCACCCGCGAGCCTCTTGAATCCGGTCGATCACCTCTTGCAGCGTCGAAAATTTCGTCTCGCCTCTTTCAATTTTTGCTCGCCGCATATCCAGAACTCGCTTGTGCCACAGAGGTGGCTGATGCTCGGGATTTTTTTGTAGCGATGCCCACAGCAACTCCATAGCTTCAATCTTTTCAGCGGTTGTCATGGAATCAACAGGGATATTCATGGTGCATTTCTTTGCTTGGTTCCTACGCCGAATAAGTCAACACGCGATCCGTAGGGATGCTCGTTTGGGCGTCTGGATTATACCGATTGCTGGTACGCAAAGTTAAGCCATTTGATTCAGGATTAGGTCGAAAAACCTGCGCCCCAACCGCTTCGAAGTCGATCCGCAACCTGAGCCCGATCAAGCCACCAGGGCCAAGTTGTCGGTTACCGCAGAGCGTAGCGATGGCGGCATTGTCGACGCCGAGATCATTCGGCCACGCTCGTGGATATTGGCCAACGGCCTGTGCGCTGGCCGGATGCTGCCGCTCAATCTGCCTGAACTGGAAGTCTCCGGGCTAGCGTTAGTCCATGCCATCGACGATTGCCCACCGATCGCCTGTGGCGAAGGCTCAGTCGTCACCGCACGGTTTGTCACCCGCGAAGTCCACATCGTAGCCAGCGTGGATGTGTTAGGTGCTGATGGCTCCGTAGAAACCATCACTGGCACAACGATCCACCCTGTGTGGTCAGTCGATCGCCAGGAATGGGTGCCGCTGTCGGAGCTAGCCGAAGGCGAGAGGCTCCAAGGACTCGATGGACTTGCGGTCGTTTTGGGCATATCCCTTTCGCGAGTCTCCCAGCCGGTCTACAATATCGAGGTCCACGGCGAGCACGTCTACCAAGTTGGCGAGCTGGGATTGGTGGTGCATAATTCGTGTCACCACATAGTGTCTTATTTCCCAAACATTAATCGAGGATGGTCGCAGGCATGGTCGCAAATGGGACAAAGAATTCTCAGCAATGCAGGGATTGATGTACACTCCGTCAAGAATAAGGTAGACCTTTTGATTCATCAGGGGCCCCATCCCGAAATCTATCATCAAAGGGTTTTCGAGCGCCTGGATCAAGCAGTTCAAGGCCTTCTGGCATATACGCCTGAGTATACGGCGGCTGTGGAATCAGAGTTGCAAGCAATTGCGAAGATCCTCAGGTCTTACTCATCTGCATTAAACGGAATTGGACTATGAAAAATACTTCATGCTCAATTTGGGAACTTCTTCCGGACTTTCCAACGGATTCAAGCGGTGGACCTTGGTTTATCAGTTTCGGCCATCAAACTAGCGTACGAGGATTTTGGTTTGTCGAAGGTGTCCGGATTCCCGATTGGGATGAGAGAGAGTTGACGGGAAGTTGCCCCAATGGCGAAGACCGAAGTCGCGACTTCATGCTCGCAGAGAACGGCTGGCCACTTTTCTCGGATAAATTGCGTTCATTAATCGAGTATTCGTTCCCCAATTTAATTCAGTTTCTACCCTTCACGTACGCTTCATTGAATACACCCATCAAGCGCATGTATATCGGGCAATTGCTTACATTAGTAGACGCGCTAGACCGCGAACACACCAAGGTGGATGACGACGATTGGACACCAAGAGCTAACGGGACATTTCGCGTCCAACATCCGATTGTCTTGAAATACCGAGTGGTTTGTGAATTTCCCATCATGCACGTCCTTGGAAACCCTAGACCGATATATGTACGTGATGATCTAAAGACACTTATCGAAGAAACAAATTGTTCCGGTGTGAGGTTCAAGAGCGTGATGCTCAATTACGTGTAAGCTACCCTGCCCCATATCCGAAAATAACGCCCTCATGCGTCTGACAACAAAGTGGTCGTTCGGTTGGCCGACGATCAACATGTCGAGCGTAGCGATGGTGGCATTGTCGATGCCGAGATAATCCGGCCCCGCTCGTGGATATTGGCCAACGGCCTGTGCGCAGGGCGCATGCTGCCACTGAATCTCCCTGAGCTCGAAGTCTCCGGGCTGGCCTTAGTGACTGCCATCGACGATTGCCCGCCGATCGCTTGTGGCGAAGGCTCAGTCGTCACCGCACGCTTCGTTACCCGCGAAGTCCACGTCGTGGCCAGCGTGGATGTGCTGGGTGCTGACGGCACAGTCGAAACGATCACCGGGACGACCATCCACCCTGTGTGGTTGGTGGATCGGCA
>JBJONT010000004.1:0-8301 GCA_046051705.1 Planctomycetota bacterium | reverse complement strand
GTTTTTTGTTTCGCAAGTTACGTATTGCTTCGCAAGTTATATCCCGGTGTCTGCACGGGCAGCGGTAACGGGTAAGCCTGGTTTAACTAATTCTCCACCTAGCACATCGTTATTTAAATGTCGTGGTGACTCCATGATCACGAAGATTCCACCGAAGCCGAGAGTCTTTACGTAAAGCGTCGTCGGGCAGTTCTGCATAGTTGAAAAGCAAGACAACGCCAAACCTAGCAATATTCAGTGTTGTTACTCCCGCAAGCAATCGTCCCGAGTCGCTGATAGTCTGCCTACAGGCGATCTAGAAGCAGGACATAGGCCTTGAGGCGGTTGAAGTTATAGCAAACTCTGCTTCGGCTCACGAAATAGGCTGGAAAAAATTTAGGCTTGAAAAGGGGGCATACGCCTGCCGGATCATGTTTTGGAGTTCGATTGGTAGATCCGGATGTTTGTTTGTTTGATACGAAGAGTCGCTGCCCGAACTTGGTTGCTTTGGAGGAGAGTCGAGGTTCAGACTGGAGTATACTTTGGTTAAGGTTTCGTCTTCTTCCCGTACGAGGTCTTCGTAGTGTATTTCGCAAAGTTGGTTGGGTGGAATACACTCCCTCGTTTCGAGATACCGCTTAAGAGTTAATGTTATTAGCCCCAGTCGTTCTTCGTCAGTTATGGGGCGGTTTTCTTGCAGTGCTGACCATGTGCGGGACGTCGAAGTTTGCGTAGCTTTTAGAGACACGAATTGATGGAATGGATGCCTGAAGATTGTTACGAATTTAGCATTTGGAAATGCATGGAGGATTTCGGGAATTCTCGCTGTGTGGGCGGGGGACTTGAACAGTGGACGTGCTCGTTTGAGGAAGACCAGTTTTCTGGAGAACTGGATTAGCGCCTCTGTGAACAAAGTCCGTTGCGTTTCGTTGAGTCCCCCATCAGCTTCTAACCAGTTGCGATAGGATTCGTTTCGGAGGAAGACCTGCATAAGTCGAGATCCTGTTCCCGCAAGTATGGTCAACGCGATGTTGTCCTCTTCCGGAGAAAGCCATCCAGTTTGGACATTATCCATGACCCTCTTTTTCGATGGAATTAGCCCAAGTATTCGGTGTATTCCAATCCGATGCAAAAACAAGAAAGTATGAGCGTTGTAGCAGTCAATTCGTGTTGGAAACGCGAATTGAGGGTCTTTGGCAAGTAAGGAGAAAAGGTGCGTTGTGCCGCTTCTTGGGAGACCCAAAATAAATACTGGGTTTTGCAGAAGATGCTCACCATTTGCATCGAGTTGCGGGTGTGGTTCCAAGACTTTCAAGCTAGAAGTTACAAGAGTTCCAGCCGTGGCGATTAAAGCGCGTAAAAAAAATTTCCGATCTACATCAAAGCGATTCTCCTTGAGTAGCTTTATCCACTGAGGAAAAGTAAATCCTCCTAGGAATACGGGGTCGATTTTTTCCCGAATCTGTGAAATCATTTCCTATTCATAGGTCGGCTCAGAAGTACTTAAGCGACACAAGTCCCTTTCTGCTCAGGGATCGTAGCAAATTCATTTCTTGCGTCAAATGGATGTGTAACTCCGCTTTCAAATCAGTTGGTAGTTCCATAGATGACGAAGCAAGCTGAAAAAGGAATCGCAAGTCTATGCCTCAATTCCTGATGCCCATTGGTTCTGGTGCATCAATGAAGAAACTTTGGTTCTTTAGGCCTTGCCGTTTGAATATCGGGGTGAAGCGAAAGGGAAAAATCAAGTCTAGTGGTTCCCACTTTGGAGATACAGATAATAAAGTTAGGTAGTCGCGCGGATGATTTCTTCATGACCAGGCGTATCAGCCTGGATATTTGAGGTTTCCAGATGGTACATCTTTTTGCAGTAAGTTAACGAATTGACTCCGCTCGGATTTGAGCATAGTAACGCTGCGAGATATCTCGGATGATCCTGCGGTAGTGCTCGATCGATTCAAGCAATTGGTCCGTGTCAGGGAGCTGAATGATCATCGCGAGTTGCGCTAGTTCAAGTTCAGAGGTGGGAATGTCATGACGATGCTTGGTGTTCATCAATCTTAGACCTGACTCGACCCCTCGCAGAAAATGATAAGCGTCCCGCAGTTGCAGTGCATCGAAGGGAGATAGGATCCCGTTTTTACGAAGTGCATCAAGTCGCTCTACCGTGCCGCGCAAAACCGGATATTGCGGTCGATGGATGTGTTTGGCGTAAAACAAGTGTGCAAGGGTCTCGACATCGAGTGTCCCCCCCCATCCTCGTTTAATGTTCTGCGGAGTTGCTGATTCTTCGAGCGCACGTCGCCAAGCGATCAGCTGCACGCTATCTTCTCGTGTCCAAAGCCTTTGATGCATGGTTGCTTCTAGCTTTGGTTCCGTTTGTGTAACGAAATCATGATCGGCGATTACGCGGGCGGTAAGTAGCAATGCTCGATGTTCGATCGATCGAATTTGTTTCGAAGCCTCGTTGCTTGTTAGAAACGAAAGCAAATCTTGCAATTCCCAGGCGAGTAACGCCTCTCTGTGCGATGCGAACGTCCACGGCTTGAGTTCAAACAGTCGGCCGTGTCCTGTGGCTCGGTTTGCGGTTTGAAACAAACGTTGCGCAACGCGATGAAAGAACACTTCGGTTGCTTGATTGCCGTTCTTCGATTCACTCGATTGGTTTGCATGTGAGTTGTAGACGAGTACCACTGGTACGTCGCTGTGATAATTCGGCTCACGACCACCAATTTTGCCCAGCGCAATCAAACCGCATGGTAATGGTTGTCCATCTGCATCCAGGGGAGCTTGTACAGAACTTGCAACGTGACCGTATGCATCGTTCAAGAGTTGAATCAAGCAAGCTTCTTGCACATCTGCAAGCGCTCGATGCGTCTCGGAGATGTTTTCTTTTCCCAAAATGTCTCGCACGCCGATCGCCAAATGCATCGCGTTGCGAAACGCTAGGGTAATCCCGTGCGGTTCATCTGGGCTCTTATGCAATTCATCAAGGGTTCCACGGAGTTGTTCTAGACTTGGAAGCGATTCGAGCATCAGCGAGTCGAGCAGATCGTCGATCATCCCCGGATTGTTGAGCAAGATCTGAACAAGCGTCGGGCTGGAGCCGCAAAGCCGAATATACAAATCCAGCGATGGAGCGTGGCTGGAGAAAAGTTCCCATAGAACCCCTTTCCCACCAAGTGATCGCGAGGTCGACACGAGTTGATTGAGTGTGTTTTGCGGAGCTGGCGTAGCAAGAATACTAGAGAGTAGTCTTTGGGAGATACGGGCAAGTTGGTATCGGCAATTCCGCGAGGAAAGAACTCGGCTGTCTTCGAGTGCAAGCTCTTGCAGACCGTGGTTGAGCGATTGAAGGCGTTGGGTGTCGTTGCCTTCAAGTAGAGGGCTGCTGCAAAGGATACTGGTGGCGTGAGAGGATTTCAGCGATGCTTCGACTGGGAGGAATTCATTACCCCATGCTTCGCACATCGTGATCCAATCCCGGAGTTCCTCTGCGGGGATTTCAACCCACGGATTCGCAATGTCTTCAAGCTTGCTATTCCATCGTTTGGCGCAAGTTGCAATCGAGGCATGTGTTGCAAGTCGCTGTTCGAGTGTTTCCCAAGAGCCCTTATCACCTCGAATGCGGTGAACGATCTGCATCACCGCACGCACGTTGCGAATCGATGACTGGAACCCATTGGCTTGCACTCGCTGAACGCCCAAGCCTGACTGTGAAGCCTCTGAAGACTTTAGTTTCCGAAGGTTCTCGTCGAGGAATGCAGCGAGGTAAGCGGTTTCGATCTCTGTGATGAACTGTGGAAAGATCAACGCTTCGATGTCGTTGAGGAATCGTTTACCAAGTTCAGCTTCGCCGGCAACGTAAGATGCGTCGAGCAGAAGTGGAAAGTGCTGCGCGTGAGCTTGTGTCGGCAATGCATCGATCCAGTCTCGCCACGGGGAAACGCGAGCTGAGAAAGGTTTGATCGATCGGTATTGCAAGGGCCAATGGAGTTTGATTTGTCCCTTGGAGACGTCAGCGAGAAGTTCTTCAAAGCGGTTGATGCAACGATCGATAGCGATCTGATCGTTTTGGTAGAACCTCGGACGGTTGTTGCGTTGGCTATCGGGGGGGGCGTTTAAGCTTTGAGCGTATATGCCGAAAAAGTTCCATTCCTCGATGCCTTCAGGGGAAACGCATGGAGGGTCGCCTAGAACAAAAAGGGCGATCTGACCATCTTCTCGTGCTTCACGGCTTTCCCGGGCTTGCGCAAAGGCTTCTCGAAAAAGGGACGTTCGAGCTTCTAGTGAATTGCCAGCAAGAAACGCTTCGCGAAGTGCGGGCGAGAGGGGCGGACGCTTGGTTTGCTGTAGTGATGAAGATTGCACGGATCGCTGACTTCCGAACCAGGTTCTGCAGGTTCGATGGTATTACCGGAGTCTAAATGGCATTCCAGAGCTCTCGGCGATTTGTGAGTCTCCGAAGTCCACTTCGTGGACGACAAGTTCCTCGGGGAAATCGGGGCCCCGTTCAAGCCAAAGAGGCCCTTGGGGGTCGCTTGCCGAATCGCTTGACGCCGAATCCACTGGTTCGGAGACGTCGTCTTCGGGGAGACCAACGCCTTGGATGGCCCGAACTCCATGATACCTTGTAAGCTCAAGGGTGGCTAGGAATGTGGCCACAAGAGCACTTTTGTGCATGCCGGGTTCGAAAAACTCGTGCAATTCCACACGTTGGCCACCTGCAAGCCGCTGGTGAATGCGTTGCATGTAGACGTGTATTGGGGTGTCGTCGTAACGAATTTCCTGAACAGGCGGTTTGTATTTGGACTTGAGGATCCGTCCAAAGGCACTGACTAAATCCCATACTTCAATACGAGCGATCGGGACTTCGATGGCCGCAGTACGTTTTCGAGGAGGATTGGCGACCAGTCGTCCGTATCGCAACTGCCAGAGTCGACTTTGTTCATCGAGGGTACAAGCCAAGTCGCGGAAGCGTTTGTATTGGATCAGGCGATCGATCAAGTGTTCCCCGGTAGCTTCTTGGGGTATCTGATCCGCGTCGTCTTGCTCGTTTGGGTTGCGGGGGAGAATCTGCTCGGCTTTGAATTCGATGAGTTGACTGATCACATCGATAAATTCCGAGATGTTTTCCAAATCGAGTTCGGCAAGAATATTGACGAACTGCGCGTACTGCTTGGTGATGCGAGCCAATTCGATCGATTCGATATCAAGCTCCTCTCGCCGGATCAAATACAGCAAGAGGTCGAGCGGGCCGTGATAGCTTGGTAGATCGACATCGAAGGCAACCATCTATCGAGTGATCCCTGCGGAGAACTGGAAGACTTGCCGTTCGTCGTTAGCTGCGTAAGCGACAGGGACTGCAAAGTCGAAGGCCAGAGGTGCAGGTCCAAGTGCTGGGATCGCGATGCGGAACCCAAGACCAGGAGCAACCCGGAAATCATCCCAATTGATTTCGATATCGCGTTCCACAGTACCGTAGTCCACAAATGCGACCATTCGCAGCATGTCGTCTGCGGTGATCGGGAACATGTATTCAAAGGTGCCGAGGAACTGGAATCGTCCACCGACTTGAACGCCATCTTCCACCGGTCCTGCACCGCGAAACTGGAATCCGCGAAGGGTGGAGAAACCACCTGCGAAAAAGTTCTCAAACAACGGTTGATCCGTTCCTGCGAACCCTGTTCGAACCGCAGAGGTAAAGGTATGACGCCCCGTTCCGTCAGCTCGCTCTCGAACCAAAAAGTACTTGCTGTAGTTAACTTGCGCTCTCGGGAAATCAAACTCCCCGAATACTTGGTCATATATGAATTCGAGCAAGTGACCTTCGGTCGGAATAAATGGGCTGTCGCGTGTGTTGTGCGCTAAGCGGAACCGAGCAGTGTACAAGTCACTGCTACCGAGGACTTCTTCGAGCTCTTCGACACCTCGAACTCGCGGATTGAATACCTTGACATCTTCACCTCGAAGTTCTGTAGATACCGACAAGTCCGGAGTGATGTCATACCCCAATGCAACTCGACCACCGAGTCGCTGTTCGGACCAATCTTGGTAGAAACGTGTAAAGTAGAAACCACCGACCGAGAGACTAAATGGAGAGTATCCAAAGAGGTTCGGTTCGGTCCAGTTAACTGTGTAGCGTTGAACTTGATTACCGGGCACTAATTCGACTCGGAAGTTTTGACCTGCTCCACGGAACGCACCGTTGAACATATCGCTCGGACGTCCTGGAAGTCGGAATAAATCGAAGTTCCGTTCTTCAATGATCAACTGACCAGCAACACCCAAATCGCTGTTGACCGAACCCCCGACAGAGAACTTTCCTGTCTGACCTTCGGATACATAAACATCGATCGGCACGTCGCGTACGGCGGGGTTGTATCCGAAAGGTGGAGCTCCGGTGAAACCCAACGCCGGGTCGACTTGCCAAGGTTGATTCAGCGGAGGCATGGGCTGATTCATCAAACCAGGTGCAAGTGGTGGTTGAGGGGCACCGAAGGGTGATGCAGGCTGAGCATATTGTACTGGTGGTTGCCCATAGGCAACGGGCGGCTGACCGTAAGCAGCAGGCGGCTGACCGTAAGCAGCAGGTGGCTGGCCATACGTAGCAGGTGGCTGGCCGTAAGCAGCGGGCGGCTGGCCGTAGGTGGCTGGCGGTTGGCCATAAGTTGCTGGTGGTTGGCCGGTTGGGGGAGCGTAAGGCTGCGGAGGTAGTCCATTGATAGGAGGGGCTGGGGTACCGCCGATTTGAGCAAGGATCGTGGAAGTGCTAAGTGTGAGGAATTCGCAAGCTACCAGGAAGATCGTAAGCGAGCGAAATGCCAGCCAACGCTTGGTGCTAAGCGGCGACGCATGGTTTGGATCGATGGGCTGCATTGGCTGGGTCATGCTCTAGAGTTCTTTACCGTACGGAGTCATCCAAACCTGCCACGGGTTGCACCTCGATGCGAGGGACGTCTCCACGTGTCGGATCCGTGTTGAAAATGGTCGAGTACAACAAACGGCGTTTACCGCCATCGAGTTCTCTTTTATCGATCGTATCCCCGGGACGCAGATTTCGAAGCGGCTGTAGAACTACGTGCCGTTTAGTGAAATCGCCGTCGATGTGTACCCGTATGTCACTCGAGCGATAGATATCACCTTCCTTGACCTTGTAGACGATATCCACCATCCGTTTTTCCGGCTGGTAGATCACCTCACCTTCGACTTCGCAAAAGATGTGGCCTTGAGCTCCGTAGACATCCAGCAATAGCCGTTCATCTTGAAGTTTCTTCGACAGCAAGAATGGGTCGGTTGCTTTGAGTTTCAAGTGAGGCAGCAATTCGTCTTGGGTGTAGCGTTCCATTCCTGAGATTGAAATGGATGAAACGCTATAGCGATCTCCTTCGTAGATCACGAAGGTTGCGTCGACGAATTCACCTGTTTCGTTGTAGGCTTTCTGGAATTCGACCTTGGCATCAAAGTATCCGAGGGAGCGGTAATACCCGAGCAGTCCGTCTCGATCTTCGGAAAGCTTCAAATCGGAACAAATATTGCCAACATACTTCGTGATTCCGTATCGAGAATCACGACTCTTGATGCGAGCCTTGAGCAATTCGCTGGAGAAGGCTTCGTTGCCTACGAAGGAAATGGAGTTTAGTCGTTCAACAGGTCCTTCGTTGATCAGGAAGTGAACCTCGCGTTCGCCAGGTTTAAGACCTTTGACGACCTGGATGTCCACTTGGTTCATCCCCTTGTCTTGATAGAGCTCAATCAATCTGCCCCGTGCGGAGTTGACCGAGATGGGATCGAGGGCATCCCCTTTTTGCAAACCTGAGTGCTTTCGCAATGGGCCTTCGTTAAGCCGCTCGTTACCAAGAAACTCTACTGCTTTGATGATCGGTCGCTCGGAGACGATGAGTCGTAGGTGAACTCCTTCGTCGGTTTCATCGATATACGAGTCGATTTTTCGAAATAGATTCGAGCGGTACAAAGCGCTCATATCCCGATTGAATGTTTCTTTGTCAAAGGGGCGGTCTTCCCGAGATTGCATCTGGGAAAGAATAAAGCTTTCGGAGATAGACTGGTTGCCTTCGACGCGTACTGAAAGAATCGTCTTTCCGTCATGCTTTTCGCGTTGAGCGATACCGCCCGCTTCATACAAACGCTCTTTGAAGCTTGGTTCGTTGAAAGCTGGCATCCCTTGAGGACCGCTTGGGCCCTGTCCGCAAGCGAAAGGATTCCCTAGGAATCCGAGCGGACATCCAAGCACCAAGCTGAGCCAATGCATTGGCCAGGGACTCCCCCGTCGCTTCTTGTTTGTGCTTCTTTGCATCGCTG
>JBJONT010000003.1:0-2631 GCA_046051705.1 Planctomycetota bacterium | reverse complement strand
CTCCTCTTCCCCTTTTTGTAGTGCGGGCATGCATGCCCGCACTACAAAAAGACGGAACATTTTCACGCTTACTGGCAAGATACCCGTGATACGGTAGTTGGCCGCGATTCCCATCTCGGAGTCGCTTTGTCACTCGTAGTGAGCATCTAGCTTATCGCAGGGTGGCTTTCGCTCCTCTTCCCCTTTTTGTAGTGCGGGCATGCATGCCCGCACTACAAAAAGACGGAACATTTGCACGCTTACTGGCAAGATACGGAAAGGGAATCCTTGATACCGCCTGCGCGGTATTTTCCCGCGTCTTTACAAATCAAGCTTGCATTTTTCAATCGCTTCCGGTGCGATCGGTATAACGATCCTAAACCCAGTGAACCAACTAGTGCTATATTCGTCTCGATATTGTCTAGACGTGAAACTGTTAATTCTTCGATCAAAAATCAATGCTCCACCACGAAGGATATGCCCTTTCTTGAAGTGTGCTTGGTCCGTTGTTGCCAGTGGATTCACCAGTACCGGTTCGTCCTGCGTATTTCCGGCGAAGTACTCCGGAGCAAAGTTGTCTAAGCACCACTCTTGTGCGTTACCCAGCATGTCATGAAGGCCAAATGGATTCGGCTGCTTGAGTCCCCGAGGGTGAACGCTTCTTTCTGGGTTTCCAACAGCCCATACTTCATTTTCGAATTCTTTTGGATCGGCAATACCCATTCCTGCTCGTCCTGCTCTGCTAGCCCATTCCCATTCGGATTCCGTTGGTAAGCGGTAGCTTCCGAATCCCAGTTGCTCGCGAGTGATCGGGAGGGTTGATGATCTTAGGCCAGTAAGCTCATTGAGTCTTTGGCAAAACGACTTGGTTTCACCCCATGGAATTTTCGTAATGGGATGGTTTTCATCCCGCGCTCGCGGACGTGCTGGAGGATTCTCAAGGTCGTGTACGGACGGATCGGAGTGATCTGTTCCTAACACTCGAAATCGCTCCGCTTCGGAGATCTCGTACTTACTGATGTAAAAGGGAAAACTAATCTGAACAAGCGTCGGTTTCGAGGCGGAAAGGATAACTTCCTTCTCGGCATCTCCGTCGGCCTTACGTAGTGCATCTGTTAATTCTGCCTTGGTGTACCCCATTATGAATTCCCCCGGCGGAATCAAAACGAATGGCATACCAAACTGATTTTGTACTTCCACGGCAATGCCCAAAGCATCTGCCCAGCGTCGTTGATAGTCTTTTGCGACCCCCGCAGAGAATGGGATTCGCAATTGCTTAACCCAAGGATGATCGATCGTTTCTGCTCGTGTTTCGGTTACTGATTGCGGGGGGGCCGCTTTGCTGTCGATGGTATCAGGGGTATTTTGCTTCTCATCCTCGATCCGCTGCACTGCTGAGATATCAGTCTGCAAAGATTGGATTTTCGGAGTTGGCGATGTATTTAAAAGAATAACCAGTAAAAGTAGCCCCGCGGCGATTGCACAAACAGCAGCGAATGCGCGAGTTGAAGTCCAAGAGCCTTGCAGAGGCATCGGCATAAGTGTTCGCAGTTGCTGTGGCTGTTCCAATGGCAATGACTGAAGCGCATTGAGGATTTCGGTCGCAGATTGAAAGCGTTTATTGGCTTTCTTCTCAAGCATTTTGCGGATAACCCATTCCAGTTTTGACGGGATGTCTGACCGAGATAATCTCATCGAGGCAGGTTTCTTGCGAAGCACTGCTTTCATCTCCGAGAGGTGGCTTTCCGCTTTGAAAGGAGATTCACCGCAGAGCATTTCGTAAAAGACGCTTCCAAGACTGAATAGATCGCTTCTGGCGGTGATCACTTTGTCGTCTGCCTGCTCGGGAGACATATACCTGGGGGTTCCCACGACGGAGCCATGAAGCGTCTCTCGTTTATCATTTTCCCGCCGGACGATTCCAAAGTCCGTGATTTTAGCGACTGGCGGTTCGGTGTTTGTTAGAAGAATGTTGGCTGGTTTTGGGTCGCGATGTATCAATCCCTGATCGTGTGCCGCTTGGATGCCCCTCAGGATCTGTATTGCGATTTGCGAGAAAGCAGCTAGCGAGAGTTTACCGTTTCGGTTTAGAAAGCTTTCGAGCGATTGACCATCAACATACTCCATGGCGATAAACGGGATCGGTTGTATTTCGACACGATAGACTTCGACAACGTTGGGATGTTTAATCCGACCCATCGCTCGGGCTTCTTTTTGCAGGCGAGCGATCGCGACATCTGTATTTCCTTGGGCTGAGTGCAAGACCTTGAGTGCGACCGTTTTCTCGATTGAAGGATCGAATGCTCGGTAAACCATTGCCGATCCACCGAAACCGATAGGCGAGAGGATCTCATAACCTGCTATTGTGTGTGGTGTTTTGGTAACATCAGGCGATGGTCGATTCGAAACGACGGGAGTATTCGTGGTTTGTTGGTTGGGGGCTTCGATACGCCGGATTTTCTCACCAATCTCTTCGTGTTGAGGTTTGGAGATTATCTCTGGGATACTTTCTTCAAGAAAGGTTTCATTGGGCGTATAGTTTTCGAGCATTGAGCGGAGAGCCGCAGCAAGCTCCGGGTCAGTTTGTGCTATTTGATCAAGTCGCTCAGATCTTTGCTCCGGGTCAGGGATTCCAATGAGTTCGTTGAAGAG
>JBJONT010000002.1:0-3755 GCA_046051705.1 Planctomycetota bacterium | reverse complement strand
GACTGCCATTTGGCGATGGAAGCTAGTCGGTCAGCCACACGTTGGCCGACGGCCGAGGGTGATAATGTTGATTGAATCGTATATTTTGCTCGATTACCGATTCGTTGAGCGAATGCTGAGTCTTGAGCGACCCGCAAAAGAGACCAAGCGGCGTGTTCCACGTCGGCTTCAGCCCAGCAGGGGCCTTGGATGTAGGGTGGCAGGTGTTCGAGGAGGGGTTTGAGTTCGTAACGGACGGGCATTGAGTTTTCGGCGTCCATGAAATCCATGTTTGCGGACCATCCCGTGGCGACCACAGGTTTTCCAAGGAGCATCATTTCGGCGGGTCCCAGGCCGAATCCTTCGGCGCGGTGTAGGGACAGGAGGATATCGCAGCAGCTTTCCAGATCCCATGTTTGTTGTCTGGAGAATGTCTCATCGATGAGGATTGCGTTTGGGATATCGCGAATTAACTCTTTTAGCTCGGCGAACTCTGAGGGCATTTTGGAACCGTTTTGGGTTTTTACGACAAGCCCGAGTGAGGGGTGTTGTTTAAAGGCTGCGCGGAACGCTGCGATAGCGCTGTGCGGGTTCTTGCGTTGGTAGCAAGAGTAGAAATTGAACATTACGAGGACGAGTTGTTTGTCGCGGGGTAAGCCGAATCGTTCTCGGGTTGCATTTTTGCTGGGGGTGAAGCTGACCGTGTGGGGGACTTTGTAGATAGGTCGAGGAGAGATTTCCGCGATTGCATCTTGGACGAAGGTAGAGGGGACCCATATCTCATCGAGTTGTTTGAAGTATTCAAGGTAACTAAGTGGAAGTATTGGCTGTTCCCAATGCCAGAAGCCAATTCGATACCTTGGTTCAGGGTGGTTTGCTAATCTCAGGAGATTCAGGGTTGAAGATGTCGCATCACCGTTGACGAATAGCAATTGAGTCGATGGCGAGTCTGGCAGGGTGGGGAAAGCAATCGGTTCATCTTCTGGATTGCAGAAGGTTGGATCGCTGATGTCGATCCCAGATACGGGAATGTTGGAATCGATACAAGCGAGTGCCAGAGACCGGGTGGCTTCGCCGAGCCCGAATGTTCCGGATAGGTATCCGACGATGTTTAAGCCAGGGGTGAACGGTGTTGTTGCTTGCGCTGGTGATCTCATCGAGTTAGCAATAGTGTTGTTTGTTGGATTGGAGTTGGTTGTGATGGCCGTTGTTTTGGGTTTAATTGATTTGCCGGAGATCCCGGGGAGTAGGTAGTCGAGCAATTCGAGAGACAGGACGATTGGACGGCAGAGAAGCGAGCGGATAATTTTCGGTCCCGCGGAGGATCCTTCGGCGCAGCGAACGAGACGTCCGAACCAACCGCGATTCCGGCGAGCTTCTTTGGAGCAACCGACAATTAGCATTTGCTGTAGCATACCAAAGCGGGATGTAAGAGCATTCTTACCCCGAATTGATTCTTCTTCGTTGGGTTGTCGTCCGAGTAGTCTTTCGTACAGGACGACCAAGCGGGCGTATCCAAGGATGAGGGGCCGCAAATCGTTTGATGCATTTTCAGGTAGTACTGTCGGCTCGCGCTTTGTCGATTGGTTCATGGGTAGCGGATCGAGTATCAGGTGGGCTGGGATAGACTATTTCTTGTTGATCAATGGTGAGAGGAGTCGCGTTGCGGCGAGTCTCAATCGTTTCTTCATGGAGGCGAGGAGCGAGGGTTTTTCAAAGGAAGGTTTCCAGCGTTTCTCGCGGATGATTTCAGTGGTAGGTCGGGCCCATTGGTTATTAGCGATTGGATACTTCTCCGTTTTCCGAAGGGCTAAGTGGATAGAGCCAAAGGTATGACCTTGAAGTTCAAGGAGGATGTGAGGGTAGACCGACCAGGTTAGATCGCAAACCAGGGGGCGATCACCTTGGGTTCGAACTGCTTCTTCGAGTTCCTTGCAGCAATCCAAAAGCGATCGTACAGAGTTTTTCGTACGCTGCGAGATATTTAATGAGAGTTCGTCGACAGGTTCTAGGCCGCTTGCTTCGACGATGTATTTCTGGATTTCAAGTGGGGAGAATAGGCTAAGTCCGGGAATGTGTAGACTTGGGGATGGGCCGGCAACACAAAGTTCGGTGGAGAGTGTAAGGATACCTCCGGGCTTGAGAACGCGGCCCATTTCAAAAGCGCAGTAGGCGGCATCTTGCGGGCCGCCGAAATGCTCGATCGATCCCGAGGAGAAGATTCCATCGAAGAAGTTATCTGGGTAGTCGAGGAACCTACCGTCCATGTTTTGCACGACGAGTCGTCGATGATCATATTCGAAGGGAGCGAACGCTTCTGGTTCCCAGAGCATGCGAGCTGGTGCGAAGGGGCTCCAGTCATTGTTTTGAAGGTACAGGTCGGTTGCGAATAGTAATTTTGCGAATCGTGTCAGGTAGAAGAGGGTTGATTCCGTTCCAGCTCCGACTCCAAGAATCATACTTTCGGAGTGTAGGGCACCGAAATGCTTCAGAGTGTTGACAGCCATTGCGATTTCCCATTCTTTCCGGTACTCGACACCGATTGGAAAATTCGGGATGGCTCGTCGATCGTTGGGATTGAAGATTTCGCGAATGGTTTTCGCGAGTTCCTCACAAGCGAAGTCTTCTACTTCGCAAACTTTGTTATGACCTAATTGAGGCATATGCAAAAACATTCACCAGTGGGACTCGCGGGGAGCGATCGCAGATTAAGTAGATACGTAGGTTGTTCGCAGGTCGCTTGTTACGGAGTGATATCTTCCTCGAAGCGTACAAAGGGGAATAGTGAATTCATGGAATAAGCATCGGCTGATTTCGGTGTTCTGAAGGAGAAACGGTAGGCGTCGGGGTACACAAATTATGTGTGTGGCGATTCGTCTTGGGATTTACGACGGGTGAATAGGGAGTCAGGAAGTGGTAGATCCCCGAAGAGAATTAGCAATCCTACGTACGCAAAGGTACATAGGGGAAGAATGAGGAAAGCGGAAAGACCGAGGTTAAGACAGACGATTCCCAAGGTAGCAAGGAGAGAGGCGAGTCCGAGCACTCGCAGTGAGACGACCCAAGGGAAAGGTTGCTTGCTACGCCTAAGTCCTGCGTTCAGCGCGATTAGTGCTAGAGCAAGGTTGCAAATGATAGGAACCACCGCGCAACAAATCGCTTGGGTAATTGCAAGATCTGTAGTTTCGTTGTTGGATTGTCCGCCGATGTTTGCTGCGATACCGAACCCTAGGAATTGCAAGATCAGGGCCAAAAGCAGGATGAGCCGCATTTGCGATACGTCGCCGGAGGCAACGTTGAAGATTCTTCCGGTGGTGAACATCAACTGAAAGGACGCAGCGGCGATGATAAGGGCAAAGACTGCTTGAGTATTTGAAATGTCTCTGCCCAGTAGCAAGTGGATGACAACAGGTAGGAAGGGAAGTCCGATGATGGCCAAGCCGATCATTCGAAGATTTTCCACGATCATCGACTGAGCCAAGGAATCGAATTTCGCTTGTTGTCCGGCACTTCGGTAATAAGCGAGCATCTGCAATTGCACCGGGTAGAGGGCTTTGGCGATTGTCTGAAACGCTTGGCTGAGGCTGAGGCCTGTTGCATAGTATCCGATGGCGAGGGGATTTGCATTAAAGAGCTTCATCGCGACTAGGTCGCATGAATTGAGGAGTCGTTCAAGTATCATGCTCATGCTGTAGATTTTCGATTTGTTCCATAGTTCTTTCCAGGATAAGGGGGAAGAGAAAAGGGTGTGGCAACGATCAGTCGCGGCGCAGAGG
>JBJONT010000001.1:0-5771 GCA_046051705.1 Planctomycetota bacterium | reverse complement strand
CGAACCCGGCAACTTGATTTTGGTAAACGCCCTTGCATCATGGGCATCCTGAACGTCACCCCAGATAGCTTTTCCGATGGCGGCTCCTTTTTCACAGTCGAATCCGCCGTCGATCGCGCTTTGCAAATGGAAGACGCTGGTGCCGACATCCTCGATATCGGGGGAGAAAGTACCCGACCGTACAGCCAAAGCGTCGATGCTGACGAAGAACTCGCTCGCATCACTCCTGTGCTTCAACGTCTCGATGGACGCCTCTCGATCCCCATCTCGATAGATACTACTAAAGCCTCAGTCGCCAAAGCTGCCATCGAACTCGGCGCTGAAATCATCAATGATGTCTCAGGCTTTGAAGCAGATCCTAGCATGATCGAACTCGCGAGATCTTCCCAAGCCGGTCTGTGCGCCATGCATCGACAAGGGACTCCACAAACCATGCAAGAGAATCCGACTTATAAACATTGCGTACTAGAGATCCTTCAGTACCTCTGGGATCGCGACCAACAACTGATCTCGGCTGGAATCGCCCCCGAAAAAATCTGCCTCGACCCCGGCATCGGATTCGGAAAACTCCACGAACACAACTTGCAACTCGTCCAATCTGCCGAAGTCTTCCACCAACTGCGTCGCCCTATCCTCGTAGGTCACTCCAGAAAAGGGTTCATCGGTAAAGTCCTATCCAACAAAGATCTTCCCCGCGATGCTGGCACCCTGGGTGTCTCCTTTGCCCTAGCCCAACGCGGTATCCAAATCCTTCGCGTCCATGATGTCGCTATGCATGCGCAAGCATTTCGGTTGCTCGAGGCAATCGATGGGTTTTGATCGAACAAGCGGAGGTTTCAACACCCGCTGGGTTTGCTAGCAAGCCATTCTTTTTCATTCCTTTTCCCGAGATTCGCTAAAGATTGCTCTGGAGGGATTTCACTCGTCTTTTCTAGACTCGTCGACCGGTCAGGATGACCAATCAACACGGCGAGTTTGCGCAAGCGAATTTGCGCCGGCGGTTTGCCAAACCGTTCGACCACACACCAGGAAAGACAGCTTAGTATGGATACGAAGCGCGTGGTTTGGGCAGGATGCCTCACCCTTCTGCTTTGGGGATGCCAGTTTTCCAATACTGCCAACGGGCAATTCCCAGCTACCCCTTCCCCAAACACTACTCCGGTCCTCGGTCAACAATTCGTGATCGAAACCGCTCACTTCCGAGTCATGTGCCCGGACCCCCAGTTCGCCAAAGAAGTCGGCGCAATGGCCGAAGCATACCGAACGCATCTTGCCATGCACTGGCTTGGACACGACTTGCGACCTTGGGCTGAAAAAGTCCCACTGGTTGTCCACACCAGCCCAAAGCTTCCTGCAAGCGGCGAAACCAAATACACCTTGATGGGTGGTGACATTCGAGCTATCCAAATGACCGTCAGCGGTACGAAAGAACGCATCCTCGATAGCGTTTTACCTCATGAAATGACACACACAGTCCTGGCGACCCACTTCGCTCCCAGCGGTAAACCTGTGCCCCGTTGGGCCGATGAAGGTGCTTGCACCACCGTTGAACACATCAGTGAGCGAAGCAAGCACGACGTAATGCTAGTTAAATTTCTAACCGACGGTCGCGGGATTCCCTTCAGCAATCTCTTCGCCATGCGTGAATACCCACCGGCCCCCTACCTGATGCCGTTGTATGCTCAAAGCTACAGCCTTTGCGCTTTCCTGATCGCTCAAGGTGGTCCCCGACGTTTCGTCCAGTTCCTAGAGCAAGGAATGCAGACCGATAACTGGCCGCAAGCCGTTGCGCAGTCGTATGGATACGAAGGACTTGGAAGACTCAAAGTCGCCTGGAACGCTTGGGTCTCCGACGGCGGTGGAGATGTGACTCGATACACAGCGATGGCTTTGAAGGGTGAAACCAGTGGTACTGGAGCAGGCCCCGCAAACGGCGTTGTTCCTGCAAGCAGCCTTATCACCATGAATCAGCAACAACCTTCGCCGACCGTTCAACAAGCGGCTTTACAGCAACCTATCAGTCCGCAATCTACCAATCCGCAAGATGCTAATTCACAGTTGGGTAATACCCAATCGGCTGTGGCAAGCGCAAAGACGGCTGGCTACTACCAACGCCAGTTCCAAATGAATCAAAACGCTGCTGTTCCTGTTCCGCTGCCATCCTCACCGCAGCTTCCAACAGAGATCAACAGTCCTATTGAAGTCCGAGCAAGTCAACCTTCCACCATGCACACCATCGGTGGAACGGTGATTCGCTGAAGCCCTACCTTCCAAACTTGCGAGTTTGCCGATCATGGCAAGTTTGCCAAGTAGGGAAAGCTGGGTAAGTAGAGAAAAGGTTCCTATTTTACCATTTCGGGAAAAGTGGTTATTGGACTCAACCTTGAGCTTGACCATACCGAGTGTAGAAGAGTATTCCCAATCGATACAGATTCCAAAATCGGAATAATCGATTCGGATGCGACGAGCGTTTAGTCATTAATAGTTGCGATAAAGGAGTGTCGCGTTGAAATACCTATATCCCCTCAGGACGTTTCGGCTTATGACCGCAGCTTGTGCGGTGACTGCGCCTGTCGTTGTGCCAGCCATACCTAGCATGCTGATGTCAGGCGTTGTCGTCACAGTCTCAGCAAATGCAGAGTGGGCTCAAGCGCAGCAAAGCACGCTACCTCCACTACCGAATAATCCACCTGCGGCCAGCAATCCTGGCCTGCTACCACCAGCTTCAGCGAATGGGCTTCCGCCGACAGCCAATTCGCCGACAACCGGATTGCCACCAACAACTCCGAGTCTGCTACCACCCACGACCGGTGCAAGCATCCCTCCAGCTCCAGCGAACATGTCCCCCAAGGAACAAGCGTTGGCGCTCAGTGCACAAGCCAAGTTGGCTTTGCAGAAGGGGGATTTGCTTAACGCCAAGAAATGGATCGACCAAGCCATGGCCTTGAAGGTTGCCGACGGAGAGTTCTCCGGTGGGCAACTCAAGCCACGCGATGTCGCAATGGACATTGAACGAACCATGCGATTGCGTGGGATCGATCCGAAGTCCATGGCACAAGCCGGGGGCCAAGCTGCCAGTCAAGCTGCCAGCCTCTTGGCAAAGCCGATGGCTAACGGTGCAATGGCTAACGGTGCCGCTCCGAACACACTCGGAACGAATCCGTCCAATTTACCTGGCAACATGCCTGGCAACGTAGCCACCGCTGGCGGCATCTCTGATAAAGAAATGCAAGTCCAGTCGGGTGTCTACCAGCCTAAGCAAGACAATTCGAGCGTAGCGATGGCTAGCGATAGCCAACCATCCGCCGCGACCGGGGTCGAAGATCTCAACGGTTCGCAATGGTATGAAAGAGGAATCGAAGCTCTAGCCGTGGGTAACCGCGAAGCAGCTTTGAGTTCCTTCACCAACGCATGGAAAAAGAAAGAAGAGCTCGACGCGAACACCCGTGTTCAACTCAAAGACAAGCTCGCTTATTTGCAAACCCGTACCGAGCCAGAAGCGGTCGCAGGGATTCCTAACGAGAATCGCGAAGCTGTCCAACGCAAACAACGATTGTTTGCAGAAGTCTCCGGCGAAATCGCTGACGCGGAACGATTGGTCAACGACCAGCCGTACGAAGCGATGGATCGCTTGAAAGCTTTGCGTACTCGCGTATCGCAGTCCGATGTCGATGGATCTTATCGCAAGCAAATGTTGGCGATGGTCGATCGCGTGATCAACAACGTTGAATCGTGGATGGAAACCAACCGTTCCTCCATCGAACTCGATCAACGCAACAAGCAAATCGAAGACCGCATCAGTCTTGAAGACTCGACCCGAGGCAAGGAAGATGCACAAATCCAAACCTTGGTCGATCAATACAACGAATTGATGGACGATCAACGCTTCGCCGAAGCTGAAGTGATCGCTCGCAAAGTTGAGGAGATCAAGCCTAACTCGGAAATCGCTGCGATGATGCGTGGCCGTTCGGTTATCGAACGCCGTGTCGCAGAACAACGCGAAATCCAAGGAATGAAAGAATCGGCTCTGGTCAATAGCTTCACCGACGCGGAACGCGCTTCGGCAACCTATCTGACCGACGAGAAACCTCTTCAGTTCCCATCCGTCAAGGAATGGTACGACCTGAAGAAGATTCGTGAGAAGTACAACGACGAATCGCTCAAGCTACAACCTTCAGAGCGACAAATCCTTGAGCTTCTCGAAGAACCTTTCTCGGCATCCTTCGAAAATCGTCCTCTGGCTGACGCGCTCAAGACCATCTCGGAAATGACCGGGCTGATCATCTTGATCGATGAGCCATCGATCGCTGAAGAGGGCCTTCGCTCCGACCAGCCGATCACTTTGGATCTTCGCGGGAATCGGATCAAACTCAAGAATGTTCTCAAGAACATGCTCGAGCCAATGAACCTGACTTATGTGATCAAGAACGAAGTTGTTAAGATCCAAAGCCGCCGGTTCATGCAACAAGAAATGTATAGCCAAACCTACTCAGTGAAGGACTTGGTTATTCCAATCCCGAACTTCATCACCGATAACAACACGGGGATGGGCGGAGCTCTACAAGCAGCCTACCAAGCTCAAGACAGCTTTGTGGCGGTCAACATGCAAGAGCAAGATGCCATGTCGCTTCGCAACACGAAGCTGGCAAGTATCGATCCGAACACGAATGTGCTGGCTCAGTTCGCAGGTATGTCGCCAGGTGCGAACACCATGAACGCCGGACTTTCAATGCTCGGTGGCGATGCGATGAACCCCAACAGCCCAGGCAATGTGCTCGGGGGTGCGTCCATGGCTAACTTCTCGGAACTAATGCAATTGATCGAAACGACCATCTCTCCAGACGTTTGGCTAAACGCTGGTGGGACGGCTACCATGAGCCCATTCCGACAAAACCTGAGCTTGATCGTTAACGCACCTCAAGAAACTCACGAGCAAATCGCTGATCTGCTCAAGAGCCTCCGATCGTTGCAAAACCTCCAAGTCACCATCGAAGTACGCTTCATCAAACTTTCGGATAGCTTCTTCGAGAAGATGGGTGTGAACTTCCAGATGCAATTGGATGACAACACCAACAACAGGTTCGGCCGCGAAGACTCCGGTCCATCAGTCGCAATCGGTTTGCAAACCGATGCTGGAAGCACAGATCCAAACGCTTTGGTTCCAACGGCTGACTTCGATATCCGCTTGAGCCAAGGTAGCTTCGGAACAACGGTCCCGAGCTTCGGTGGATTCGACCCCGGTGCTGGTAGCACCATCGGTGTGGCAATCCTTAGCGATATCGAGATGTTCTTGTTCCTCCAAGCAGCCCAAGGGAACAAGCGATCAAACGTTCTGCAAGCTCCTAAGGTCACCATGTTCGACGGACAAATCGGTACGATCAACGATACGACCACCCGCCCGTTCGTTCTCGGTTACGCTCCTGTCGTCGGTGACTTCGCCGTCGGTCAACGACCAATCATCGTGGTCTTGAGCGAAGGAACTCAGATGAACGTCCAACCGGTTGTCTCAACCGATAAACGATTCGTCCGATTGACTATGCTTCCGCAGTTCACCCGACTCGGCTCAACCGACCGCGAATTCACCTTCCAAGGTCGCAAGAGCACCAAGACCGGTACGAGCATCCTCAACCCATCAAGCGGCTTGCCATCGAGCAACCGCAACAATGAAGAGGAAATCGTCGAAGGTATCACCGTCCAACAACCATCCTTCTCCCAGACCAGCGTTAGCACCACGGTTACCGTGCCTGACGGCGGAACGATCCTGATGGGTG